>DXCW01000142.1 GCA_019115805.1 Candidatus Sphingobacterium stercorigallinarum
CACATTTCAACGGGTTGTGGATCAGTATCCGACAACCGATGAAGCGAAACAAGCGCTATCATCGATTGAGAATATTTATTTAGATCGGGGGGACGCAGCGGGTTTTATTCGGTATGCCACCGGAACGAATATTGGTGACTTAAGCACTGCCGAACAAGACGCTCATACCTTCTCGATTGCCCGCACCTTATTCGACCGTGGAAATTGGCAAGGCACAGTAGAAGCGATTAACGCGTACTTTGATAAGTTCCCTAAACCAATTCAGGAGAAACATGCTCGTTTTCTTAGAGCGGAAAGTAATGCCAATTTGGGGAATGATGAAGAGGCGTTACACGATTTTAATATCATCATGAACGACTGGACGTCAGCCTATACCGAACAGACCCTGATTTCCGTATCGAAGTTGCATTTGAGAAACGAAGCATACAACGAGGCCGTGCAAGTGTTGAAGAAGTTGGAGCTAACTTCAGAATATAAGGAAAACTACGGCTGGGCGGTGAACAACTTGTTGGTTAGTTATTTCCATATGGGGGATTATACTGAAACGTTGAACTATGCGGAGATTGTCAAGAACTATGAGAAATCGTCGGAAGAAGATATCGCGAGAGGGCATCTCTATGCAGCCAAAGCGTACTTGTCAACTCATAAAGGATCCGAAGGCATGAAGGAACTGAACTTGGCGGCATTGAAGTCGAAAACAGAGACAGGAGCAGAAGCCCGATATTTAGTGGCTGATCAGCAACTGAAGAACAAAAATTACGATGGCGCGATACAGTCTGCTTTTGATATCTCTGATTCGTTTGCCTCTTATGATTATTGGGTTGCAAAGGGCTTCATTCTCATGGCGCAAGCGTATGCCGCTCAAGGAGATAGTTTTCAAGCGAAATCCACTCTGGAAAGTGTGATGGACAACTACGAAAACACCGAGGACGGTGTTTTACAAGAAGCAGAAGAAATATTGAACAATCTTAAATAAGAATAGGAAAAGATGAAGTTGAATAATGTTTTTAAACAGGCTACTCTATTAACGTTGTTATTGGGAACCGGAATAGGCGTGAATGGTCAAGTGAGAGACACGTCAGATCGCCCAGTGACATTGGATTCGTTTGATATTGTTCGTGACTATCGTCCTATTCTCGCCGATGCGGTAAAAATCCGGAGAAGTCCGGATATGGCGAACAAACGGGAATACATGCCGAAGTTGAACTATGGGAATGTACCCGACAGGAAATTGGATATCAATACGGGTTTAAAGGAATTAAAGATAATGGAAACGCCCTTCTCTGAGTGGCGTGAACACCGTAGTAATTATGTGAAGTTTGGGGCTGGTAACTTTAATACCTTATTAGGTGAGGCCTATTTTGCTGTGGAAGACTATGAAGATATACGCTTTGGAGGTTTTCTAAAACATCTCAGTCAGAAAGGAGTGTTGGAAGCACAGAAATTCTCACGTCAGGAGGTCGGCATCTTCGGTCGCCGTGTTTTTCCACTTTTTACCCTCAACGGTGTGGTCGGGTATAATGGGTATGGAACGAATTTCTATGGCGTGCCAGAAAATGGCGACGGCGCGACTTTAAATTCCGCATTTGAAGCACAGCGCTTTAATGATATCTATTTTTCTGGGGAGCTGACGAGTAATTTTGATCCAGAGAACGAGGATGCATTGAGCTACTCACTAAAGGCCGATGCGTACGCCTATAGCGATAAGTTCAGTGCGAAAGAAAACTCCATCGCCCTAGGGGGATATTTGAATAAGCGATACAGAGCGTTCAACGCGGGAGCTAATATTGCCTTGGATATTAATTCGGTGTCGGGTGTACATTCCCCGACTGGAAAATTGAATAATTCGATCGCATCAATTAATCCTTATATTCGATTCAAAGGAGCAAACTATAACATCACATTAGGAGCAAATATTGTTTCTGAGTTTGGTGATAGCTCGCGATTTAACGTATTTCCCGAGGCGGAAATTGATTTCTCTTTGGTGCCGGAATACTTTTATATTTTTGGAGGAGTATCAGGTGGTGTACGTAAGGGATCTTTCAAAGAATTTAGCCGCGAAAATCCTTATTTAGGTCCAAATCTAGATATACGAAACACCATTGATCGTATGAATATTTATGGGGGAATCAAAGGAAATGCGGGTGCGACGTTCGGATACAAAGTCAAAGGTTTCTACAAAAAAGTAGAAGGTTTGGCCATGTTCGCGAACAACCTAGAAAGCCCATATATGTTTGATTTGATTTATGACGGAGAAGGTGATGATGCCGTCACTCACTTAGGCATTGAAGGAGAAATTAATGTGCGGCTTTCAGAAGTAGTGAATCTGGGAGGACGTCTAAATATTGACCAGTATACGATGGTAAATCAAGAGGAAGCATGGCACCTACCAAAAATGAAACTAGCGGCCAATGCACGTTTTAACATTTCCGAGAAGCTATACATCGATGCGGAAGCCCTTTTTCACGGCTTAAGCTATGCACGCGGTTGGGCGCCGGCAACTTCCTCTCCCACCCCAATTGAGAAACAAACCGTGGACTCATTTTTGGATTTAAGCGCGGGCGCTGAATATAAAGCGACCCAACAGATCGGTATATTTGTAAAGGCCAATAATTTATTGAATACCGAATACCAGCGTTATCTTTATTATCCGAAATTAGGTTTCAATATTTTAGGGGGTGTGAATTTTTCTTTTTAATTGAGACAAATTTTAACTTTGCAACAAGAAAGAAAGTAGATGGATTTAGGGCGATATATTCACCGGTTGTTAAAACACAGAAAAGATGTGTATGTGAAGGGCTTGGGCGTGTTCAAGCGGATGCACACGCCATCTGTCTATGACGAGAACAAAGGAATATACCTTCCACCGATGACGTATCTGGAATTCGATGCTAAAGGGACTAGTGGGATAGATTTTGTGGAGTATTTTCAACAAAGTAATGATTTGTCTCGCTCGGACGCCGAATTGGAAGTCGAGTCGGCTGTTTTGGAGCTTTTTGAGCAGATCAAAAATGAAGGGATGGCTCGACTTACACATGTAGGTCAATTGGTCAGGCATGGCACATCCTTGGTTTTCAAACCGGAGGATTTAGCAGGATTTCAATTGCAGCCCATTACTGCAGACCCGCTGCCGGAGAAGAAGGATGTTGATATCGATAAACAGGCATCCCCAGACCAGCGGATAGAAGAGGAGAGCATTCCAGCATTCGAGAATCAAGCGAAAGAGACGGACGTGCTTAGCGAAAGTCAAAATGCGGTTCCATCGGCCGAGGAGGAAGATGTGGAGGTGGAGCCTGAAAACAACCGATCGAAATGGTACTTATGGGTCGCAGGACTAGCGGCGTTATTGATTGCCGGCCTGTTTTATTTCAATGGCGACGCCACACAAAATACATCTGCTGATGAAGGGCAAGCAAGTACGGATTCTAGTGTTCAAAAAACGGAGGCATTGGATACGGCAGCTGGAGCAGAAGACACGGTGAGCAGTATGACTAGTGTGCATAGTCGCGATGATCTTCCGTTAATACCGGAGAACCATACTTTTCAAATCGTTATTGGTACCCATAATACCTTAGCGCAAGCCTTTGAGCAAGCAGAGTCATTTAATAAAGCAGGGTTTGTCGCCGTGCGCGTAATCCCTAGTAAGTTAGCCCACAACAAAAAAAGAGTAATATGGGATACTTATGAAACGAAAGCGGAGGCCGATTCGGCCTTGCGTTATGTCAGGAGGTACCATGTATCCGATGCCTGGCACCAAAGAATTAATCCGTAAATAAACACAGTAAAATACTTTTATAAACTATGTCTTTTGTACAGAACCCCGAAATCGTTGACACGTTGAATCAAGTACAACAACAATCCGTAGCCTTGGCACAGACCGAAGAGCTTAACCTTCTTCAGATGATGATGAAAGGTGGTTGGATTATGATTCCGATCTTAATTTTGTTTTTCCTTGGTTTGGTCATCTTTTTTGAACGTTACTTTACCATTCGGAAAGCAAGTAAGCAAGAAGGAGGTTTATTGGGCACGGTAAAGAGCAATGTCCTCTCCGGAAAATTGGATGCGGCAATGGCGGCTTGTAGATCGAATAATTCAGCCCTTTCCAGAATGTTGCAAAAGGGTTTAACCCGTGTTGGTCGTCCGATTAAAGATATTGAGGGAGCGATCGAAAACCAGGGCCGACTTGAAGTTTCTAGATTAGAGAAAAATATCAACATTCTGGGAATTATAGCTGGGATCGCGCCCATGCTTGGATTCGTAGGGACCATCTTTGGTGTCATTCAAATCTTCCGGGAAGTGGAAATAGCTGGTGGAATTGATATCGGCACGGTCTCTGGAGGTTTATACGTGAAAATGATTGCATCGGCATCAGGATTAACGATTGGTATTTTAGCCTATATTGGCTACCATATTTTAAACATGATGGTCGAGCGGTTGATTCTGCGTATTGAGACGGATGCCATTGAATTTATTGATTTGTTGGACGAACCTAGCGCGTAAGCTCCGGTTCATCGGAAAGGAATTTAAATGAATTTACGAAATAAGAGAAATAAACCTTCGGCTGAAGTACATACCGCGGCATTAAATGATATCATGTTCTTTTTGATGTTATTCTTTTTGCTCGCTTCAGCGGTGGCAAACCCGCAAGTGGTCAAGCTACTCTTGCCTAAGTCTAGTGCAGGCGAACAGTCGGTCGCGAAACGGACGATGACCATTTCTATCACTGGTGATTTAGTTTATCATGTGGATAATCAGGCTGTACCGCTCGAATCCTTGGAAGGTTATATACAAACGAATATAGCGACCGGGGAAGAATTAACCATTATGTTATATGCGGATAGCTCGGTGCCCATTCAGAATGTTATTTCGGTGATGGATGTCGCGAATAAATTGCGCGTAAAATTGGTTCTCGCTACCGAGCCGAGTCCAACCCGTAATGACACGTCAAATTAAACTTTTTAATCGCATTGTGGTCGAAAATGAACGGAGAGTAGGATATGTATTATAATCAACATCAAGAGGAAAATCACCTTCCCAAAGCACTAGGTATATCAGCCTTAATTACCTTAGGGTTGGCTATTATTGCCTTTTTTATTGTGCTAGGCAGTAGCCTCCCCGAGTACGGTATGGGTGGAATTATTGTAAACTATGGAACTTCGGAAGAGGGGATGGGCGATGATTATATGAGTGTAGATGAGCCGTCAATGGATGAGAATGCAAATCAGGTACGGCCGGATAAAATCGATCCCAATTCCACTCCCGTAGCTACTCCTTCACAACAAGTGTCTGATCAAGCAGTTGCGACACAAGATATAGAAGAGGCACCGGCAGTGGCGAAGGCCGAGAAGCCTGTGGAGACCGTTGCGGAACAATCGACCACTGAAAAAGAAAATTCGACCCCTGCAGTGAATCCCAATGCTTTATATAAAGGAAAGAAGAATAATGCGCAAGGAGCAGGAGACGGTGAAGGGACCACAGCAGGTAACCAGGGTTCACGTTTAGGCGATCCGCTAGCCAGTAATTATGGTGAAGGTGGGTCTGGTTTTGGCGATTCGATGTTGTCGTTAGAGAACAGACGATTCACCGTTCCACCGAAGATAGAAGACAATGGACAGCAACACGGGATCGTCAACATTGAATTCACGGTGGATAATAAAGGGAACATCATTAGAGCAAGACAAGCTAAAGGAACGACGATTGCCGATTATCGTTTAATAGAGAAATGTATTCGTGCCGTAGAACAGGCCAAATTGAACGCGCTGGCTAGCGCCCCTCAGACACAGACAGGGCGTATTACGTTTAGATTCCGCGTTCGATAATTCACCAGTTCATATCTTATGAAAACTTATGCTGAGGTTATCGCATACCTGTATGACCGGCTGCCTATGTTTACCCGGCAGGGGGCCAAGGCGATCCGGCCAGATCTGGAACGAACCTTATTATTTTGTGAAGCCTTAGGTAATCCCCACAAGCGCTTCCCGAGCGTACACGTTGCCGGAACGAATGGCAAAGGATCATCATCGCATATGCTAGCCTCTATATTGGCAGCCGCAGGGTATCGAACGGGATTGTACACCTCCCCACATTTGATTGATTTCCGGGAGCGCATCCGGATCGATGGTAGGATGATCCCTGAAGCATTTGTGAAGAGCTTTGTGCAACGTCATTTTTCTTTGATCGAAAAACTTAAGCCTTCGTTCTTTGAAGTCACGGTGTGCATGGCATTTGATTACTTTGCGCAGGAAGAAGTAGATGTGGCGATTATTGAAGTAGGTTTAGGTGGTCGACTAGACAGTACAAACATCATCGATCCCCTGGTATCGTTGATCACCAATATCGGATTGGACCATGTTGATTTGCTGGGCGATACGCTGGGCGAAATAGCTCGCGAGAAGGCCGGTATCATCAAACCGTACCGTCCGGTCGTCATTTCGGAGCGTCAATCGGAAACTGAACCGGTGTTTCGTCGTATTGCTGAGGAAAGGCAAAGCCCCAGTTATTTCGCTGACGAGCAATATCGCGTTACCCAGCGGTCACGTGTAGTTAATGGCTTGGAGCTAGCTGTAGAGCATATTCGTGAAAACACGTCGAGAACATTTGTGTTGGATCTTACTGGAGCCTACCAAGAGAAAAACCTGCTGGGGGTGTTAACCGTTGTGGATCGCTTGCGTGAAAAGGGATATAAAATTAACGATTCGCAGCTTGCAACTGGCCTGCGTGATGCCGCAAGTAGAACGGGTTTAAAAGGTCGCTGGCAAACACTGAATACCAACCCTTGGACCATCTGTGATACGGCTCATAACGAGGAGGGGATACGTGCCGTATTACAAAATATGGAAGGTTTAGAATATAATGCGTTGCACGTGGTGCTTGGAGCGATGAAGGATAAAGATTTGAGTTCTATGCTGGCATTGCTTCCCAAGACGGCCCAATATTACTTTTGCGCACCAGATATGCCTCGAGCCATCGCGAGCGAAAGTTTGTGCCAACTGGCCGCTACATTTGGGCTTTATGGTCAACCCTTTGCCTCTATCGAGCAGGCGGTCTGTTGTGCAGAATCAGCGTACCGGCCTGGTGATTTAATTTTTATCGGCGGCAGTACGTTTGTAGTTGCGGAACTGCTTGCTAATCGTACGACGTAAGCTCCCCTCGAATATTTTGTTGTATCCAATAGGCTACTTGCTCCTGATCGGCTAATTCTCCTTGTAAATACATCAACTTGGTGACAGCCGTTTCAAAAGTCATGTCATAGCCGTTGAGTACACCAATACTTTTTAGTTCATTGGAGGTCTCGTAACGTCCCAGCTCTACGGACCCTACTTTACATTGCGAGATGTCTAGAATATTTTTGCCCGATTGTATAGTTTGTTGTAATGCATTCAAAAACCAAGAGTCAGTCATGGTATTTCCGCTTCCGAAGGTCTCCATGACAATACTTCGCACAGGGGAATCGAGCACTGCTCGGATCGTTTCGATGCTGATTCCAGGAAATAGCTTGAGGACACCCACACGATTGTCAATTTTATCGTGGTAAATAAACTCCTTGTTCGTATTATCTAATAATACGTCGTGGTTGTACCGAATGTGTATTCCGGCTTCTGCTAAAACGGGGTAATTGGGCGAACGAAAGGCTTCGAATTTGTCTGAATTGTATTTAAACGATCGGTTCCCTCTAAACAGTTTGTTGTCAAATAAAATGCACACTTCTTGAATAATCGAGCGATCGTCCTTTTTCGCGGAGGCGATTTCCAGTGCCGTCATTAGATTTTCGCGGGCGTCTGTCCTGATTTCACCAATTGGAAGCTGCGAACCGGATAATATGACGGGCTTTTGTAAACCTTCTAATAAGAAGCTAAGTATAGATGCAGAGAAAGCCATTGTATCGGAGCCGTGTAGAATAACAAAGCCATCGTAACGCTCGTAATTGTCTCGTATGATCTGTGCCATTTCTATCCAGATGCTTGGACGCATGTTAGAGGAATCGATAATGGGCGTGAAGGAATGCACAGTGACCTGATACTCCAGTCTACTTAAATCAGGTAAGTTTTTTTCAATCAGCTGAAAATCAAATGGAACAAATGTTCCAGTCTTGGCATCTTTTACCATGCCAATGGTGCCGCCTGTATAGATAATGAAGATGTTGTACATAAACTAAAAGTTAAAGACCTGTCTTGCGTTTTCCGTCGTAATACGAGCTAACTCACTTAACGACATCTGATATAAATCTGCCACCTTCTGCGCGATGTGTATTAAATAACTGCTTTCATTTGGCTTACCCCGTTTGGGAGTCGGTGCTAAATACGGAGAGTCGGTTTCCAATACGATGTGCTTGGGGTCGATCTGACTGACGACTTTATCCAGCCCTGAGTTTTTGAATGTGACGACGCCACCTATACCCAGTTTAAGACCGAGGTCAATGGCACGCTGGGCTTGTTGCAAGTCGCCGGTGAAGCAATGAAATACACCGAATAGTCTGCGGTCGGAAAATTGTTCTATACTATTGAAAACCTCATCAAAAGCGTCTCTACAGTGAATGGATATGGGGAGTTTCAACTGCGTAGACCACCTCATTTGCTGGACAAAGGCATCTTGCTGCCAGGATAAGGTAGACTGATCCCAATATAGGTCGATGCCGATTTCCCCGATTCCAGAGATGCTACGGTTTGGGATCTCTTTCTCTATATGCGTTAAAACCTGCTTATAGTCTTCCGATACGCTACAAGGATGGAGCCCTAACATGGCGAAACAGTGCTCAGGATAAGCTTCAGTAGTACGGAATACTTTCGCTATAGAGTCGATATCGACGTTGGGTAATACGAGTTTTTCTATTCCGTTTTCTTGACACCGCGCCATTTGTTCATTCAATTCATCGCTGTCCACGTGATAATAAATATGGGTATGTGTGTCGACCAATAGGTGTTCGGGTCGCGTATGTTGTATAGCCATGGGGCCAAAGTTAATATAATGTTAGATATACGCATCCTTTGGAACAAAAAAACGCAGCTTTCAAAATAGAAAACTGCGTTTAGTATGGCTTGACCAAACTTACTTAGTTCGCTGATGGTGCTTGAGGTGCTGGCGCAGCTTCCGCATCTTCTGCTGGTCCTGGAATGATGTCCACGATTTCTACATCGAAAACTAATGGCGCGTACGGAGGAATGGTGTTTTGTTGTTGTCTTTCACCGTATCCTAATTCCGAAGGAATGATAAACTTCGCTGTCGCACCTTTTTTCAATAACTGCAGACCTTCAGTCCATCCCGCAATTACTGGTGTGTGGCCTACCCGCACACGAAGGGGCTCGTACTGCCTCATGGGGTTAAACAGATCATTTTCTTCGGCTAACTTTGGATCGTTGGTATCAAAAATTTTTCCATTGGTCAGTTGCCCGGTGTAATTGATAACGACGGTGTCACCGACGGAAGGTTGGTTTCCTGTACCTTCTTCAGTAATGACATACTGCAAGCCTGACTCTGTTTTCTTCGGTTGTAATTTTTCTTTTTCTACATAGCTAGCAATTTTACCATCTTCTGCTTTCTTCAAGCCTTCCATTTCCGCTAGATAATATTCGTTGACCTGCTCAAATAAAACCGAGTCTGTTAAATCTCCCTTTTTGAAGTGTTTTCTAACTTTAATCGTAAATTGAATGAAGTTGTCGGCGAACTCGGGCTTAGGTTGTCCGGTTTTCGCAGCCATGGTGTCCAAGTTTAACTTAAAAACCGCGCTATCGCCTTCTCCCAACATTTTTAACATCGTATTGTTATCTCCAGGATACCCGCCCTGCATCATGGAGTCAGGTATAATAGGAGCTATTTGAGGGAGTCCTAAATCGTATGTGCTAGCTAACAATGAATCTCTGTCAGTTTTAACGATGATATCCATCGCTAGTACATCGCCACCTACAGCTTTTTCCTGTCCGTTGTCCTTAAGAAACTTATATTCTAAGCCTCCTTCACCCTTCTTGAAATTCTGGCATGAGGCTAACATTAGACCCGCTGCTGCTGTTAATACTAAGATTGATTTTTTCATTTTTCTATTGATAACGCTTAAATGATATGCTTATGTTAAATAACTCTGATATTCCGGAAGAATCGCTTTGAAGCGACTAACGACGGTTTGAAGATCATCGGTTGAGTTGCCTCCAGCAGCGTTCAAATGACCGCCACCGTTAAAGTGTTTTTTGCAGATTTCATTACAAGGGATGTCTCCTATTGATCGAAGAGATAGTTTAATAAGCTCTGTACGGTCAACAAAGAGTCCGGCTAAACGGATACCCTTGATGGAAAGTGCATAATTTACTAGGCCTTCTGTATCGCCTGTTGTTATATTGAACTTTTCCAAATCGTCCCGTGTGAGGGAGAATAGCGCAGTATTGTATTCTGGGATGACTTCCAAACAGTTTAACAAACAATAACCTAAAAATTTCAACCGGTTTTCTGTTGAGCTATTGTAGATGTTTTCGTGAATCTCCCAATTTTTTGCCCCCGCCTCAATAAGTTTGGCAATAATCTGGTGCACAGCGGCAGTAGTGGATTTGAAACGGAAAGAACCGGTATCGGTCATGATTCCCGTGTATAAGCACGAGGCAACCGTCTGGGTGATCCCGTTTACGTCAGCACAAACTTCGGTAATAAACGTATAAACAAGCTGTGCGGTTGCCGCCGCGTTCGAGTCCCAATACATGACTTCCGCGAATTCTTCGGGCTCCAAATGATGGTCGATCATCCATTTAGTTGCTTTTGCATGCTGAATAACAGGCGCTAAAGCATGAGCTCGGGACAAGGCACTGTAATCTAAACAAAAGATGATATCTGCTTGATCGAAATGTTGTTGCGCTACTTCAGGCTGATTAGGATAATACATCAGATCATCAAAACCCGGCATCCAATCCAAGAATGAGGGGAAGTCAGAAGATAAGATCACCTGAACCTGATGCCCTTTTCCGCTTAGCCAGTGATAAAGCCCCAAAGACGAACCAAGCGCATCCCCGTCTGGTTTATGATGAGTGGTGATGACAATCTTTTTAGGTTTAGAAAGTTCTTCTATAAATTCTTTTCCTCTTAACATTACGTAATTTGTGATTGCAAACCTACTGAAAAAAAAACGCCTAATAAAACTTTTTTTATCCATTCCAGCACCAGTAAAGTTAAATTATGTGAAAACCAAAAAAGGCTGAATTTGAAAAGATTAGTGTGGGTAAGCGTAGATTTTAAAATCGTGTTTCGTTGTTAATAGGTAGTTGCCAGAATTGTAATTTATCTTCCCGTAGAAAAATAGAGGTTGACCTTGTATGGGGAACCCATCGAGAAGCTTGCCATTGTCATCCAATAAGTATAGTAAGTTGTTGTTTCGCAGCGCCACCCCCAGTTGCTGGAGACCACCCGAAGCAGGCGAAAAAACAGGGCGATCTCGTATAGGCTGGGTAAAGGCATAATCGTATACCGATGTTAACGTATCGCCAAGTCCGTACACCCGAAGGTTTGTCCCTTCGGTCACTACCATCTCGGGTAGGGTGCCGCCTGCGATATTCTGAAAAGTGATTTCATAGCCTTTCGACCAGCTTGTGTCCTGCAGGGCGATGCGGCTACTTCCGTCGCTCCTGATCTGGTAAATTCTGCCTTCGTTATCCGCTTGATATAAAAGGTCAACACCGTCGTTTTTTACAGCACCCAGTGGACCGGTGAATGTGATGTCTCCAGGCAGATCGATCTCCTTGGTGCGGTTGCCTTGAAAATCGTAGAAATAGACTCGGCCAAAGCTTGTTGACACCACGAGTTGATCGTCAATTTGGCGAATAGGACCAAGAATGCGGCCCTCCACCTGCACCTCATCCCAGCCGGTGACCGGGCCGCCCTGCATGTCAAATGCCATGATGGAGTGGGCCGATGGTACGACGATGAATTGGAGTGTGTCGTGCTGGGCTAGCGTAGGGCTCGCTGTGGGTTCGGCTCGTAAGCTGGTCGAAAACCCAGTTAGCGTATGGCCTTCGGTATCAAATCGGTATAACCTGCGACGATCCGTAGCAAGAAGTAGACTTCGGTCCGCTAATTGTTGAATTTCCCCGACTATCCGGCCGGAAAAAACAGCGGACCATAATTTCTCACCATTTGGACGAATGGCGTGGACCGTATGGTTTTGTTCTTGTGCTACAATAAACTGTGAGGTATCTGCATAGTCGAAAACATAAGGACCATTTATTAACCGGCTCTTCATCGGGTAAGACCAGGCTTCGCTCACGCCTAGACGATCTTTAGTTTTATAGGTGGCGTTGAGTCGACTGATAAAGTTGCCATCATTTCCCGATAATTGTAAAGACCATCCATAAAAATCTTCAAAGCCATATTGATCGGTATCCCGGTAGATTTTTCGGTAATCTGATTTCAATTGATTATAAATAAGCGGATCGGCTAATTTGCGATTGACAAAGAAAGTGACATTGGCATCGTTCCCCTGTATTTTCTCATGGTTCTTGAATCCAATAGTGCCTGTTAGAATCTTTTTATTTTTCCAATCGCGCAAATAATTGCTCACCGTGGCTTGTCGATTCGCCATTACAATGACGTCATCAACTCGAGTAAAGTAGGGGCGTTCAAATGCCTTGAAGGCTTGTCCATAGAATCGATATGGGGTTTTGGAATACCTAAACCGGTATATTTGATCCGTGCTGCGTTGAGCAACGGCATCGATTAGCCGTTCAAATGTTGCCGTGTCTTGGATAGATACAAAACCGAGATAATCCGAATTTGATTGCTCTACCAAGGCAAAGTTATTTCCGATCGCCGATTGGAAATCCCGGAGTAGATTCGGAGTGTCGTTATCAATCTGATCCCCTTGTCCATCTAAGGTATGAGCAGGCGTATCGTGATCTTGCCATGTTCTCAAATCAGTAAACCAGCGCTGTCGATCACTGAACGAATATTCGATATAGAGCATGGTGTTCTCTGGGAAGTATCGATAGAGTCGCTGATCGGTTTTTTGATGACGGCTGAATAGCGATACGTAATGATTTTTATTATCCTGTAATTGGCTCTCTCCAGTTAACATTAACGCGTCTTGTCGAAAATTAATATTCCATACGGTTTGACCGTGCAAATCGGTAAATTGCCGTAGAAAGTCGCCCGGTCGCGCTCGTTTAATAGCTTCGATAAAAGGTAAGGTGTTTTGTTGAGGGAGAAATACACTAAAGGCACTGTTACGATTCATGTGCTGTTCGAAGTATTCTACTTGTTTTGGGGATAATTTTTCCTCCCTATCGTCGGCGATTCGCAGTAAGGTGTGAGGACGATAGCTCGCAAAGAAAGTGCCGTGGGTATAGGTAACGTAAAAGCGCGAATTTACAGCGGGCTGGTCAGCGTTGATACTGTCACTTTGCGTGTCAAATAATTCATATAAGCGGATATTATTGGTGTCTAGTGTGGTGACTGTGTAGGTTTCACTAACCGTTAAAAGTGTTTGATCTAGGGTTCTTTGGTCGAGATCTTGAGTAGCTGTAACGGAGAACACTGGGGCTATATTTTCGTCATCGGGATGGAAAGAGATGAAGATCTGGTTGCCACTAATCAATGGTGCGAACTTCGGGCTGCGTAATAGCTGGCGCTTCAACTCGACCCATCTATCTGTCTGTTCGGTCCCCAAAATGGCTTCGAAAATCTGAAAATCTTTGAAAATATTATCGGTAGCATCGTCGTTGGCGAACGATGAAATAAAATAAGTATCGGCCGGAAGCTGATGCAACGGTTTAATCGAGCTCTTTGGATCTCGGCCAAGGTTTCCAAAGTAAAATACGGACGTAATGACCACAGCAACAAAGAGAATAGCCGCAAAAATGATGGTGTTTCTCATGAACGAATCTAAACATTATGTTGTTAGAAAGTTTCAATATAGACAAATTTGTAAAATTAGGAGTGCTTTTAAGAAGTAAATTTTATAGATTTATAGGAATTTTACAATCGCGTTTTCTGATCTTTATGAATAAACAAATTATCTTAACGGCTTCCTTATTTGGCGTGATTGCCGTAATACTTGGTGCCTTTGGTGCGCACGGTCTGGAAGGAAAGATTACAGAACGACACCTTGATACGTGGAAGACAGCTAATGAATACCAATTTTACCATACGCTTGCGCTTCTGTTCTTATCTACCTTTTCCAGAGCGAAAAGTCAGTCAATAAAGGTCTCTTATATCATGTTTACCTTGGGGATCCTTCTGTTTTCCGGCTCGCTTTACGTATTGAGTACTCGAAATCTCTTGGGTATTGAACACCTATCGTTTATCGGACCTATAACACCGCTCGGAGGAGTCTGTTTTATTATAGGGTGGATTGCCTTGTTTATAGCGGCGTTAAAACACAGGGCGTAGTTGTTAAACTTTCTCTCGAAATCCGGTGGAAAAAACCCTTACCTGATACGGTACGTTTTAATCGGATTGTAAATCGTATTTTTGTAATATGGAGGAGCTGGATTTCACGGAATCGCGCAGGACTTTATTTGTAGAAGTCATTTTACCTTTAGCCATTGCGAAACCATATACGTATCGGGTTCCAGTGGAGTTAAACGATAGGACCAAAGCGGGCATGCGAGCCATTGTACAGTTTGGGAAAAACAAACTCTATTCGGGAATTATCCAAACTGTTCATACGGAAGCTCCACTCAAATACGAAGCGAAATACATTTTGGACCTCGTGGACGATCGACCATTGGTCAGCGCTAAACAGCTGGAGCTTTGGCAATGGATTTCTGATTACTATATGTGTACGTTAGGGGACGTTCTACAAGCCGCCCTCCCCGCATCTTTCAAGATGGCTTCTGAAACGAAAATAGTAGCGTCAGGGGATGCCGATTTGGATCGTACTCGCCTTAAAGACAGAGAATATTTAATTCTGGAAGCGTTGGACGTCGCTGGAGAATTGGCGGTTAAAGATGTGATGAAGCTGTTGGACCAGAAATCGGTATTCCCGCTGTTGAAGTCTCTTTATGACGAGGGGTTTATTCTGATTTCTGAAGAAATAAAAAACCGATATAAGCCCAAGACGAAGCTTTTCTTGACTTTAGCGCCTGAGTTTTCTGATGAAAAGGGGCGCAAGGTGATCTTCGATAGTTTAAGTAGAGCGCCGAAGCAGCAGGATGCAGTCATTGCATTTTTACAACTTAAGAAGCAACGCGAAGATATAACAAGACAGGATGTGCTCGAAGCGAGTGCATGTGGCAGTTCCGCTATTTCAGCATTGATTGAAAAAGGTTTCTTTTCTACTTATGAAAAAGTAGTGAGTCGATTGAACGGTGCCGATGTAACACTTGATCGTGAGTTTAAGTTGAGCATAGCTCAAAATGAGGCGTTGCAGGAAATCATGACGAGCTTTGGCGAAAAATCAGTCGCACTGTTACACGGGGTGACAGCCTCAGGAAAAACACAAGTCTATATTCGATTAATTGAGCAGGCCCTTGACCGAGGTGAATCGGTGCTTTATTTGCTTCCCGAGATTGCGCTTACGACTCAGATTACGCATCGATTAAAATTATATTTTGGAGATAAATTGGGCGTGTATCACTCGCGGTTTAATGATAACGAGCGCGCAGAAGTATGGCATAAAGTTCAGTCTGGTGACTTCCAAGTGGTTGTTGGTGCGCGCTCCAGTGTCTTCTTGCCGTTCGAGAATCTGGGGCTAATCATCATCGATGAAGAGCACGAATCTTCTTATAAGCAGTATGAGCCAGCACCGCGATATCATGCGCGGGATACAGCGATTTATATGGGAATCCAACACAATGCTAAAGTGCTCTTGGGTTCGGCAACACCTTCGGTGGAGAGTTATTATAATGCGAAGGCTGGAAAATATGGGCTGATTTCCCTTTTTGAGCGGTATGGTAAAGCAAAATTACCCGATATCACGATTGTCGATATGGTCGCCGCTAAGAAACAAAACCAAATTAAATCCTATTTTAGTGACGAGTTGTTACAGGCGATTGCGGATACTGTAGCGAAAAAGCAGCAAGTTATTCTTTTTCAAAATCGCAGGGGATATACGCCGTTTCTGCAGTGCGGTACTTGCGGGTTTGTAGCTAAATGTGTCAATTGTGATGTCAGTTTAACCTATCATAAGTCGAGTAATCTTTTGCATTGCCACTACTGTGGGTTTTCGGAGCCACCTCACCAAACCTGTCCGGCGTGCGGAAACGCGCACTTACAAAGCAAAGGCTTCGGTACCGAGCGCGTGGTTGAGGAACTTGAGCTTTTGCAGCCTGAACTTCGGATCGGTCGATTGGATATGGATTCCACTAAAGGTAAACATGGGTTCGATCGAGTCATTAGTGCTTTCGATGAGCATCAGTACGATGTGCTCGTCGGTACACAAATGATTACCAAAGGATTGGATTTTGGAAATGTGAGCTTAATCGGTGTGATTCACGCGGATGGAATCATGAATTATCCGGACTTTCGCGCGTATGAACGGGCATTTAGTTTATTTTCTCAAGTGGCCGGGCGGGCGGGACGCCGAGAGGCCGAGGGGAGTGTCATGATTCAGACGCAGGTTCCAAATCACCGGATTTTAGAACAGGTGATGAACCACGACTACATGACTATGTTTTTGACTGAAGTACAAGAGCGGAAGAATTTCCATTATCCGCCCTTTTTCCGCATGATTCGTATTGATATTAAGCATACCGACGAGTTGTTAGTGAAAGAGTCTGCGGAAATCTACGGCGAGCTGCTCCGTCAGCATTTGGGATCGCGCGTTCTGGGACCGGAACCACCCTTGGTGGCTAGGGTCCGAAATTATTTTATTCAAACCATTACGTTGAAGATTGAAAGGAAGGGCATTTCTATCATCAAAGTAAAAGATGTCATTCGTCAAGCTAACATACAGTTTGAGTTAGACAAAAGGAATAGGGGCGTACGCGTGCATATCGATGTAGATCCCTATTGACGCAAACAAACGCCCTCCGACCAGATGTTTATTTTCTTATTTTTGAAATTTTAAACGGTCTACGGATGGCTTTTCGAGCCGCTTCTCGTGCTACTTTTATTTGTTTATCGTTGAGGTTTTCTGGTTTGTAATGCGTTTTCTCCGGATTTTCATCGAATAGCTTTCCGTACCAAGTCAATGCTGCTGTATAACGACCGATGCCCAAATCCAAGTGATAGCCATCTCGTGTGAATACATCTCCTATAGAGCTCGTCCTCGCATTTTGGATCGCTGTGCCCGCCGGTACAATAAAAGCAAAATCATCGGTCTCATCTATTCTACTGGTGACACTGACGATGCTGTCGTACATAACCAGTTGATCTTGTTGATAGCTTTTAAATCCCTCATGATTAGAATCCTGTTGATAGGCCCATGTTTGATGATAAACCGGTTTTGTATCCGAGTGTGTATGGGCTACTAAGTAGGTCCAAAGGTTGGGTAGCGACTCGGTGACCACTAAATATTTTCCTGAATATGGGCTAGCTTGTTGTAAGCTGACGTAATCCCAGTTTTCATCGGCGAGTGCGCGTTCAATGCTGACTTTTTCAGTAGTGTGCTTCTTGCCGTCTAAGCCGATTTTACGATAGCTGTACGCATCGAGATTATTGTGCGCATTTTTGAGGTGAAGTTCCAAGGGAGCGCCTCCAATATAAAGATTACCGATGATGATCTTCTTCCCGGCAGTGGTCGCAATATCGTGTAGATAGTCTTCCAATGCATCTTCAGAGAAGCTGTTTCCAATAGCGAGTATTTTTATGATCTCGTCATCTGCTGGAGATTGTTGCTGGGCGAACGCCGAGGATAGAGAGAGAAGTAAAAAAAAAGTGTATACGAGTAGATTTTTCATTGTTCTGTTGTCTGGATGAGTTGGCCAAAATGTCGTTTGGTAAGTTTTGGTCAAACATATTATGTTCATAAATTTAACAAAATAAACGGGAATTGCTAAGCTCTCGATGAATTTTCTGAGCATGAATGAGTTGCATTTAAACCGTTGTAATATGATAAAATAAGGCTAATTTTGGACTATGGCGTATAAGTTTATCGATAATTACCGAGAGCGTGGAGCACGAAAACAATTGGTCAAACATTTGGAAGCACGTGGGATCGACGATCGTCGGGTATTGGAGGCAATCGGTAAGGTTCCCCGCCATTTTTTCTTCGATGAGACCTTTTGGAATCAGGCTTATAGGGATATTGCATTTCCGATCGGCGATGGGCAGACTATTTCCCAACCGTATACGGTTGCGTATCAAAGTCAATTGCTTCACATTAACAGAGGTGATCGTGTATTAGAGATCGGTACAGGCTCAGGTTACCAAACTTGTATTTTATTAGAATTAGGTGCCGAAGTATTTACCATTGAGCGGCAAGAGAGCTTATACAATCGCACTATTCAGGTCTTGCCTTACATGGGATATAAAGCTCATTTTTTCTTAGGTGATGGATCCTGTGGTATTGCGGAGCATGCTCCATATGATAAAATTATTGTCACTGCGGGTGCACCTTTTGTGCCAGAAAAAATGTTGAACCAGCTTCGGTTAGGAGGATTAATGGTCATACCAGTGGGCGATGAAAAACTTCAAAAAATGGTCACTATTTTAAGGGTCGGAGAAAACGATTTTGAGCGAATTGAGTTGGATACCTTCCGCTTTGTTCCACTGGTGGGGGATCAGGCGTGGTAGGGAGGGTTGAGAAGGCGTCCTTAGTGGTAATGGTTGCCATAGAGAAAATTTAAACATGTTATACCGTAGCACTATGGAACCCAATTTTTATCAGAAAAACATTACCGATACCGCACAAGAGATGCGCGAATTAGAGCGGCGCATCACGAGAAATTCCTTGTTACGCTTGTGTGTCATTGTTTTTGGCGGAGTAGGGATTTGGCAATTATTTTCTCTAAATAATGTATTGCTGGTTTTGGGTGCAATACTCAGCGTCATGTTGTTGTTTGTATATCTCGTTTTTAGACAGAGCCGACTTGATCGATCGCTGACAAAGGCACGTGCCTTTTATCGAGTTAACGAAAATGAAATTAACGTAAGGAATAAGAGACAAAACATGTATGAGGATGGCCGTCAATTTGACACCGGTCAACATCCCTATGTTTCGGATCTGGATATATTTGGTCCAGATTCCTTGTTCTCCAAAATAAACCGTTGCGCCAGTGCTGATGGAGTGAGAACGTTAGCTAATTGGTTGCTACGGCCTGGTAATAAAGAGGATATCGTCGGTAGGCAAGAAGCAGTCGAAGAACTCAAAGAGGATCCTGTTCACATGCAAGCCTTTCAAACCCAAATGCTTTTCAATCTGGACTCACGCCATCACTTGAAGCAATATTTGGAGAATTATTTTAATACTCCTTCTTCTTCATTCGGTGGCCTATTGTACCGTATTTATGTGCCGTTGGTCCCGTGGATATTTTTAGTAGGTCTGCTGTGGTCGGTTGCGGTTTATTCCATTATTCCTTACCTGATCGTGCTGGGGATCATTCATTTTTTGTGGGGACTTAGCCAGGGAGCTAAAGTGAACCGGGTTTCGAATCGAGTAGACCGGATTGGTGAGGCTTTGGTGGCATTTGGAGAGGCTGTCAAGTTGATAGAGGAGAAGACGTTTGATTCCAAATTGAACCGAGACATTCAGCAAAAAGTTAAGTCTGAAACCAAGGGACGCGATGTGTCATTTGCTGTTCACGAACTAGGGAAATTGGTCGATCGGCTTGATGCTCGAAACAACATGTTACTCGGAGCGTTATTGAATATGTTCTTCCTTTGGGACTTTAAACAGGTCCGGCGAATCGAGCGGTGGAGAACCATGAATAAGCAAGCCATTGTTCGTGCTTGTGATGCCACGATGAATTATGAAGCATTAATTTCTTTGGGTTTGCTAGCGTTTAATCATCCCGATTGGACCTTTCCGACAATTACAGATCAACGCGTAATGATCGTCGAGAGATTACGTCACCCTATGATCCCTCTGGATAAAAGTGTGAGTAATGATTATAACTCAGAGGATCATCGTGTCGCATTAATTACAGGGTCAAATATGGCTGGGAAAAGTACATTTTTGCGTACTATCGGGATTAATGCCGTATTGGCTTATAGCGGTGCGGTCGTGGATGCTCGACGTTTTGAACTGCCTATATTTCATTTGCTCACCTATATGCGAATCAAGGATTCTTTGAATGAAAGTACCTCTACGTTTAAGGCGGAGTTGGATCGATTGAAATTTATCTTGGATCACGTCGAGAAAATTCCCAATAGTTTTTTTCTGATCGATGAAATGCTCCGAGGAACAAATTCGATCGATAAATATCTTGGATCGAAAGCTATTATCGAGAAATTGATTCAACTTAACGGACGAGGGATGCTGGCTACCCATGACCTGAAGTTGGCGGAAATGCGTACAGAATATCCAACGGTATTGAAGAACTTTCATTTTGATATTCAGGTTCAACGTGGTGAAATGCTATTCGATTATAAATTGAAAGAGGGAGCTTGCACCGTATTTAACGCGTCCATGTTATTAAAGGAGATTGGGATTTCCATTGAAAATAAAAACGGATAGCAATACTTATAAATTAAACACTGTTATGACAATTCAAGAGCGTATTGATCAGAGCGAGACACGGGTAACAATCACTGTCTTTCCTTTTCTTACCAATCACCACGATACGTTGTTCGGGGGCAAGGCCATGGCAATAATGGATGAAGTGTCCTTTATGTGCGCGACTCGATTTTGCAGGAAATCGCTGGTTACTGTCTCCACCGATAAAATTGATTTTCATAGAGCGATCCCGTCAGGGAGTATTGTCGAGGCGATTGCTAGAGTAGAGAGTGTCGGGCGTACGAGTTTAAAGATTTCCGTTAATATTTTTCTGGAGAGCATGTATGAAGACGGTAGAGAACTCGCTATTCAAGGCCGTTTCACATTTGTCGCCTTGGATAACGATAAAAAACCCATCCCGGTGCTACAGGATCTTGCGATCGGTTGACGCAGTGGTTATCAACTAAATTTCGCGCGCTCGTACTGTCCTGGGTAAGGAATCTCAATCTGTAAATCTTTCGCCCATCGAAGGGGTAAGTGAGGATCGCGCAAGAATTCTCGACCGAGTAGTATGATATCGGCTGTTGCAGTTTCAATGGCCCTTTGGGCCTCTTGCGCAGTCGTAATTAACCCCACTGTGCCTGTTTTTATTCCAGTCTCCGTTCGGATTTTCGACGAGAATGGCATTTGATAGCCGGGTCCAGTAGTAATTTTTTGATGGTTGACCGCCCCACCGCTGGACACATCGATTAATTGCACACCCGCCTCTTTGAGCAAGTTCACCAATTTGATCGATTGGTCAACGTCCCATCCACCATCAGCCCAATCGGTAGCCGAAATGCGTACCCAAAGCGAATGTTTTTCAGTAAGGCATGGTTTAACTTTTTGAATGATTTCCATTAAAAAGCGGACTCGATTTTCGAAGGAGCGCCCGTAATCGTCCTGGCGTGTGTTCGTTAAGGGGGATAAGAATTGATGGATTAAATATCCGTGTGCAGCGTGAATTTCGATAATGTCGTACCCCGCTTGTACTGCTCGTTTTGTAGCGTGTTCAAAATCGCTGATAATCTGTTCGATTTGCGAATGTGACAGCGCCTCGGGTGGGACATCGTCCTGGTAGTACGGGCTTGCTGAAGGACCGTAGGTCTGCCAACCATTTTTCTCATCTGGTCGGTATTGGCGTTTCCCTAACCATGGTTTTTCCGTACTCGCTTTTCGGCCCGCGTGAGCTAATTGTATACCAGGTGCAGCTCCCTGATCTTTAATGAATTGACAGATTTGTGAAAGCTTCGTGATTTGTCCATCCTCCCATAGTCCTAGATCTCCGTAAGATATACGCCCCGCGGGGCTGACAGCAGTAGCCTCTTGTATAACAGCGCCTGCCTGACCAATTGCGAATTGACCGAGGTGGACGAGATGCCAATCGGTCGCATATCCGTCTAATGCGGAATATTGACACATGGGGGAGACGACGATACGATTTTTTAGGGTGATGTTTCCTAAGGGAAGAGGATCAAAGAGGGAAACCAATGGAGCTGTCATTTAATCGAAATAAATAGGGTATGATGATAACGAAGATATACATATTTTTTCAAAGCCAGTAGCTCGATAAGTATTCAAGATCATTATTCGTTCCGGATCACGGGTGGGAGTTGTGCCAATTCGTTTTCAGTAAATAAACGATAGTTAATTTTGAAGGTTTTTCCCAGTGGTGTTTCAAGGGAGAAACCTCCGGGACCGAAGCCCTCTATCACGTCCAGCGTGAAGTGTGAATATTTCCAATATTCGAATAAATCGCGATCCACCCAGAACTCAAACCCCTCAACCAAACCAATCATCGCATCATTCATACGTGGATAAAAGCTTCCTTTCTCAAAACATTGCGGTTGTGTGCCTTCACAACACCCTCCTGCTTGATAAAACATGAGCTCCCCGTGTAGGGCTTTCAATTCGTTAATTAGATTTTTAGCCGCGTTCGTTATTTCAATTCTCGATACCATTGGCCTTGTGTTTAAAACAAGGAAGGGGATCCCCTTCCTTGTACAATGAGTAATTTAGAAAAAGCCGAGCTTTTCTTTACTATAAGAAATCAGCATATTTTTGGTTTGACGGTAATAGTCCAACATCATTTTGTGGTTTTCCCGACCAATGCCTGATTGTTTGTATCCTCCGAACGGTGCTCCGGCTGGATAACTGTGATATTGATTGACCCAGACACGGCCCGCTTGTATTGCACGGGGGATGGTATATAGTTGGTGTGCGTCACGTGTCCAGACGCCCGCCCCAAGACCATAGATTGTGTCGTTTGCGATGGCGATTGCCTCCTCTTCGTCTTTAAAGGTGGTAACTGCTAGAACCGGACCGAATATTTCCTCTTGAAATATTCGCATTTTGTTGTGTCCTTTGAAAAGTGTCGGTTGAATATAGTATCCGCTTTCGTAGTCCGCACCCAATTGGTTGGCATCTCCACCGGTCAACAATTCTGCGCCTTCTTCTTTACCAAGTTTGATATACGATAAGATTTTTTCCATCTGTATTTGAGAGGCTTGTGCTCCCATCATCACGGAGGTGTCCAGTGGATTTCCTACTTTAATTTGATTGACCCGATCGACAACACGTGTAATGAATTCGTCATAGATATCTTCTTGGATCAGTAGGCGGGATGGACAGGTACAAATCTCACCTTGATTAAGTGCGAAAAGGACGGCGCCCTCGACGGCCTTATCTAAATACGAATCGTCGGCGTCCATTACCGAATTGAAAAACAAGTTCGGTGATTTTCCACCAAGTTCTAACGTGACGGGTATGATGTTCTCGGTGGCATACTGCATGACCATTCTTCCCGTTGCAGTCGATCCCGTGAATGCTGCTTTCGCAACTTTAGGGTGAGTAACCAGATGTCGACCAAGCTCTGAGCCAAATCCATTGACGACGTTAATGACACCCGGCGGAATGAGATCACCAATCAACTCCATTAAGACCAGAATGGAGGTTGGCGTACTCTCCGCAGGTTTAAGCACAACAGTGCAACCAGCTGCTAAAGCAGGGGCAAGCTTCCATACAGCCATTAAAATAGGGAAATTCCATGGTATGATTTGCGCTACAACACCGATAGGCTCGTTGACAATGAGAGAGACCGTTGTACTGTCGAGTTCGGATAAAGAGCCCTCTTCAGCTCGGATTACACTGCCAAAGTAACGGAAATGATCGATTGCCAATGGGATATCGGCATTTAGCGTCTCACGAACTGCTTTTCCATTATCAAACGTTTCTACTGCAGCTATTGTTTCGAGATGCTCCTCCATCCGATCGGCGATGCGATGCAGGATAATGCTTCGCTCTGTTGCGGAGGTTTTTTTCCAGGATTCGAAAGCCTTCGCCGCTGCTTCCACAGCTTGACTGATGTCTTCTTTAGTGGAATGTGGAACTTTTGTGAACGGCTGCCCGTCTATAGGGGAAATGTTGTCAAAATATTTTCCCTGAACTGGAGGGACGAATTTGCCACCGATATAATTACCGTAGCGTTCTTTGAAAGTGGGTTTTTGAATGATACTCATATTTTTAATGTTTATAAATTTTATCATTAAAGTCGGTCTATCACCGGGGATGAGGTGATCCGTGTTTACCAAATTTACCTAGTTTTCGAAACTTAGAATAGCATTTTAGTGGCTGTTTATAGCATAATGCTATACCGGTGATCCGTTTGAAATATTCGTAAATTTTCTGTATATTAACCTGTCAATCAAGGGATAATATGAGTGCTATGAAGAAGAAATATTTGCTTTCTGAGCTTCCAAGAACCCCAATGTCAGAACTCCAGACACTTGTTGAAAGTCGCCGTGCTTATACGTTAAATGAATTTGAATTGAATGTGTATGAGACGTATGAAAACAGCTCCCTTGTGCCGCTGCGGTTTGATGATATTGTTATTATCAATATGATTAAGGGACGTAAGGTGATGCACTTAAAGGATCATGCTGCATTTGACTATCTGCCAGGAGAAACATTGGTACTTCCTGCTCTTACGCAGATGCAAATTGACTTCCCAGAGGCGGAGCTGGCATCGCCTACTCAGTGTACAGCGCTAGTCATTTCTTCGGATAAAATTAAAGAAAACTTGACGTATCTGCAGGAGCATTATCCGACGCTTCGGGATCGCTTCAACTGGACATTGGATTTGCAAATATTGCGATTGGATAATACGGAATCCCTTTCTCGGGTTACGGATAGGCTTTTTGAGGTGATGACCAGTAACGATCCGCTTAAGGACGCGTTAGCTGACCTTATCTTCAAGGAGCTTCTGGTTCGAATTATCCAACACCAAACCTTTGACGAAACGCACGATCCAAGGAAAAGGCCAGGTAGCACAATATCCTATTTGCGACAATACATTCGCCGAAATATCGCTGAAAAGATTTCGATCGAAGATTTAAGTAAAGCGGCCAATATGAGTAAGGCCACGCTTTTTCGAATGTTTAAGAATGAACTGGGCATCAGTCCGATCGAACTGGTAATCACGGAACGAATCCTACTGGCCAAAAAAATGCTGGAGCAGGTCGTTAGCGTAAAAGAGGTCGCGTATTCCTGTGGGTTTAATGACGTTAATTATTTTGTTCGACTTTTCCGATCAAGAGAACAAGTGACTCCAGGAGCTTATCGAGATCAGATCAGAACTAACGCTTCATAGCCCGATCGATTTCTCGCTTGCTGTCTCGTTCCTTGATGCTCTCGCGTTTATCAAAATCTTTCTTTCCTTGCGCCAAAGCGATTTCTACTTTCGCGTACCCCCTCTCGTTGATAAAAATCCGTAATGGAATTATAGTGAACCCTTTTTCTTCTCCTTTGGCACGTAGCTTCCGCAATTCTTTCTTGGTAATAAGTAGTTTTCGATCTCGTTTGGCTTCGTGATTATAGAACGAACCAAAGGAGTATTCCGCGATGTGCATGTTTCGAATGTAGAGTCCGTCATCAAAAAATGCACAGAAACTATCATTGATGTTAGCTTTTCCTTGGCGAATGGATTTTATCTCCGTTCCCAACAAGGCAATTCCGGCCACATAGCGATCGAGCAGATGATATTCGAAAGAGGCGCGCTTATTTTTTATATTGACCGAAGATGAGATTGCCATTTTAATTAATTAAATTGAAGCACAAATGTACTAAATTACCGACTTCCGCAAAACAATGCGGCCTTTAACCTACACTAAGGTGTTAAATTAAAATTAAATTTATGATATTTATATGTCAAATTGGAGGCGATTTGAGACGTAAGTTTTGTATGTTTGCGTCGATTTTTTAGGACGGAAGGTTGAAATAAAACGTTTTCTTTAGCGGATTACATCTTGTTTCGTACCTTTGAGATATTTTTAACTTTTTTAGCGAAAAGTTCAAAAAGTAAACATTTAATGAGATTCTAGATACCTGACTAATGAGTAAGGGAAAATTAAACGAAAGAACTGCGCGGTTTTTAAACGGCGAGTTGGGGGATATCAAGTCGAAAGATTTATATGCCTATTTTAGACCCATTCAATCCAGACAAGATACTGAAGTCAAAATTGATGGGCGTAGGGTTTTGATGTTTGGTTCAAACTCTTATTTAGGCTTGACCACAGATACTCGTATTATTCAGGCATCACAAGATGCGCTAGCGAAATATGGGACAGGTTGTGCCGGCTCAAGATTTTTAAACGGTACGCTAGATATCCACGTGGAACTCGAGGAAAAATTAGCGGACTATGTTGGCAAAGAAGCTGCGATCTTATTTAGCACTGGATTTCAGTCGAATTTGGGGCCACTTTCTTGTTTAACGGGGCGGCATGACTATATATTATTGGATGAACGAGATCACGCATCGATCATAGATGGAAGTAGATTGTCGTTTTCTAAGGTGGTGAAATACGCCCACAATGATATGGATGACCTCCGTGAAAAGATTTCTCGACTTCCCGAAGAGAGCTTTAAACTTATTGCTACTGATGGAATCTTCAGTATGGAAGGGGATATCGTGAACCTTCCGGGCTTAGTGCAAATCGCTAATGAGTTTGATGCTGCAGTCTTGTGTGACGACGCACACAGTTTAGGTGTCATTGGGGAAAAAGGTGCGGGAACGGCAAGTCACTTTGGCTTGACAGATCAGGTCGATTTGATTATGGGAACGTTCAGTAAGTCTCTTGCATCGCTAGGAGGTTTTGTAGCAGCTGATCATGACACGATTGAGTTTTTAAAACATCGCGCCCGGTCACTGATGTTCAGTGCCAGTATGACGCCGGCTTCGGTGGCATCAACATTAAAAGCGTTGGAAATTATTCAAACTGAACCCGAACATATTGAGCGTCTCTGGGAGAATACCAATTATGCGAAAAAGCTTTTACTGGAGAACGGTTTTGACTTGGGTGCTACCGAGAGTCCAATTTTGCCGATTTTTGTACGTAACAATGAAAAAACATATATCGTAACCAAGATGCTTCAAGACGATGGCGTTTTTGTGAATCCGGTTGTTGCTCCAGCTGTGCCGGCTGAAGAATCGCTTATTCGTTTTTCTTTGATGGCGACACATACCTTCGGTCAGATTGATGAAGCGGTAGATAAGATGTCGAAGGTATTCAAAGCACTCGAAGTTGAGAGTTTTATCAGTTAACCAAACCATTTAAGTGTGATTAGGATCGTTTCGGTCGAAAATAAAAAGCAGCGAGCGAGTTTTATTGACTTTCCACATGATTTGTATCGGGAGGACAGTAATTACGTGCCAGAATTATTTATGGGCCAAGATGATTTGTTGAATCCCAGAAAACATCCTTTTTACAAACACTCTACAGCGCGTCTTTTTCTAGCTTATCGAGACCAAAAACTTGTCGGACGTATTGCGGCAATTTGGAATGTCAACCATAATTCATTTAATAACGTTAAAGAGGGGCAATTTGGTTTTTTTGATTGCATTGATGATCAGGAAGTCGCGAATAGCTTGTTCGAACACGCTTTTAATTGGGTGAAGGAAAAAGGGGGGGAGCGCATTGTTGGTCCGATTAATTTGTCGACAAATGACTCCTGCGGATTGCTCGTAGAGGGGTTTGATCGTCCACCCATGGCGATGATGCCGTATAATTTTCCGTATTATGAGCGTTTGATACTCGGTAATGGTTTTCTTAAAAAGGTGGATCTGCGGGCCTATTTGGTGAATAAACAGAACGCTAATAACCGTTCAGTACTGTTGCTAGATAAATTGGAAGCTCGATTAGGTCGTTCCGGAATACATTTACGCCAAATCAACATTAGGGATTTTAATAACGAAGCTGAGAAGATAAAAAAGGTTTACAACAAAGCGTGGGATAAAAATCTGGCCTTTGTCCCAATGACCGACGAAGAGTTTATGTATGTCGCTAAGGACTTGAAGATGATTGTAGATCCCAAATACTGTATCTTGGCAGAGAAGAATGGAGAGATTGTAGGATTTGCTTTGGGTATTCCGAATATCAACGAGATTTTGATTAAAATAAAGCGTGGCCGACTTTTTCCAACCGGCATTTTTAAGCTTTTGTTTGGACGTAAAAATATCAAGTCACTACGCGTATTGATGCTCGGTGTTTTAGAAGATTACAGACGGCTAGGTATTGAAGCTTGTCTATATGGGCGAATTATAAAAAATGCCATTCCAGAGGGCATTGTTGAGGCTGAGTGCTCCTGGATGCTAGATGATAATTATTTGATGAATCACGCGATCGAGCAGATCAATGCCGATTTTTATAAACGATATCGCCTCTTTGAAAAAACGTTATGAAAAAGAAGGTTTTCATAACAGGTGCGAGTGGCTTTGTGGGCTCACATCTTGTTGAAGCTGCATTTCGGCAAGGATACGATGTACATGCTGCGGTTAGGGAAACCAGCCAAAAAGACGCTATTGCTCCTTTTGTATCTCATTTTTTTTACCCCAATTTATCGGATTACGATCAGCTGAAACAAATTTTTCAGGAGCAGCAATATCATTATATTGTCCATGCTGCTGCAATGACCACGACGAAAAGTCTCGAAGAGATAGAGGCAGTGAACGTAGGTTACACGGAAACTGTGATCAGCGCGGCGATAGAGGCTCAAATGCCTTTAGAAC
The DNA here is from genome assembly GCA_019115805.1 of Candidatus Sphingobacterium stercorigallinarum. Lineage (GTDB taxonomy): Bacteria > Bacteroidota > Bacteroidia > Sphingobacteriales > Sphingobacteriaceae > Sphingobacterium > Sphingobacterium stercorigallinarum. Next base: position 28,605 of record DXCW01000142.1, read on the forward strand.
GTATTGTTTACGTCAGTAGCCTAGCGGCCTTGGGGCCCATAAGCTACGAAAGTGATGTTAGGATAGATGAGGATTTTCCTTATAAACCTTTAACCGTGTATGGGAGAAGTAAAATGGAAGCTGAGCAAATGATTCAAACAAAGTTTGCTACTTCGCCAATAACAGTTTTCCGTCCGACCGCGGTGTACGGACCACGTGAGAAGGATATTTTTATGCTTTTTGGTACTATGAATCGCGGCTTAGATCCCTATATTGGCCGAAAGCCCCAGAAGTTAAGCTTCATTTACGTAAAGGATTTGGTTGATCTGCTAATAAAAGGTTTCAAAACGCCTGGTGACCAACTGCAGTTTTATAATGTTAGTGATGGAGAAGTTTATTCTCGTTATGCCATGGCTTCGATCTTTAGTAGCGTCTTGAAGAAAAAACTGTGGCGTGTACACGTACCCTATGGCATTGTAAAAGGGTTTGCGCAGCTTTCTCAATATCTGTATAAGAATTCTAAAAAAACTCCAGTTATATATCCCGAGAGATTGAGTGAACTTACCGCGGAGAATTGGGCATGTGATATATCCAAAGCAAGGCGAGACCTTAATTTTATACCTAAGCACGATTTGGAATCTGGGCTGAAAGAAAGTTTGCTATGGTACAAAGAAAATAAATGGCTTAATTGATTGAAAAATGGCTGGACAAAAAGTAAATAAAAAGCTTTTCCAAGATAGGAAACGAACGAATATATTAAGTGAACCGGAGCAGAAGTTGATCTCCTACTTGGTACCGAAGGTTCCAAATTGGATTTCTTCAGATGGGTTAACTGCAATTGGTTTGTTGGGCGCTTTTATAGTTTTAGGAAGTTTCCTATTGGCCGAGTATATACATGTATCATACTTGCTGTTGGCGGTTTTTGGTTTTTTTGTGCAATGGTTCGGAGATTCTCTAGACGGAAGGATTGCTTATTATCGTAACAAGTCAAGAAAATGGTATGGTTTTGCACTAGACATCGTGATGGACTGGGTGAGTACCGTATTGATCGGGTTGGGATATGTCTTCTATGCAGTAGGAGATGCTAAATACTTAGGGTTTGCGCTGGTGGCGCTCTATGGATGGGCCATGATCATTTCGCAACTCAGATATCGAATTACGGATAAATATACGATTGACGCGGGCTTACTCGGGCCTACAGAAATTCGCGTTATCATTTGTCTTGTTCTGGTGCTGGAGGTAATATTGCCTGGCTCGATAGACTATTCCGTTTTGATGATTTGTATCGCTCTGTTATTTGTAAATTTTGTAGACACAAAAAAACTGCTTGATTTAGGGGATATTAGAGACGCCGAGGAAAAGAAATAAACGAACACCCAATTATACAATAGTCAATTCACGATGTCGGGAAGACTAAGAGAATTTATAAAAGCTCAATTATCGGCGTTTCTGGGAGGAATGACTGACTTGGGCATTTATACACTATGTTATACGGTGTTGCTTTATACTGCGCCGGTATCCAATGTGATAAGTGGTAGTTTGGGCGCGGTGATGAATTTTGTAATTAATCGGCATTGGTCATTTAAAGTGACCGAGCGTTCCGTGGGTAGTCAGTTGTGGAAATTTATCATTGTCGTTATCGGCAGCATTACGCTCAAGACTTTTGGTATCTATATACTGGTGGATTGCTGGTTCTGGCACTTTCTAGCTTCCAAACTCATTGTCGAGTTGGTCGTGTCGCTTGGTTTCAACTTTACTTTGCAGAAGTTTTGGGTGTTCAAAAAATAAAAACTGACGTCCTTGTTTTATTCTTTTTTCTGTTTTTTAGGGTTTAGATTTAAAATAATCTCCCAAAGGCTTAGCGAGTTATGTTTTTTGGGGTATTGATTTTGTTTTAATTGTTGTTTAGGTGGTTTAATTTTCTCTATCTTTGCACCACTCCGCGAGGGAGTAGGGGTTTTGCCCCGAGTTTGGTGAAAAGCTGGTTTAAGGATAAGTGAGGGGTGATT
>DXCW01000020.1 GCA_019115805.1 Candidatus Sphingobacterium stercorigallinarum
ATTAGATACGATATGTTTATTCATAAGAAAGCAATACGGGTTATGTTTTTATGGATTTTCTTCGCCAAATACCCGTTAGTAAATAAACGAGTGATAGGAGAAGGCATCCATTGACGATTATTTCTGCGACAGCTGCGGCACGGGTATAGCCCATCTGCGTACTGATGAATCCGATGACGATTAAGAAAAGTAGGGATAGCATACAAACCAGAAACGTGACGCGAATAGTCTCTTGTCGGACTTGGGCGTTCTTTTTGTTCTTTCGGAACAGAAAGACAATAAATCCGCTAATGGAGAGCACCCCACTACTAAGACCCAGTATCGCATAGAGGATCTTTACCCCCCAACCGCCGAAATCACCAAAGTGTAACGCTTCTTGGACATAGTAGAGTCGATGGGAAAAAGGTTGTTCATTGGGGTTATAGCGAAACAACGGACGATAATCTGTTTTCGATAACATCAATATGTTGGTGTTTCGCTCATAAATTTGACCCGGCACATTGCCGCTAATTAAGATACTGGAAGCTCCGTTGGTGGAAATATCCAAACGAGCGGGCTTCAATTCTGGAAAATAGCGATCGATCGACGTGAACACCTCGTCCCACTGAATAGTAGTGTTGCGGTCTTCCTCTGGGGCTAGTGTTTCTACGATCCGATGCTGATTGGGGATGGAGATATCTAACCATTTGATTAGCCAAGGCTGTAAGCCTAGCCACGCTCCGGTGATGGCAATGACCATGTTGAACGCCAGTGCACTTATACCAATGACCTTGTGCCAGTCTGCCATTTGAATACGCAGGTTCATTTTCTTACGTACTTGCGGCCATTTTTGCCGTTTCATAAAATTCCCATAGATCAGAAGACCGGTAAGGCTGACTAGGAAAAGCCCGATTCCGGCAATGCCCACCAACTGCCGTCCCCAGTTGTGCTCAAACAAACGGACGTGCATCTGTCGCAAATAGTTCGCTAAGGAATTTTGCTGTAACCGCTTACCCAAGATCACGTCGCGACCGCCGTCTATGAAATACTCGTATCGATTGTTTCCCCGCTGATCGAGATGTACCATTTCGACCCGTACCACTTCCGCTTCTGTTTGCGGGAGATGAATGGCGAGGGATTGGTAATCGGGGAACTGTGCGGTCAGTTCATCGATCGAGTGGGTAAATTCGGGATGTTCACCCGAATAGGGAGTACCCATAGCATCGTAGGATTTTTTGATAATAAGACGATCGATTTCTGGAATAAAGACGGCAATCGCTCCGGTGAGACTCAGCAAACCGATCCATAATCCAGCGTACAAGCCCACCCAATGGTGTACTTTCCAATAGATTTTTTTTAATCGCTTACTCCGTTCTTTTCGAATGCTATCCATCTTGTTTTCCGGCTAAAAGCTGTAACCGACCCCGACCAGAAAATTTCGCGGCGCTCCAGGATATAATCGGTTGTAGTCGTATCCGCCCACCCAGTGGGTTTCATTAAACAAGTTGTTCAAGTTGGCATTGATTCGGAACTTGTCGAACTGATAGTAAACGGCGGCATCGGTGATGAAGTAATCCGGCAATGTTAAGATGTCACTTAACGTGGTTCTTTCACCGGTATAATTGACGCCGAGACCCACACCGAGTCCCCTTAGGGTAGGGGCCTTAAACAGATACTTTCCCCAGACACCCGCACTGTGTTTGGGTGAGTTCGGCATCATCCGGCCGATTTCTTCGGATACATCACTTTCCGTGATTTGGGCCTGATTGAGTGTGAAATTAGCGGTAAGACTAAAATGAGGTAATATTTGTCCATTGACATCGATTTCCACGCCTCGGGAGCGTTGTTGGCCGATTTGGCGGAGCAATTCAGGATTCCCCGGTGCATTGGCATTGATCAGGATGTTGTTTTTCTCAATGTGGTAAAGAGCAAGATTAATGGCAAGTCTGCCCTGAAACAGCTCCGATTTTCCGCCCACTTCGTAGGCCGTACTGGTTAGCGGATCAAAAGGACCACCGTATCGTTCGGGATCAGCTATAATGGTCGCGCTCTGGGGTTGGTAGCCCTGTGCGTAATTCCCGTATACGCTAAACCGATCGCTTATTAAATAGAGCAATCCCACACGGGGGATAAATTTCGATTGACGTACGGGCTTTTCCTCCGCGGTTTTATACCCGTCTAGGTGAGTGTAAAATCCTTGGCGGATGCTCAGTGTAGCGCGGAAGTTATTCCATTTTAGCTGGTCTTGTAGGTAGATGCCTTGTTGGAAAATCTTCGAGACAGGCTGGGCACTGGAGACGTTGAAATAATCCGAAATTTCGGAGATGGAATAATCGGGGTTGGTCAGATCAAAATGAGGTACATTAGGGACTGGGGCTCCGCTGATCATGAGGTAATCCTCGGGACGATCAGGATCGTACTGCCCGATCGCACCCGTATTCTCGGCATTGCGGTACCCACCGGCATTGTAATTCGACCCGCCCACTGGTGCCACGTTTTGATCGTAGTCGTACCCTAGCGTAACGCGGTGTTCAACAGCTCCGGTTTGCCACTGGCCGGCCAGGTATACAGAGAGGTTATCGTTATACACTTTACGCTGTCTTCGGATCGTCTGCATTTCCATTAAGGTCGGAATTTCCATTCCCTCCGCGTCGACAGCATAGCGGTTAGAGGTCCGGTGCTCCAGCAGGTCCTCGTCATACAAGAACTTCATATAGGATGCGTTTATCGAAAGCTGATCGGTTATTTGATGCCAAATCGATAAGGTCGCGTTCAGATTCAGTTCATCCATAAAATCATTTTGCTTGGCAATGGCAAATGAAATTGGGGTGGATGCCAGATCGGTTCCCGCGGTAGCGCCAAAAATGGGTTGTCCCCTGTCTAATCTCGATTTACTTTTCGAATACACGAAGTCGAAATTTACCCGTGTACGATCCGTGGGTAAAAAAGAGATCGATGGGGCGATTAACAAATCTTCTCCCCCTTGCAACACGCGGAACGACTCGGCGTTTTGATAGGCCAGATTCAATCGATACAATAGGGTTTTTTGTGCATTCATCGGACCGGTAAAGTCACTTTTTAACCGGAGCGTGTTGAAACTTCCGGTTGCAAAATCAATGGATTTTCGATCCTCGGCGAGCGGTTTCTTGGTGACCGTGTTGACCGTGCCGCCTGGATCGCTATCGCCGTATAAAATAGAGGCCGGGCCCTTAATGACCTCCACCCGTTCTACGTTAGCCAATAAGGATTGTGACCAACTGCTGGTGGGATTTCGTAGACCGTTGATTAGCGCTCCGCTGGCTCGAAAACCGCGAATGGAGATGTCGTTGTTGTAATAGGAAAAGGAATTTACACCACTTATGTTTTTTAATATATCGCCCGGTTTAAATGCTTGTTGGTCTTCGATGACCTCTTTAGTGACGTAACTAATGGCTTGGGGATCTTCTAGAATACGCGTTTCCATTCGCGCGCCGACAAAGGAGGTCGAGTTTTTATACGACTGTTCTGCTCGCCCCACAATTTCAACGGTTTGTAGCACCGACTCGGCCGTGTTCAGACGGATGTTCAGGGGGTCGCGGGTCTGTTGAGGTAGACTGACGGTAAGTGATGTAGACTGATAGCCTAGAAATGAAAATCGTAGGGTATGTTCCCCAGCGGGAAGGCCGTCTAATTGGAATTTACCCTCCGAATCGGATAGGGTCTGGTAGGGGAAGTTCTCTACGCGAACAGTGACGCCAGCGAGAGGACCTGCCTCGGGGTTGGTAATACGTCCGTTTACTCGATGCGCTTGCGCCCATGCGCTGGAGATCAGTAGCGTTAAAAAGAACAACAGACTGCTTATTTCTTTCATTTTATTTAGACTTAGTATAAATAGCTCGCTAAAATAGAGAAATTATTGAAAATCCCCTAATTTTTTAGCGATCGCATGCGGAGTAGAAAAAACAACAAGTCAGGCGATGAGGTGCCGTTTGTTTCAGGGGGAGCAAGTTGAATGAGGTATTGGGTATGAATAGTCTGCTTACCGTGTAGTTGGTGTCGTAAATGGCTGTTCGCTAGGGGACAAGTCGTTGATCGTGGTGCATAATTCCTCGAGTAAAGGAGGTCGATTGATCGCATCCTTAAATAAAAACGGGCTATAGTCTAACTTCTGACTATAGCCCGTTTTCAAACGGTTTGGAACCGGTTTTATTCTGTTCGCAGACGAATGTAATCCGCCAGTACGTTTGCACTTTCCTCTAAAATGAAGTCGTAATCCAGCTTCGGTTGCGGTTCCCCTTCTTTCCATAAAGGCTGGCCAAGGAAAGCGAGCTGTTTATTAATACGCTCTCGTTGTTTTAGCCTGTTTTTCTCTCGCTCTGCTTTCAGCTTGTCTTCATTCAACGTGACGGATGGAATAGAATCTTTCTGCGTAAATTCTTCTATATCCTCTAAAAGGAAGGAGTACGCCGGTGACTTTTCCATTCGCGCATCATGATCTTGTTCGAGCTGCTTATTGATCGCATCCAAATCGGCAACTTTGGTGAAGGTCGTCGGCTTAATTTGATCCCAAGGCAAAGCTGATGGTCGGGAACTCTCCCCGAATTCCTCCGCAGTGTATTGGGTAGGGAACGTCAGGTCTGGGATCACGCCCTTGTGTTGGGTGGAGCTACCGGTGATGCGGTAGAATTTACCCATGGTGATGTTGATTTGTCCAAATTCCGGTGCACCGTTAGGTGTGTCGGGATCGGTTTCTCCGGCAGCTTTGATCAATAGTTTATTCGTAGCACTGATGAATCGCGACATGTCTACCGCATTTTGTACGGTTCCTTTTCCGAAACTAGTAGATCCTAGGATCACCCCTCTTCCGTAGTCTTGGATGGCGCCAGCAAAAATTTCTGAGGCCGAGGCCGAGAAACTGTTGATGATGACGCCGAAAGGACCATCCCAGGCCACTCCAGCACTTTGATCTGAATCGACCTGTACACGATCTCGGGCATCACGAACTTGCACGACAGGACCTTGGTCAATAAACAAGCCGGTCAATTCAATCGCTTCTTGAAGGGATCCTCCTCCGTTATTCCGAAGGTCCATCAACACGGCATCGACATTTTCTTGATTCAAAGAATCTAGGAGCAGGCGTACATCCCGTGTGGTGCTTTTGTAATCGCGCTCGCCCCGGCGAACCGCTGCAAAGTCAATATAGAATTTCGGTAGGTTAATGATGCCAATTTTGTAGTCTTTACCGTCTTCTCCTTTAATCGTTTTGATTTCACTTTTGGCAGATTCCTCTTCGATCACAATTTTTTCACGTGTCAGTTCCACCACTTTTGGCGTAGCAGACAGTGCGGCGCCTGCCGGTAGAATTTTCAGTCGTACGACGGTTCCTTTTTTACCCTTTATCTTTGCCACGGCAGCGTCCAAGCGCCAGCCAATGATATCTTCGAATTCCCCGTCTTCACCCTGACCTACCCCGATGATGCGGTCGTTGATCTGTAGGGTTTTATCTTTAAAAGCAGGACCGCCAGCAATGATCTCTTTGATGGTGACCATCTCGTTCTCCATTTGTAGGCGTGCACCGATTCCCTCTAAGGTATTGGACATGCTTTCGTTAAACGCTTGTGCAAACGCCGGGTTGTAATAGGTCGTATGTGGGTCTACCGCGTCGGTCAGTGAAGTCATAATCATCTGAAACGCATCGTTTGCGTTGGTCTTTTTCGCTTGTGACATCAAGTTTTTATACCGGCTGCGGAGACTTTCTTTATTTTTCTCTTCGTCGTAATCTGCCGAGTCAGCGGTCGTCAACTTCAAATTCAACAAATCGTATTTTACCCGCCGGCGCCATTGATCCCGAAGATCTTCGTCGGTCTCGAACCACTCCAAATCTTCACGAAAGGAAGTGTATTCTTCGTCTAAGGTGAAATCGTGGGTTGCATCCACTTGCTCTAATGCATAATTCATGCATTGCAAATAACGCTCGGTATAGGTGTTGAAAATGTAGAATGCACTGGATAAATCGCCATCCCGAAAATCCTGACTGATGTGGTCCTTAAACTGTTGGAACTCGTCAATATCAGATTGTAAAAGGTAGTTTTTACCTTGATCTAACCCTTCCAAGAGGTTGTCAAACACAATGTGGGATAAGGAATCCCCCATCGGTACTTTCTTATAGCTGTAATTTTCCAATAAATTCGCGACTTCCTTCGCTATCACTTCGTGTTGCGTTGTTGGTCGCAGTTTCAGCCCCTCATCCTCCAAGTTGATGCGCGGTTTGGCTCCGCAGGCAACAACAGATATTAACGCAAGACAAAAAAAGAGATTTTTAAACATATAAATGTAATTGTTGTATTTATTTCGCTGTTTCGTGCTCAAAACTATCGGTACGTTTCGTTTAGGATAGCCAGAACGGCAGCTAAATTTAACTAAAAATAGCATATGTGTATGCACTGACAACGTAAAATATTCATTTCAATTGCCCCAGCCTACTTTAATTTACGCCCCCTTTGTGTGGAAAGAGTTCTCGCCGCAATTGCCAATACTCTTCCAGTTCCTGTTCGGCTCCTTGGTAGTCCTCTAACAACAGATAGATATCGCCTAACTTATCGGAAATGGCCAATTGCAACACTTTGTTATCCTCCTGACCCGCTAATTCTTTGGCCTGTTCAAATTCCGCTTGAGCGACCGAATAGTTTTTCTGTACCAGCTTGGAAAAAGCCAGCATATATTCTATTTCTGGCAAATCCTGTTCGATCTTTCTCGCCCGGCCTAAATCGCGGGCTTGAATCAAAAACCACTGCGCCTCGGTATGCTTATTTTGAAGCTGATAAATTTTCGCTAAAGTGATTAATGCATGAATTTTACCGCGATGATTCTTGTTTTTGTTAAATATGGGAAAGACACGTCTAATGATGGTGTTTTCCGCCGTAGCATAGTGCTCGCCGTAGGCCTGAACCAGAGCCAAGCGTACTAAGGCTGTGCCTTGATCCGTCGTCGCTCGTGTCTCGGTCGCTCGTTTCAAAAACGCGTCTTGTATAGCCGCCGCTTTTTGAAATTCGCCGCTGAATACATAGGCCTGTGCCAGATTATGCTCTAGAATTCGGCTGTCTGAAGAACCCGCTCGTTGGGCTGCACTCAAGCCACTTTGCAAGATCTCAATAGCTTGCTTAAAATCGCGGTCTTTGGTAACCTGATAGGCGTATTGATTGCTGAGGCCTGCCACAAGTGGTAGGTTCCGGTTTTCTTCCAGTTGACCTAGCAACTGCTGCCAGTCCTCTTTTGTGGTGGGATAAGGCGCAAAGGTTTTTTCTAGATAGCTGGCATTCGAAGTGAACTGAAAATCATCCAATAGTTCTTGAAAATCCAATTGGCGAGCAATGGAGTCAAAAAATCCTTTTTTTTCCTCATAAGAATCCACGAGTATTTCCTGCTTGCTGCGCGGGGCCGGTAGGGTATAGACTTTGGGACCGATTCCTGTAAAGCTGGTGTCGTACTTGTTCACGAATCCTGCAGGGTCGAGGGAATCGTCCTGGCTTTGAGCATGAAGCCCCCCCACCGATAGGATAAGGGACAGCAGTCCCAACACATATATTTTATCGAACATTCGTAAAAAATATTTTCCCAAAAGTACTATTAATTTTTGTGAAACGCTGCTTGCCTCCGCGAGCAGCACGGCGCTCTTATTTGAGCCAAATCAACCAAATCCTGGTCCGTTTTTAATCGTCCGGGGTTCTTCGGTCGCTTAGATCGCGCACTTTTAACATAATTTAAGGTTTGTTCGATAGCGGCTTGCCTCGAGTAAGGGCTAAGTTTCCTGCTACTCCGTATGAATAGCATCCTCCGCAACACCGCACCGAGGGTTCTATCGAATAGAGAAAAGAAACGTTTTGTGTTAACAATCTCGTGAAAAATAGCTGACGGACGGGGAGCAAAAGTATCATTTCGTTTCCCAAAAAGAATTGGACAGCAAATTGAGGATCAAAGACAGATTGTACAAATTATAAAACTTTGAATAAAAACGGATATTTTGGGCTAAAGATTATTTGGAACTGTACAAGTTCAAACCTTTTATAAACTTAAAGTCACGTACACTGTAAGTAAAGAGTTTAAGCCTAGTTTCAAGAGAAGTAGCGGCTATCAAGGCATCGGGAATTGCCAAACCATGGCTAAGGTGATAGATGTTTAAGAGTTCGACTGTGCGGATGGTTATTTCCGGACTCAAAAGGATGGTGTCCAACCTTTCTAACTTCTTTGCGACCTGTTGGCTATGTTCCTTATGGAGAGTACCTTTAATCAGCTCCATTTTACTGATGGCCGAAACCAGAATGTTATCTAGGATGGCGGGCTTTTTTCTCATCGAAGAACTCAATGAGAACATCGGTATCGCAAATTACCTTTTACGTTGCCATGCCGACTTTCGTAAGGTTTTCGCATCAATATTCTCACCCGTGAAAATACTGGTTAAGGCTTGCATATCAATCTTCGGGTCTCCACTCTCCACAGGAATACCATTGATATGGTAAACTTCTTTTTCTTTCTTCTCTTTTTTTTGGGGATCAGCAATAGTAAAGCCCAAGTATTCACCCAAAGCAGTCAACGCTTTTAACGTTTTCTGATTCTTATATTTTATAACTACTTCGTGCATAACCTTTTCTTTTTTCTATTATCAAAGATGCCAATTTTTGACTAAATCAGAAATCTACAAAATCAACGAGCGCTCTGTAAAAATAAAAAATCGTCACAAATACGTCACTGCCAAATTTTGTGTTTCAAAAAATAGTCGCTACAGTACCTCTGTAAAGCCATTAAACACGGTTTTTGTTTCAAGTTGATAACATCATCCGATGGAATCATAGGTGTTTAGGTGTAGTCGTCCCGCTACCTCGACCGGGGGGCTTACGCGATAGAATATAGAATGGGCTCCTTTGGGGGATAGCTGTTTTTGCTCAGGGAGATAGGTTAAAACATAGAAAAAACAATATTTTCGGCGCATACCCGTGATTGCTTCTTGTTAATGCCCTGTTGCATATCAAGCCCATACAGATCGCACCAAAACATGGATTCGTTTTTCCGCCAGGTAGTAAATTGTAGCGTATTGCTTCGTTTTGCGACGGTAGCAGTACAGTGTTGGCAACATACAAAACAATCCTAAGGTTGTATCTTACAAGACATTAGTCCTGCATTGAGAAATATAATTAGATTTGAATAATCTTAATGGTGTTAGATATGCCCGAACAACAAAACATAGAATATAAAAGTACATGGCACGAGGATTATCTGAAATGGGTTTGTGGTTTTGCCAATGCACAGGGTGGAGTGATTTATATAGGGAAAAACGATAATGGAGATGTTGTAGGACTGGAGGGGTATAGGAGATTAATGGACGATATTCCCAATAAGATCCGCAATGCGATGGGGATAATTGTTGAGGTAAATTTACATGAGGAAGCCGGGAAACACCTTATCGAGATTATTACCTACCCTTATTCTGTTCCCATTTCATTACGGGGTAGATACTACTACCGAAGTGGAAGCACTAAACAAGAATTAACAGGAGCGTCCCTTAATGAGTTTTTGTTGAAAAAATCTGGCAAAACATGGGATGATGTGATTGAACCGAGGGCCTCGTTTGAGGATATTGATGAAAACACTTTTTCTGCATTCTTGAAAATGTCGGAAGAAAAAGGTCGTATGCCCGAAACAATAGGTTTAACCATTCGGGAGGTATTTGATAAACTGCTGTTGACTGAAAATGGACAATTGAAACGGAGTGCGGTTATTCTATTCGGGAAAAATCCTACAAAGTTCTATCCGAATACGTTTGTGAAGATCGGACGCTTCAAAGGCAACGATATTTTATTTCACGATGTAGTGGAGGGCAATCTGATTACACTTTTGCGAGAAGTTACCAATCAGCTCAATCATAAGTATCTTATACAGAAAATCCATTTCGAGGGTTTGTATCGTATTGAAACAGGCGAATACCCTACACCCGCCATTAGAGAAACGTTATTGAACGCTTTGATACACCGTAATTATATGGGGGCAATGACACAAATCCGTGTGTATGACGACAGCATTAATGTGTGGAATGGTGGAACATTACCCGAGGATATGGATTCAGAAGCGTTAAAAAGACCACATCGCTCAAGTCCACGCAATCCGATTATTGCAGATGTTTGTTTCAAGGGCGGTCTGATTGACTCGTGGGGGAGTGGAACGATAAAAATCATTGACACGTGTAAACAGGCGGAACTACCCGAACCCGAACTTGTTGAACAACAGGGCGGGTTTTCGGTAACGCTTTTCAAAAATAGGTTGACAGTAGAACAGTTAACAAAACGAGGTTTAAACGACCGACAGCTCAGAGCCGTTGAATACGTGAAAGAAAAAGGACGAATTACAAATAGGGAGTATCAAAATATAAATGCAATTAGCCAGCGTACGGCATCAAGGGAATTGTCTGATTTAGTTGAAAAAGAGGTCTTAAAGAGTTCGGAAACAAAAGGGGCAGGTTCATATTTTTATTTGTTCGGCGAATAACGCCATAATCGCGCCAATAGCGCCACGATAACGCCATAATCGCGCCAAGTGTTTTGTTATCGCTCATTGTGGCTTGCGAAGCTCCACCGCTCTTGCCCAGGGCTGTTCTCTCTTGGATTGTTTACGAGATTGTTTGGCAATCTCTGACTCTATTAAAAAAGGAGTGTTGGTAACAGCGAACTTTCGTGTCTTTATCATCACGAGGTACAGTGACTGATTGGAAAAGGTCCTATCAAGAGTACTTGACTATTAAGGAGACCTATTCAATTGCCTTTTCTTGACAGTCTTCTTGATGATGGCCATCTACTCAACGGATTAGCGGTCTGGTGGAAAATCTCTTACTATGGCATAAAAAAGAGAGTCCTCCCGGCCGGGTGGCCAGAAGGACTACAATGATGTACTCTTTAACCAAAAAAGTATCGCGACGAAAATACGGAACAAATATAAAAACGCAAGAATTTGGAGACTTGTCGACTTAAATTGTAGTGTTGACGTTACACGTGCTTTACACTGTTTTCGTGCGAAATGTACGTATCTGCCTCAGCAACAGGTGCTGCACTGCGTCGAGAGATATTGGATAAAATATCGATCTAGGGTAGCGCGATTACAGAAGAAACCGTATCTGGGGCGCCCAGCTTCGGGTGGCTTGAACAATATTCACGCGAATGCATTGACCTATTCGCCAAAATTCGATAGTTTTGACCCTTATGGCTACACGCATACCACTGGCGGAGCGCATGCGCCCGAAGAAACTAGCTGATTATGTCGGTCAGCAGCATATTGTGGGTGAAGGAGCGGCCTTGCGCAGCGCAATTCAGCAAAAGAGCATTCCCTCGATGATTCTATGGGGCCCACCAGGGGTCGGTAAAACGACACTCGCTTTGTTAATAGCGGACGCATTGGATCGCCCTTTTTATAGTTTAAGTGCGATTCAATCGGGGGTCAAGGAGGTGCGGGAGGTGTTAGAGAAAGCGGAACAGCTTCGGCAGTTCAATCAAGAGCAACCTGTTTTATTTATCGATGAAATTCATCGGTTTTCTAAATCCCAACAAGACTCCTTATTAGGCGCCGTGGAGCGCGGAACGGTTACCTTGGTCGGGGCCACCACTGAGAACCCCTCTTTTGAAGTGATTTCTGCATTGTTGTCGCGCTGTCAAGTGTATGTCTTACAGGAGCTTTCTAAAGAGGAATTGGTGCGCATCATCGATCAAGCTGTGGAAAACGACGAGTACCTCCAGCAGCAGCAGATAAAAGTGGAGGAAAGCGAAGCGCTGTTACAGCTCTCTGGGGGCGATGCGCGTAAACTGCTGAACAATTTAGAGTTAGTGACACAGGCCGCGATACAAGAAAAAAAGCCCATTACCAATGATTTCGTGAGCAAGCACGTTCAGCAAAATCGAGTGCGGTACGATAAAACAGGTGATCAGCATTATGACATCATTTCCGCTTTTATCAAATCGATTCGAGGCAGTGATCCGAATGCAGCGGTGTATTGGTTGGCCCGGATGATTGAAGGCGGGGAAGATCCGAAGTTTATTGCACGACGGTTGATCATTTTAGCTTCCGAGGATATTGGTAATGCGAATCCAAATGCGCTTCTACTGGCCAATAATTGTTTCCAAGCAGTGAATGTGGTAGGGTGGCCCGAATCTCGGATCATGCTTTCTCAAACCGTGACGTATCTGGCCTCTTCGGCAAAAAGCAATGCGGCCTACGAGGCCATCAATAAGGCCCAAAGTCTGGTGAAAAAAACCGGAAATTTGTCGGTTCCCTTTCATTTAAGAAACGCACCCACCAAACTGATGAAAGACTTAGATTACGGTACCGAGTATCAATATGCGCACGGTTTCCCCGGGAATTTTGTACAGCAAGAATACATGCCAGACGAACTATCCGGGCGGAAGTTGTACGATCCCGGAAAAAATGCAGCCGAAGAAAAATTGCGGCAATCGTTACGCGCGAAATGGAACGAGAAATACGGCTATTAAAATTTTTGCTTATATTGAAAATCAGAGATGTCCAATACATTTACCACCATTGATTTTGAATTGGCGACCGCTAAATACAGCAGCGTTTGTGCTGTGGGGATTGTAGAGGTCGTATCGGGTAAAATCACACAAGAATTTTACAGCTTAGTCCGTCCCCCTCAGAATACCTATATGTGGCAAACCTCAAGAGTGCACGGCATCAAGGCGAAGCATACTGCAGATGCGCCAACCTTTCTGGAGTTGTATCCGCAGATCAAAGCGCTTTTGAAAGGGAAGCACATGGTGGCCCACGATGAATTATTGGATCGGTCGGTCCTTAAAGAGACCATGAAGTATTATAAACTGCCTTATGCGGAATTGGAGCTCGCTGAGATGTGGGATTGCACGAGTAAAATATACCGTTCGCTGGGTTTTGAGCGTACCAAGCTGAGCATCTGCTGCCAAGTAATGGGCGTGGAGTTGACACATCATGATGCGCTCTCCGATGCGCGTGCGACTGCAGAACTGTATCTAAAAATCGATCAGGCGAAAGAATTAAAACAATTAGGATAGGGATGAGTACCATTATAAATGTCATATTATCAGGTGGGGTAGGTTCCCGCCTATGGCCGCTTTCACGAAAATCAAAACCGAAGCAATATTTGCCCATCTTTGAGGGCAATACACTGTTCGAATTGACCGTCAAACGGAATCAGGATCTAGTCGACCGCACCGTATTGGTAGGGTCGGAACAAAATAAAGCCTTAGCTGCGCCCTACCTGAAGGATGTTCCGCATGATGTCATCGCGGAAGTACTCCCGCGGAATACGGCGGCGGCGATTGCGTTTGCGGCCTTTCATGCTCAGCCAGAGGACGTGTTAATCGTGACCCCTTCGGATCATCTGATTGAAGACATGAACCGTTACGTCGAGGCCATCGAGCAAGGGGTGGTCTTCGCTAAAGAGGGCTATATCGCCACATTTGGCATTCGTCCGACACGTCCGGAAACCGGTTACGGCTATATCGAACACGAGCACCATAGTGTGCTTTCTTTCCGAGAGAAGCCGAATGCAGAGACCGCTAGAGATTTTTTGAAAAATGGAAACTTCCTTTGGAACTCTGGGATTTTCTGTTTCAAAGCTGGCGTTTATCTTGAAGAGTTGCGCCGGTTCGAACCCAAGCTTTATCAAACTGCTGCGGCAGCTTTTGATCATGCTGACGAATTGGTGTTGGACGAGGAGCGTTCTAAGCAAATCCCGTCCAAGAGCATTGATTATGCGGTGCTGGAACGAAGTGAGTTGATTAAAGTAGTGCCGGCGAATTTCAAGTGGTCCGATATGGGGGCTTTTGACTCCCTTTTTGCTTATTTTCAAGAAAAAGGTTATCCGATTGACGAGAATGGCAATATTGTTGTGGGTAGTACTAAGCATACGATGTTTGTTGGCCTAACGAACTGTATGGTAGTGAATACCGAGGACGCCATGTTGATTCTAGATCGAAGTAAAGCACAAGAGGTCAAACAAATATACGAGCAGCTGGAGAAGGAAGATTCTCCGTTGGTTCAGTAGGGAACTGTAGCGTTGCGGAAGTTTGTCCCGTATAAATAGGGAAATAAATTCATAATAAAGAATTAACTTTGCACAAATTCGTTTAACCGATTGACTTTGCTGTCATATTTTTAGAAACTATGGGATTTTGGAGTACAATATTTGGGTCCAATAAAAAGGAAGAAACCTCCTACCACAACCGCCTAGCTTGGTTGGGGTGGGATATGCATAATCACATCCTTCCAGGGATTGATGATGGGAGCCCAAACGAACAGGAATCATTAAAATTGATAGCTGGGCTCAAGGAGCTCGGTATTCACAGTTGTGTATCCACGCCGCATGTTATGGCTGGTGTTCACAACAATACCCCAGAAACAATTCAAGGCGCACACGCCAAGGTAAAACAAGCGATCCGGGATGAGAAATTGGATTTTGACATCCATTTCGGTGCGGAGTATATGATTGATGATCAGATAGATAGTTGGATTCAGTCCGGTAAGCTGTGTATCATCGCCGATAAATACATGTTAATTGAAATGTCGTATTTGTCAGAATCTAAAGCCTTGTTTTCCGTGATAAAAGCGATACAAGATCAAGGATACCAACCTATTCTAGCTCACCCAGAGCGCTACAATTACTTCCATAATAAATTCAAAATTTTTCAAGAAATCAAGAACGCCGGCTGCCTGCTGCAGCTCAATGCTTTATCGGTCAGCAAGTATTATGGAGAACCGGTAAAGACGGCAGCCCTAACGTTAATACGCGCAGGTTTGTATGATTTTGTGGGTACCGATATGCACCATACACGACATTTGCAGGCGTTGAAAGCGGTAGTTACCAAATACGATTTGCAAGGGGTGTTGAAAGACTGCCC
>DXCW01000021.1 GCA_019115805.1 Candidatus Sphingobacterium stercorigallinarum
GATAGTCATTGTAACTGTCCTATACGATAGAGTAGGTTTTGAACTTCCAATTTTTGAAAAGGTGGCATTCAGCAATGGACGGAGGGTGGCCTATTTAGATGTTTTTAAGGGAGGTTTTTTCGGTGGGGTAATTTCCGGATTGTTGTTGGTATCAATTGCTTTCTTTTACAGCGATTACATCCCTGAAGAGTTGGAACGATTCGATCCTACTATTCTTAACCGGCTGGTGTATGGAGCTTTTACAGAAGAAATTATGTTAAGGTTTGGTGTAATGACGTTTATCGTTTGGTTGTTTAGCCTTATATCTAGCAAAAAGAAATCCTGGATTTATTTGGCCGGACTTATAGTGTCTTCTCTTTTATTTGGACTGGGGCATCTTCCCATTGTTTTTAGTTTAACTTCAGCACCAACTACTGAATTGATTTTTTATATCGTGTTCGGCAATTTTGTCGGCGGAATCGTTTTTGGTTGGCTTTATTGGAGAAAAGGACTGGAAGCTGCTATACTTGCCCACTTTTTTGCACATATCGTGTTTATACTCAATGATGTTTTAGGATCTCATTCCATATAAATATGTGTTTTTTTACTGACCGTGAAATTGTACTTTGTGAAGATGGTGCATACTGCCGATCGAGAGGTCTGTAACTGCGCTACGGATTCAAATAGTCAGCGTCAATAAATCCTTTTATTTGACGCATTTAAAAGAGAAGCGCCGACCCTACAATTCAACCATTCGTTGTATATTAATTTGCTCCAAAAACATTTCGTCGTGAGAAATGACAAGTAATGTTCCTTGATAATCGTGGATCGCGCTGGTTAAAATCTCAATGTTTTGAATGTCCAAGTTATTGGTTGGCTCGTCCAAAATAATAACGTCTGGCGATTGATTACCGATGCTTAAACAGCACAACATCAAGCGCATTCTTTCCCCACCACTCAAAGCTTTACACGATTTGTCCCAATCGTCTTTCGCGAATAAAAACCTGTTCAATCGAATTTTTACCTCATGTTCCAGCAAAGCGGTCGTATTAAATTGTTGTGCCTGCTCATAAATGTTTATATTATTATCAATCAAAGAATAATCTTGGTCAATGTAAATCGATTTGTTTTCTGCAATAAACACTGTTCCGATCTGCGGTGTGAGATTTCCCGAAATTATTTTTAACAAGGTTGTTTTTCCCGATCCGTTTAAACCTTTTATAGCAACTCGTTCTCCGCTTACAATCTCAAGGTTAAGATTTTCTTTCCACAATTTTGCAGCGTCCTCATAACCGAAATTGATGTTTTTCGCAACGAATAGCTTTTTGCCCCTGTGCAGTTTGATGTTATCAAACCTGAATTTCATAAGATCGGTTTCCGAAAGCGAAGAACGTAAACTTTGTAGTTCTTCTTTGATGCCACCGATCTTTTCTTCGTGGACACCTGAAATTTTAGCGCTACTTCGTTCTGCCCGATTTCTCCACGTGTTGGAAACAATTTTCGGAAGTCCTGCTTTTCCAACATTCTTCTTCGCTCGTATATCTAATTTTTGCTGTCGTTCCAATGTCTCCCGTTCTTTTTCTTTTGCTTTTCTCAACGCTTTTTCTTTGCTGTGTATATCTTGGTTCAACGCATTGAATTCCATTTCCTTTTGCGCTCTGTAGAAATCGTAATTACCTCCATAAACTTTGATGCCGATTTTGTTTAATTCGCAAATGGTGTTTAATATATTTAGTAGTTTTCTGTCGTGACTGACGATAATCAAGGCGCTTTTAGTATTTTCTATGAAATCATAGAGGATATTTCTTCCCGTTATATCTAGATGATTAGTAGGCTCATCCAAAAGAATTAATTCGGGCTGGTGAATGGAAATCCCTGCCATGAACACTTTGGTTTTTTGTCCTCCGCTTAAAGCTCCTACTTTTTGAGATAAATCCAAATCAGACAAATTCCAATAATTCAAAGCTTCTTTGCAACGCTCTTCTATCGTCCAGTCTTCATTGAGTAAACTGAAGTTTTCTTCTGACACGCTACCGTTCAGAATGTCTTTTAAAGCGTTAAGTTTTTCATCAATTTGCAAAGCCTCTGCAATTGATAGATGATTGTATTGACCAAAAGCTTGAGGAATATAATAAGCTTGTGTTTCCACTTTCAGTATCCCTTCTGACGGCTGTAGTTCTTTAGCAATAATTTTTAGCAATGTGGATTTTCCAACTCCGTTGTTGCCGATTAATGCTATTTTCTGCTGATTGTTTACGGTCAGACTGATGCCGCTGAACAGTAAATCTTTGTTCAGATGTGTATATGATAAATTTTGAATCGTAAGCATAATTTCCTCCTTTTAGAGATTAAACAAATCAGACAAACGTTTTGAGGTTCGCTGTTTTCTGAAATTCTGAAAGAAATTATTTTTTACATACTTGCTTACGTGTAGGTTTGAGGGTGTAAAGATAAACAAAAATATTATTCCAGTTTTACATTTCAATAGTGAAAACGTTTTGAAGGGCAGGAGCTTCCATCTTGCACCTTGAATTTTATGGTGATCGGAGTTCAGCGTCACGGATAAGAATAGACGTTCGAATTCAGAAACATGGAAATAGATATCCTTACCGTATGCGATGAATTTACCTCCGTATTTCTCTTCGAGCACTTTTCTCCCCTGGGCCTATGTATGGTTAGCACATAATTCTTAACTTGAGTACGATACTAACCGTTAGAAACGAAATTTGTTAAGATCACTCGCCCCGTCCTTCTTTAACTGAAGCAGGAGGAGTATAACATACACGCTGGGTTAACACGGTAGGTGATGAAAGTTCGACCTATACGGTTAAAAAGGTGCAGAATGTTGGGGAATATCTGGATAACCTTCATGTGCACCCGATGGAAGGACCGGCATTGATTGTAATTGACGATATAGTGTCTATTGATGCGCAGATATCTGGGGTGTAATGGGTGGATGATTAAGCCGACACAATCGATTCCTACCCTAATTTGCCAACTTTATCGATACCCCACAACGAAGTGGCAGACAAACGTGTTCCATATGCATAATGCTGCTGCTCGTTGCGAGAATGAACAAGACGATAATATGTTCCGAGATGACGAGCACGGGCGTCAATTATCATAAAACAATCGTAAACATGTATCCAAAATTGATATTAATTGAAGAAGCAAATAAGGAGTTTATCTACAGACCTGGTTTTTATAAGAACGAATTTGTCGTTCACTTAGTGGAAGACCCAAGTATCTCGTGTACATTCGTCTTTAACCAGCTCTCTCAGACATTTGAGCCAAAGAGGAACCGTGTGGGGCACATTTCAACTTTTATAGCTGAGCGCCTATTGATTAATGAATACAAAAATGTGATTTAGGTATTTTCGCATACTTGCTTTTCAACGATCTACTTTCGATCTGCTCTTCGTGGTTAAGACGAAATTGGAATCAATTCTAACGGACTAGGTTAGGCTTGGGGAATTCTTAACAATATTCTATCATTATATGAACGAGAGGTCGACGGTGCCTCCTTTTTCTGAGCACGGGCCAATACTTAGATACGCGCATGATTTGATGTTTGGTTCTCGGCAGATAAAGCCATGGCTATCCTTTTAAATTATGTTTACCATCTGATTTCCTTTCCGACACTGATGCGAGCATTTACTGTTCGTTTTTTGTTATTTCTCGATTTTTACGTTTAATTTAGGAATACCCAATTTGAACTGTGTGATTTTATCTTTCATAAATCTAGGAGCAACCGATTTTTTTCTATTGGTAACAGTACCTATGTTATTTGTTGCGTTCACCATGTACACAGTAATCGTGAGCAGTGACTTGAGCAGAAGCGACAAAGTGTGCTGGTTGGTCGCCTTGTTCTTTTTTAACATTTTTGCTGCGATTGCGTATTGGATTGCCAATTATCGGCAGTCAGCGAATACTTAACTGTATTTTTAATATCCCTCTTTAAGGTCAGCTTTATCAAATCATTAGATGATTTAATTTAGAGATCATCTTTTAATATAAGTCGAACGATGATTGGTAGTAATAATTTGATTTTTTTATAAATGTTTTATAAAAAAATACCAGTGATGTAATTCACCGGTATTGTGTGTTTTTTGTTTGGCGGAGAGGGAGGGATTCGAACCCTCGAGCCGGTTACCCCGACTACAGTCTTTCCAGGACTGCTCATTCGACCACTCTGACACCTCTCCGTGATCGTGTGCAAAGATATAATTTTTCCTCATCTATTCCCATTTCAATTGAAAAAAATAGTTTATCCATAATCGGGATGATTTATCTCAAATTACCGTTCTTCGGTTAATCTGATAATTGCTGTATATTGTGGTGCTTAACAGATGAATAAAATTTAGTGATGATGGATTCGGTTGAGTTAAAAGAAAAATATGATGCGTTATACAACGCAGCATTTTCCGAGATTAAGAATGAGGGGCTTACCCTGGATCGTTATCTTGATGACCCTAAGGATGAGAGGAAGGGGCTTTCTCTCATTTTGCAGCCCAGCGGAGCGATTGCTGAAAACGTTGAATTATTTTTGTCAGATGCCCGGCGCATCGAACCGGAGCTGTATGTTCAGCCAATAGCGGATTTACATGTAACGGTGATGTCCATCATTTCCTGCCGAGAAGGATTTGATTACCGGCGGATCGACTTAAAACCATATATCGAATGTATTGCACAATCGCTTTGCGAATCAATTCCTTTTGGCTTGCAATTTAAAGGCGTGAGTCTCTCTTCCGAGGCAGTGATGATCTGTGGTTTTCCGCAATCCCAGCAATTAGAACATATTCGAAATCGGCTCCGGGAACACTTTAATACAAGTAATCTTTTTCATACGCTGGATATTCGTTATAAAACAGAACTCGCTCACATGACCGCTATTCGGCACCGCATGCCTTTACGGGATTGCAGCGCATTTCTAGAATTTATTCAGCGCTATCGGGAATTTGATTTCGGTACGATGACCGCTAGCGGACTGCAACTCGTCGAAACCGATTGGTATGCTCGAGCAAAGAATAGGGTGAATTTACATGACTATCGCCTTGAAATTTGAAGACGAATCACGATTTTTAAAAAAAAAGCAAACCAATTGGATTGCTTTGTGTTCTCTATATACCAATGGCGTTGGAATAAAGTTGCACATCGCAATACAACCATAAATACTGCAAGATGCCATAAGGTTTGACAACATCAAATGAATAGGGTTTTGCAGAAGATTATACCCCGATTGTCTCGGGGTATAATTATTTCTTAGATAAATAGCTTTATCACTCGGACAAAAAATTAGGACTAACTCCCGCGTGTTTAGGTCGCGATGAGCGAGAGAACTCGAAGTGTTTTTAGCGGACTATTCTACGTCAATGAATTGCGCAATTTCTTCTCTTATCTCAACCGGAAGCATCATGTAAATTTCTTTTTTCAATGTCACCTGCTCACCATTGATCGTTGAAATTTTGCCGTCATAACTCACGATGGATTCAAAGCCTCCGACTAACCACTTCCCATCCGTGCTCAAATAATCACGATATTTAGTGTCTAATTTTTTTAATTCCTTAATAATGTGATCACTATTAAAGTTGTGATTCTTTGCCATATTAAAAAACCTAATTTTTGTAAAATGAACTATGAAAACTTACTTGTATTTCTGCTCAAAAAGCCACACGTTCGCTAAATCTCTTATAATAACATGGTGCTGAATGAAAATATTGTGCCAATTATTCAAAAACCTTGTTAAAAAGTCAGGATATAATCTTGGGTTAACAAGAGCGCTCCAGTATGGTGCCCATCTTAACTCAGAAGAATGATTTTCTTCTTTTCTTAACCATTAAAACGTAGACTGTAGGTAATGGGTTCAATCTATTCCTTTTTAATAGACGTGGTTGCCGCATTTCGTAGATGGCGGGAAAGTGTAAGGTATTGCGTAATTTAGTCACGATAAGATATCCCTATTTAGTAATGACTATGACTGATAAACAAAAGATATTAAAATTGATCGAAGAGATGCTCGCCAATCCGACACTTGCGCAATTTTTGAAAACCTATGATTTTTCGCTTAATCTATACGGATTGCAGATATCAGACAGCCGCCACCACTTCGTACGCATCTCTTGTCCTCAGACCGAATCGGTCTTATGGATGCAAGAGGAGTATATACCTAAAAAAGACGACAAGGGAAATTGGATCGAATTCCCACCAATCGAAAGTCCGCGGGTGGAGCGTATCTCGCCTGCGGAGGGATATATTCCATTTAATTTAACCTACGAAAAGTTTCTTAATAACTTAAGAGGATTTTTTGATGAGTTGAAGCGCTATGGCGGAAGTCATTTAAAACAAGGTGATCCGAAGTACTTTGAGGATGACCTCAAGCGGGTCAGGCACTCGATCCCAACGATCGGGTAATGAACAATTGTTCCCTGCGGATATCGGATAATCCAGCAGGGAACTGTCGGTTCTATAATTCGGGGTTCTGGGCATATTCGGACCAGACCTCTTGTATGGTTTGACCTAACGTTTGCTGCCAGAAGTCTTCGAAACCTATGCCATTGAGTAAGGCTTGATTGAGTTCTTTTACAAAACCTTCTTTTTTATGTGATTCGATCCAGAGTAAATATCTCGCGGTTATTCCATAGCTACCATCGTAGTTGTGATCCGGAGAGAAATCCGGCAAAGACCAGGCATCCGGATCATCGACTCCAAAACGTTCCCTAGCGAAATCCGCCATACCTTCTTTTAACCACCCGGGTACATTCCCCTTATAATCCGCTTGGATCTTATGCATGGTCTCATGAACGACCACGTCTCCATCTAATGGGTTTTCCTCCATATAGTCATAGCCAAAGACGATGACATCGCCAAAGGAGTAGGCCACCCCATCGTAGGTAGGATCTACAATAAAATACACCCGTTTTAATGCATCGGGATTGTATTCTTCTAGGAGTTCGGGGTAGGTGGTGAAAAACGTTTGGGTGAGCCGTTCTTGATAAGCCAGTTGATCTGTTGCGGAATGGTTGACAAAGATGAGTTTTAATCCATTGTTCTCGGTGCTGTCGACGCGGCTGACGGGTTGATGCATTTGTGCGGATGGCGGCATCTGAATCAAACGAAATTCCGACGCCTGGAACATATCAGCGCCATACACCTCAGAGATGGCCCAGCGGTAATGTGTATACGTTTGTTCATTCTGAAAGTAGAAGCGATAGCTGTTGCGTCGTTGGCGGAATTGCATACCGACCCGACTGTCGAGTTCCGTCCATTGTTCACCATCGTTTGAGCCCAAGAGTTTCCAGTTCAACGGGTCTCTGCCGTCGAAATCATTTCCAGTGGTAAATTCGTAGGAGGCGACCAGTTTCGCGGTATCAAATTGAAAGTCGACGTGTGCGGAACTAAAATCTTTAATTAAATATTTGCTTGTGGTATCCCCATCGACCAATTTCGCATAGCCTTCGGCTCCCGTAGGACCGTCTGGATTTTCGTGGCTGACCGATAATATAGCTTGGTCGGTGATATCGGCTTCGATTATCTTTTCCAATTCGGGATCGGGTAGGTGCTTGATGTCCTCTTTGGTGCAACTCTGCAGGACCATTGCGACCAGAATGATACACATCAAAATGTGTAGGTGGTAGGGGCGGTTCATCATGAAAATAAGGTTAGTTCGTTTGTCTAGTATTTAAATTTAAACATTTTTTTCTAGACAAACGACTGCCTCTTATCGCACCGTACCTATAAGATACACACCAAAATAGAACCTCGTCTTATTCGACGTATGACGAGGTCGTTTAATTTCACTGGCTGTCCTTGCTAAGGAAGAAAGAAGGGGCGATCCAGTTTCATGGCGATTCTGTAGGCGGCGTTCATCAAACCCACATGACTGTAGGCCTGAGGGAAGTTCCCCCATTGACTTCCGTCTTCCTCGTGGATATCTTCCGAAAATAGCTTCAAGGGATTTCCGTATTCTAATAAGCGTTCGAAAGTCTCTTGCGCTTCGTCCAAACGGCCGACACAGGCCAACGCTTCTACATACCAAAATGCGCAGACCAGAAAAGTGGATTGGGGCTTTCCAAAGTCGTCTCGGTGAATGTATCGATAGAATAAGCCATTTTTCGCCTTGAGATCCGCTTCTATTGCCTCCAGGTGTCGTTTAGCTTTATCCGAATTGGGGTCGAGATAATTCATCATGATCAATTGTAGCGTGCTGGCATCCAGGTTGGAACCCTCGGTAGAGTTGCGATACACCTGTCGCTCTGGGTCGTAACATTGTTCAATATGATCGGCGGCTCTCGCGATCAATTCGGTTGCTGTTTTTTCAATGTCGTCGTATCCGTTTTGTTTCGCAATTTTTAGAGCCGCTGATGCACCTGCCCATTGAAACAGATTGGAATAGGCATGGCGATTGGCAATGTTGCGGAATTCCCAGATCCCGGCGTCTTTTTCGTCTATGGTTTCTTGAATTTTATCCAGAATGTACTTTAACCAATTTTCTGCATCCTTGCGTTCGTCCTTTGGAAAGCGACGATCGGTAAAAAGCGGTAATAAGGCAATCATGGCTTGTCCATAGACATCATTCTGTATGTGCTCATATGCTTGATTACCAATCCGCACGGGTTGATTCCCTTGATAACCGCTCAAATAATCCAAGGTGCTTTCGGTTAAGGTCTTCTTCCCTAAAATTCCATATAACGGCTGAAGGCGTCCAGGGTCAGATTGCGTGATGCCGGTAATATAAGTGGAGAATTCCTCCAGCTCTTCAAATTTACCGATGTGGCTTAGTGCGGTCAAGACGTAAAAACTATCTCGAACCCAGCAATAG
>DXCW01000143.1 GCA_019115805.1 Candidatus Sphingobacterium stercorigallinarum
AGTGTCATCCCAGTACTTTGTGGGATCGATGCGTTTCGTCTCCATAAGATACTCTCGCGGTGATTCTTAAACAAGTCAAACTCAGCATTGAATTTTCCATCCATAAACTGAAAATCAAAACCTAAGTTATAGTTATTGGCGACCTCCCAAGTAATGAACATATTGGGAACTCTACTCTCTGCCAATGACTTTACCATATCCCCATTGATGATATACGATCCAAAACCATAGGTAGAGAAATATTGATACTCCTGGAGTAAGCCATCGTAGTAAATGTTGTCATTCCCCATTTGACCATAGGAAGCGCGAATTTTGAAATAGTTCACGAACGGAACATTGTCTTTCCAAAAATCTTCTTCGGATACCATCCAGCCCAACATTGCCCCCGGAAAGAATCCGTAACGACTGTCTTTAGGAAACATATAGGATCCGTCGTAGCGCCAGAGCAACTCGGCAATATATTTCCCTTTGTAGTTGTAATTCACTCTCCCGAAATAATTTTGACGTGCACGTTCCCAAGCTCCGCCATTATTATCCTTTTCGGCATCACCACCGGCGAAGAGATAATCAATATTATTGGAAATAAAGAAACGTCTAAACGCCGAGAAATTATCATTCCGAATCGTTTCTCGATTGACACCGGCGAGTACATTCAAGGTATGGTCTCCAAAGACCTTATCGTAAGTTACAACCGTTCCAAGCAAGACGTTCATCTGCTCCTCGGTTCCCTGATTCAACCGCGGATCTGCGGGTCCTCGTAATCCGCCAACCAATTCGGGAGTGACGCCATCTTCCTGATAGCCTCCCTGCCAGGTGTATAGCGTCCACGGAATTTCCCATCGTTTATTATTACGTACATATTTGTCTACGGCTGCATTCGCAGTGACTTTCAGTCCTTCTACGCCCGGAATCAAGATTTCAACTTGCCCGTTGGTCTGAAAATAATACCGTTTGTTCCGATCGTAGCCGGTTTGGTCCGTAGCGATCACCACCGGGTTCTCGCCGTGTTCAATATCCGGCCCCGGCATACCGTTTGGCCAATAAGCAGGCATAGTGGGGTTTCCACGCATCAACATACGGAAAATTGTGGCGGCACTTTTCGTTGGAAAGTGGCGATCTTCTTGACGTCCGAGTATACCAAATTGTGTTTTGATGTATTTGTTTACATTCGCGTCCAGGTTCACACGAATATCATATTGGTCGTATCCAGTGGCTGAGTTCTTATAGTAGCCGTCTTGTGTCAAATACCCTAAGGACATTAAATAACGGAAATCTTCCGACCCACCTTCCAGCTGTAAATTATGTTTGGATTGCGGTGACCAATCTTTAAGCGTTTCTCCGTACCAGTCCGTATTCGGATGTCCCCATGGATCGGAACCGTCCGCGAAAAGTCGACGATCTTCGGGATCAAATGGCGCGGTTACTGTACTGCCATTTTCTCTTCGGTATACGCCATCGTTATTGAAGCCGTTAAGCGCATCTTGCCATTCTTCAACCGGAAGCTTAAAAATTTCCAGCTCGTTTCGCATCTCCGCATATTGCACGGCATCGGCCAGTTGCGGAATGACGGTGGCTTGGGAAAATCCCTGATTAAAGTTATACGATAACTGTGGCTTTCCGGTCTTGCCGCGCTTGGTAGTGACTAAGATAACACCGTTTGCTGCCCGCGCTCCATAAATCGCGGCCGATGCGTCTTTTAGCACGGAAACATTTTCTACATCCGCTGGATTCAAACGCTCCAAGCCGCCCGCACGAGCCGGAATACCGTCAATAACTACCAGTGGGCCACTATCGCCAAGCGTATTGGTCCCCCGTATACGTAAGCCCGAACCGTCCCCTCCAGGTTCACCGGAGTTATTCGTAGCCACTAAACCAGCGACACGGCCGGCCATGGTATTGGAGAGGTTCACTGAGGGTGATTTCTTCAAATCATCACCGCGCACTTGCGACACCGCTCCAGTAACGGTTTCTTTCTTCTGTGTACCGTAACCAACGACCACTACTTCGTCAATATTACCCAAGGCGATAACCATAGTCACATCAATGGTCGTTTGGCTAGCTACATCGACCTCCCTGGGTTCCATCCCAATAGATGTAAATACCAATGTGGCCGAAGCGGGCACCTTGTCGATACTATAGACTCCCTGTTCGTTCGTCGTCGTCGCTTGAGAAGTCCCCTTGATGGTAACGGTCACACCTGCCAACGGTTGCCCGTTGGACTCATCGCGAACCGTACCTTGAACTGTAATTTCGTCTTGCCAGTGCACCGCGTGATGATAAGCGTGCACGGCAGAATGAGAATACGCTAGCGCTGAGGGTAGGGAAAAACTGCATAACACGCAAATTCCGCCAAGCCGCAACACTCGCATCCCACTCTTTCCATTGAAAAGATGATGGCGTTTAACCATAAAATAAAGATGTTTAAGTTGTAATAGATTTATGTTTAGTTGACGCTAAGATAACTAAATCTGCTAATCCAACAAATGCGGAAGTCTCTTTGTGTATTCAGCCGAGTGCAGAACAGCGAATCAAGTGGGGAATTCAATCCTTAAAAATGACACTGCAGAGTAGGCACGGGGGTCGTGGTCCATTTAACAAAAATAGATTTAGGCTTTGGCGATTGTAACACGCAGCTTACATTGGGGTGATGCCCACTCCGCGAGCGCGTTGATTTAGCGTGTTGGTGTGTTTAACACTTCCTCCAAGAACATCAAGGTATGCTCCCAAGCTCGCTTAGCCATAATCGGATGGTAATCTGGGGATTCTGGATTGGTAAACGTATGTTTCGCGTTTGCATAGGTGATCATCTGCCAGTCGGCTTGTCCCTGCTCTAGCTCTTCGATCAATTGAGTGACATGTTCTGGCTTAACACTTTGATCAGCTGCCGGGTGTTCCACCAGCACCTTGCAGTGAATGGGCTGATTCACTCTATTTTCATCTTTTGATAGACCACCGTGAATACAGACTACACCCTCTACGGACAGCTGGCCTCTGGCCGCCTCCAGCGCCCCGGTGCCACCGAAGCAATAGCCAATCACTGCGATTCTTTTAACGCCTAATTTTCTCATTTCCATAATCGCCAATTCAATACGCCTCTGGTAGCGCTTATAATCCGATTTAAATCCGCTGGAAAGGGTAGCCGCTGCCTGCCGGTCACCCGGTGTATTCCCCGCACCATAAATATCGGCAACAAACGCCATGTAGCCTTGTTTTTGCAGATCCAGCGCGGTTGTTTTGGCTTCTTGATCAATTCCCATCCAAGCCGGAAGAATCAGCACACCGATCTCCGTCTGCTTGGCATTGCTGGTCATTAAACCCACCAATTTCTGCTTCCCATCTTGATAAGGAATCTGCTCTAACTCTTGAGTAAACCCCAACTGTACCAGGAAGGCACATACGATTATAATAGTGAACTGTTTCATCTCCTTTAAGTTTTTGGGATCGCCACTCCTTATCCGATCTGCTCAGGTGACGCCAGGTCCGCTGAGCAGAAGCGTACTGATTATTAAAAACTAATCCCGATGGTCTTTTGCGCGCAAAAACGGCACAATAGCCATCACATCCTGCTCTCCACGCCCCGCATCGGCTGCACCCTGATAAGTATCCATCAATACCTGACTCATGGGAAAATCCGCTCCTGCAGCGAGCGCTATCGCTACATCCTTCAACATGAGATTGACGCTAAATGCTGCCGGATAATCGTCGTTAACGAGTAAGGGCGTTTTTGCACGAGATGCTCCGCTCCCGCTCGCACTCTGATTAATAAT
>DXCW01000144.1 GCA_019115805.1 Candidatus Sphingobacterium stercorigallinarum
CCGCTGGATGAGCATCAACCGCCATAAGTGCACGATATGATTAAACTGGAAGGGATCCACAAAGTATTTCACAAAAAAAAACAGCGTATTGACGCGTTAAATGGCATCGACCTCCACATTGCCCAAGGCGATATCTTCGGCATCATCGGGTATTCCGGATCAGGCAAGAGTACGCTGGTGCGGACAATGAACTTGCTGGAGCGCCCTACGCAAGGAAAGGTGTATTATAAAAATCAAGAAATCACGCAACTGACGGAGAAGCAACTGATGCCCTACCGGCGAAAAATGGGCATGATCTTTCAGCAGTTTAATCTGCTCTCCTCGGCAACTGTTTTTAATAATATTGCGTACCCGTTACAGATCAGTGGTAAAGATCCTCGGGCCATTGAGGAGAAGGTGAATAGCTTACTCAGCTTAGTGGATCTGAGCGTAAAGAAAGACGAATATCCTGCCAATTTATCCGGTGGACAAAAGCAACGAGTAGCCATCGCCCGTGCGCTGGCAACAGATCCTGAAGTCCTACTTTGTGATGAGGGAACTAGTGCGCTGGATCCCAAAACCACGCGCGCTATTTTAGCATTATTGAAACGCATTAATCGGGAGTTGGGCATCACGATCGTACTCATTACCCATGAAATGAATGTGGTCCATGCGATTTGCCATAAGGTCGCGGTGATTTCCGACGGCCGAATCGAAGAACAAAATACCGTCGATGCCCTTTTTTCTAATCCGCAATCGGCCATCACTAAAGAACTATTAGACCCTAGCATTGCTGTATAAATATGACCGAATCTACCCTCATTTTACTAGGAGAAGGAATTTTGGAGACCTTATTCATGACATTTATCTCGGGATTCTTCAGTTTCTTGATTGGCTTGCCTATCGGTATTCTCCTGTTTATAACCCGGGACGGTCAATTGATGGAAAACCGCCCGTTGAACCGAACCGTAGCGTTCTTCGTCAACATTTTCCGATCGATCCCCTTTATCATTCTGATTGTTTGGATGATTCCTTTCACCCGTATGGTCGTCGGTACGTCGATCGGCATGAATGCCGCCATTGTACCGCTAAGTATCGGGGCAGCGCCCTTTGTCGCGCGTTTAGTAGAAAACAGCCTGCTGGAGATTCCCTACGGTGTGATTGAAGCCGCCCGTTCCATGGGCTCGAGTGTGCTACAAATCATTGGCAAGGTGTTGATTCCAGAGGCCCTACCCTCGCTAATCAACAATGCTTCGCTGACCTTGATCACCCTAGTTGGGTATTCGGCAATGGGTGGCGCAGTCGGTGCCGGAGGTCTGGGCCACGTCGGGTATCAATATGGATACGTGGGCTACGATGCGCTAATTATGAATTCGGTATTGGTCCTGTTGGTATTGATTGTTTTTGGCATTCAATTCGCGGGTGATCGCTTATCCAAACGTGTAGATCATAGAAAATAACTTAAATACAAAACACGCATGTTTCAATCATTTATCAAAGTCGCGCTCAGGCTCTCCGTTCTTTCCATCATTGTGGCCTGCGGCGGTTCCAAAAACGATTCCAACACCTTACGCGTCGGAGTACAAAGCGGACCTGAATTAAAGCTAGCGGAGACGGCTAAAAAAGTAGCGAAAGAGCAGTTTGACTTAGACGTGGAGTTGATTACGTTTAACGATTATGTGATGCCTAACGAAGCCCTTCATCAAAAAGACATAGACGTAAATGTCTTTCAAACCCGGCCCTATTTAGCCGACCAATCCGAACATCGGGGTTACGAGCTGGAAGTCATCGGCAACACCTTCATTTACCCGATGGCTGGATATTCAAAAAAGATAACACACATCGATCAACTCAAGAAGGACGACACCATTGTCATTCCCAATGACCCGACCAACTTAGGCCGTGCGCTATTGCTTTTAGAGCAGGTGGGCTTAATTAAATTGAAAGAAGATGTGGGGCTACTCCCTACGCAGCGCGATATTGTCGAGAACAAATTACCTGTAGAAATACTTGAGCTAGAAGCGCCACAAATCCCTAGAACAATGGACGATAAGAAGGTTACTGTAGCGGTCATCAACAACAATTTTGCAGCGGCAAATAATTTGGTAGCGAAACGCGATGGCATCTTTGTGGAAAATGAAAAATCACCGTACGTCAATATTGTGGTTAGCCGAAAAGACAATAAGGACGACGAACGGGTCGCTCAGTTCTTGAAAGCGTATCAATCCGAAGAAGTGGAGCAAACCGCTGAGGCAGAATTTAAAGGAGGTGCGATTAAAGGTTGGTAAAACCAGCCGCATAGGGAGAGCTCGCTGCCCTCTTTTACGACAGGTAGACTGGCCTAAGCTGGTCTACCTGTATTTTTTTAAGCTGTTATTGGGCGGTGCCGCTGCTGGTCACAAGTAACACGTATTGTACAGGATAAATCAGTATATACCAACACAGTAAACATAGCCAGCTAAAGATATCATCACGGTGACCGTTCGCCAAGATCATGGCTAGGATTCGTTGCCGATTGGTCTCCATCGCCGTCAGTGCTTTTGATCGCTACTTAGTCCTGCCTATATGGGGTACCGGTCTATCTTTTGGGATGATCGCCAAAAGCCCCGTAATAAGCAGCTCCGATCAATGCGGCTTTACTGTTCAGAATCACTTTTACCGGCACTTCAGCCAGCAGGTCGTTCATCTCCGAATTTCGCACAAAATAGTCGCGAAAGGTAGCGCCTTTGAGCAAGGGATAGATCCGTGGCGGAATACCACCTCCTAAGAGCAGACCTCCGGTTGCCTTATGTTTCAATACCAGGCTAGACGCTTCTCTTGCCATATAACGTACGAACAGGTCCATGGTCTCTTTACAAGTGTCATCCAGTCCTCGCATCGCCGCATGGCTGACCACAGCGGTTGGATCATCGCTGTTTTTAAAATTTTCCGTCAACCAGGCGGGCTCTTTATACCCTTTCACGTCTCTTAGAAAACTGTAAATCCGATAAATACCAGGTCCGGAGATCAGGTGCTCCCAACTTGGCAGATCGAATTCCCGCTGCAGGTACTGATGTATTTCCCAGTCCAAGTCCGTCTGCGGTGCAAAATCACTATGACCGCCTTCGGTAGCAAAGGGTCGGTAACAATCGCCGTCCCAAAACAATCCTGCCTGCCCCAGTCCCGTACCGGGCGCTAAAATCGCCATATTACCGATTGCTCGCTTGCTATCCTTCCCGTCGCTGACCTCGGCCATATCCTCCTTAGCGATACCCGCCAGTCCATAAGCTGTAGCTTCCAGGTCGTTCAGCAGCACCACCTGGGAAATTCCCAGGTCTTTCTCCAGCGCCCGGCCATCCAACTGCCAGTCTAGGTTCGTCAGCTCGACTTGATTGTTTAGAACGGGCCCGGCCACACCTATGGATAAAAAAGAAGGAGTGGCGTTGTTTTCCTGAAGAAAGGCCTGCACCATGTCCTCAAAACGCTGCTGGCCCTTGGATGAAAAGGTATGTTCCGACACGAGCGCCAATTTGCTCCCGCGAACCTCAAATAAGCCTAGGTTTGTTTTTGTCCCGCCCACATCGGCGGCAATAACGGTATGTCCATCGGTTGCAGCGGTTTGCTGACCCGGTAAATAGAGTGAATATTGCATTTAGCTGTATTTTTATGCCTTCGATTATAAAACGAATATAACGAATTATCACCACCAGCACAGGGCCAAAGCAAAGGAATTCCTCTAAAGTGGACACTCCTGTCGTTTCGGAACGGCCGATGTATGTGTGCTAGTTCGCAGCGGAATCGCTTAACACCGCCGCTCGCTCCTGGAGAATGAGCCGCCCCGGAGAACGCCCTGCGCTATCGGGGTATTGGTCATATTTTTTAGTACATTAGCAACAGGGACACACCGCAACGTTCGACATCACCTAACCTAATAACCTATGGACATCGAGAAAAAGAACCCGGCATCTCACGCATCAAACCGCCTGCTTTCCTTAGATTTCATGCGCGGGCTCATCATGTGTTTACTGGCCTTAGAGGCGTGTGGCTTTTATTATCATCTGCGCACTGCAAGTCCGGAAGGTAGCTTAGGTCAGACCCTAATTTCGCAATTCTTTCACGCCGGCTGGCACGGTCTACACTTTTGGGACCTGATACAACCGGCTTTTATGTTTATGGCCGGCATCGCGATGACCTATTCGTTAACCAGTCAAATCAATCGCGGATATTCTTGGAATCAGCGGCTCGTTAAATTGCTCAAGCGCTGCGGATGGCTTGTATTCTGGGGTATTTTTAAACGCATTTCCAGTCCCGATTGGTTGGCATGGGAAGCGCTAGACGTGACCGATATTCTGACGCAGCTAGCGTTCGCTTCCTTGATTGCATTTTTTGTATTCGGATTAACATGGCGGTATCAGCTGCTCGCTTGCGCCGTCATCCTACTCACTACAGAACTGTTATACCGCGGTTGGCCAGTCTCGGGCTTCGATGAGCCGTTCACCCAAGGAGCGAATTTTGGAAACTGGGTAGATGCTGTATTGTTTGGTCAACCCGCCAGCACCTACGTATTCATCAACTGGTTTCCAACGGCTGTCCATACCGTTGCCGGTGTGCTGGTCGGGAAATTATTGTTAAACCAACAGCGTCCTACGGGTCTGTTGCTGCTTTTCGGATTGCCACTGATCATCCTCGGCTATAGCTTGGATAGCTTAGCGCTCACCCCCATTATTAAACCCATTGCCAGCAGCTCATTTATGTTGGCCTCATTGGGTTTCTGCTTATGGATGATCGCGGTACTGCATTGGTGGATTGATGTGAGGAACCATAAAAAGGGTTTGTTATTCCTTCAGGTGTTAGGGATGAATGCTATTTTCATCTACCTGTTCTTTGATATCGTCGGTAGAAACTGGCTCAACGATTACGGCTATATGATTACCGCTCCCTTGCTGGCCAGTCTAGGCTTATCAGCAACAGGAATAGCGATCGCTTCATCGTTGTGTGTCTTTGCCCTGGAATGGTCGATTTGTTACTTTCTGTACCGTAAGAAGATCTTTTTCAAGCTCTAATGCACCCGTTTTTTGTTAGCCGTTAATTTTAATGTCACCGAGCTGGGGAACCTCTTTTAAATCATAAGGTGTTTCTTGATACACGTAATAGTTCAGCCAATTGTTAAACAGTAAATTGGCGTGTCCAGTCCAGCGTACAACGGGCCCGAGTTCAGGATTGTCCTGTTGATAATAATTCACCGGCACATCGATCTCCAGGCCTTTTTCGACATCACGCATGTACTCCTCGTGCAGCGTGAGTGGCGCATACTCCGAATGCCCGGTCAAATACAACTCCCGTCCCCCACGAGTAGATAAAATGGCGACTCCGGCTTCGTCCGATTGAGAGAGAATACTCACCTCGGGATGTTCAGCCACATCGGCTGAAAGGATTGTCGTGTGCCGGCTGTGCGGAATATAGAATTCATCGTCAAAACCTCGGAAAAGCGGATCTTTCTTATCGCCCACCGTATGTTTGAAGACACCAAACAATTTACGATCTAACGGTTTCTTTTTGATGCCGTGAAAGTGATACAAAGCGGCTTGCGCGGCCCAGCAAATATATAAGGTGGAGAACACATGTTTACGGGCCCAATCAAAAATCTTCGTGACCTCCGGCCAATAATTGACCTCCCGAAAGGGCATCATTTCGACTGGAGCGCCCGTAATGATCATGCCGTCATAGGTATTCCCTTTAATATCGTCAAAATTCTTATAGAATAGTTCCAGATGTTCTTCAGGCGTATTTTTGGGACGGTGAGTCGATAAACGCAAGAATTCCATTTCTACCTGCAAGGGGTTGTTGGACAGTAATCGAATAAAATCGGTTTCCGTCGATATTTTGAGCGGCATCAAGTTCAACACAAGCAGTTTCATCGGACGAATGTCTTGCGATGCGGCTCGTAAATCACTCATGACGAAGATATTCTCTTGTTTGAGCAGTTCTATTGCAGGTAAGTTATCTGGTATTTTGACGGGCATAGGAATTTCCTCTCTTCACTGATAAACATACAAATGTACAAACAGAAAGTGAAATTCGTAATGGAATATCCAAATTCTATGCTTTATGCCTTCTTTCCCTCAGTTCCTTTGGTTTTATTCGTATGTTTAAGTGACCAAAAAACGATTGAAAAAAGCTAACAAATCTTCGTTTCTCCCACTTTACGGTCTTAAGAAGTTAGTGAAGAAACCAGGACTGAAGCCTTCCGCCGGTACTATGTTCGGAGGATGATAATGGCTGTCCTCTATTTAATCGAGCAATTTGTTATCTTGGCCTCTTCCAATAGACAACCAATGCCCTATCGCCATGACGAAAACCAATAAACCCGGCATATCCGCAGCCCGCAGTCCTATCCAAACCCGGCTTAAGCCTCAATATTCTTCGTTTCCGCTAATCGGTTCTCCATGGATGGAGTTTAAAGAAAGAACAGTTACACTCTCCAGGCAAGCTCGAGATTTACCGGGCACACACATTCAAATATTCGAGATCGATGTGATACGCCAAAGCCGAATTCGATTTCAAATCCGTAGACCCACTGGATTTTTACTCTTTATGCTTAAAGGACAGATCAGATTCTACCCGCAAACAGAAAACTCCCCTAGGCGTTACGAATCTCCGGTACATTGTTTCTGTTATCAGCCCAAGAGCACCTTACACATGGAACTAGAAAAAGGCCAGCACAGTGCCTTGGTTATTGGTTTGGAGCCGGAGTGGTTCGTGTCCGGTATCGATAAACAGCTGCACCAATTTTCTCCGGTACTAAAAGCGTGGTCTTTAAAAACCTCCAGCCCGATTCGTTTGGAAGAAAAACAAATTTCCGAGTCGCTTTGGAACACCATACACCGCATTCGAACGACGAGAGTAGATGATCTAGATCACGGACTCGACGTTCTACAAAACGTGGCTAAGTGCATGCTCCGCTATCACCAGCAGCTAGCTGATCATCGAGAGCAAGAAGACCGAGCTAAAGGAAAAAAATTACATACTTACCTCACGGAAAATTTCATGTACGATGAAGAGTGCCGGATCGCGTGTATTTTAAACCAATTGGGTTGGTCAAATTGGACCCTCAGGAGAATAGCCAAAAAAGCCTTAGGCTGTTCGGTGCGCACATATATTACTCGTCTAAGAATGAATAGAGCCGTAGACTTACTGGAAAACACCGACTTGTTCATTCAAGAGATCGCTATACGAGTTGGTTATTCCTCCCCTATTGTTTTTATAAAAGCATTCCGCAAAGATAGAGGCATCTCTCCTAACGCCTATCGGAAGACTAGAAGAAGATAATTAACCTTTTCCGCGAACAGGCCGCAAAAATCGTGTTCCTCCACTCCCTTTATACCAGCTTTTAGCGAATTGACGTTTCTAACTTTGTTTAGACCAAAACTAACGAGTTATGAAAACGGTCTACCAAAATAAACCCAGAGAGTATAAACCAACAAACGGAGGGTACGCCCAGAAGTCGGCGAACGTTAGATCACGTAACTGGCCCGAGCATCTGATCACCGTAACCGTGATCGCTACCCTATTATTGTTCATGTACACTGCCGTAAGCAAGCTGCTTAATTACGATTTGTTCGTGTTTCAAATGCAACTCGTCCCTTCGGACTGGCTGAGTACATGGGCTCCATTTTTAGGACGGGCTGTCCCGATCATCGAGCTGGTGCTGGTTTTACTGCTTTACCTGAATAAAACACGCTTATGTGGACTGATTGGTTCCT
>DXCW01000145.1 GCA_019115805.1 Candidatus Sphingobacterium stercorigallinarum
TAACTGATGATGAGAGGCTATGGAAGAGATAAACGTGCCTACCCATTCTTCGGATTCCTTATCGCCAGGAGCGGCGTAATAACCATTGGCTCCGAATCGATTATCAAGGTATCCCGCCATGAGTTGCACCCGATTACTGCTATCCAAAAGAACTTGGTTTTGATAGAAAATCTGCCTGCTCTCGCTAGCGGTATTGTAGCGGTGGCCGTTACTTCTTTCGCTACCTACATAAATTTGGTGCTGGTGTCCCGGTTGATATAACGTGCCCCCCAGCTGCAAGCCCGTTCCATGATACACACCGCGCTTGTCGGGTTCTTCCACCGATTGAAAAGACGACCCGCTATACACATGAGCCATTAGCGCGTCCTGTTTCACTTCTTTGGTCACAATATTGACTGCACCGGTCAGACTATTCACGCCATACACTCGAGCGGCTGGCCCTCTCAAAATCTCGATGCGCTCAATAGCCTCAAGGGGTACAGGCAAATTGAGCATGTGGTGAGCCGTTTGTGGATCCGACAGTTTCATTCCGTTAATCAGCACCACTGCTTGCTCAAAACTTCCGCCATCGATTCCAATATCGGTCTGGGTACCAAAAGGTCCTCTTTGACGGATATCGACACCAGCGACGTACCGAAGTGCTTCTTGCGCGCTTCGGACAGGTAACGCTTGGAGTTCGCGCTGACTGATCACTTGTAAATTCCGATTATATTCCTGGAAAGGGATCTGAAATCTATTTTCTTGAATACGCACTTCTTCGATTAAAGTGGTATCACCAAGCCCAGACTGCCCATGGGATAGGACAGGCAACAAGCCACTCAAAAGCATCAGTGTTTTTCGAAACATCAGTTCAAAATTTCCCAAAAGTACGTATTTTCATGTAATCAGAAAACCACCGGCAAACGCCTTGCAATCGTTCAGGATATTGCGCTGCGATGGATTTACTGATTTTTGTAAGCAAGTCCTCTATTTTTGTTAATTTGGCCCTGTAATCGACCACTAAGATGAAAATATTATACGCCGTACAAGGCACGGGAAATGGACATTTGTGTAGAGCTATTGATATCATTCCCCATCTGAGAGAATTCGGTGAAGTCGACGTCCTGGTCAGTGGTATCCAAGCGGATATTGATCTGCCTTTCGACGTGAAGTATCGGTATCACGGTTTAAGTTTCATTTTTGGAAAAAATGGCGGGGTTGATTTATGGAAGACTTTCATCAGTTCCACAGTTCGTAAATTTGTGAAGGAGGTCAACGCCGTACCTGTGGAGCGATATGACCTGGTCATAAACGACTTTGAACCTATATCCGCATGGGGTTGCTATTTTAAAGAAAAAAAATGCATTGGACTGAGCCATCAAATTGGCGCATTTGATCCGGCTAGCCCAAAGCCAGAAGAAAACGATATGGTCGGTCGGTTTATCATGAAAAACTATGCCCCATCGTCTGTTTCCTATGGTTTTCATTTTAAAACCTACGCGCCCCACATTTTCACGCCGGTCATACGAGAGTCGGTAAGACAACTGGAACCACGAGATTTAGGGCATTACACCGTGTATCTTCCTTCCTATGATGATGCCCATCTTTTAAAGCACCTTTCCCGGTTTTCGGATGTCCGTTGGGAAGTCTTCTCCAAACACAATAAAAAGCCTTTTAAATTAAAGAATGTATCAATCAATCCCATTGACAGTGATGCTTTTGTACAAAGTATGGCGGATTCCTCAGGCGTGCTCTGTGGAGCGGGATTTGAGACGCCAGCCGAGGCGCTATTTCTTCGAAAAAAATTATTAGTCATTCCCATGAAAAACCAATACGAGCAGCATTTGAATGCGGCGTCGCTCGAGGAATTGGGTGTACCGGTGATACAAAGTTTAAAAAAGAAATATGAATTGGACATCGAATCGTGGCTAAATGCCAAGTCAGCTGTTGTGGTGGATTATCAAGATTGCACCAGAGATATTGTCAGTAAACTTATAGAAAAACACAGCACATGAAATACATCATTTTATTTTTAGTAGCGGCGTCAACGGTAGGACAGAGTTATGCCCAAGCCCAATGGAGCCCAGACGACTCGCTTTCTTACGCGCTCGGACAAGATCTAGGCGCTTATATGAAACGTATGGATATCCCGGTGAACAAAGAACACTTGATCAAAGCGATTTCAGATGTATTGGATGATCAAAAGACGGTGTTTGAATCGGAGGAGAAGGATCAAATTATTCGTGCCGGAATGCAGCGGATTCAAGAAGAACGAAACGCTTCATTAAAACAAGCTGCTGAGGACTTTATGCAGGCTAACCTATCCAATCCCGATATAAGATCGACGCCTGAAGGTGTTCAATACGAAGTATTGCAGAAGGGTTCGGGAGAAAAAGCAAACCTTAGTGACACCGTTGTTGTTCATTACATAGGTAAGCTCGCCAGCGGAGAAACGTTTGACAACTCATACGATCGAGGCGATCCGCTTTCACTCACAATGGAAACGGTGATTGAGGGCTGGAAGATAGGTATTCCATTAATGGAGCTTGGATCGAAATATCGCTTTTTCATTCCGTACAATTTAGGTTACGGAACACGGGGGAGTGGACCAATTCCGCCTTACAGTGCTTTAATCTTTGAGGTGGAGCTATTGAATATTAAGAAAGCAGAAAATCAAAGCGAAGAAAATGCAATATAAAATATTAGGAAACTCCACACTAGAACTATCGGAAATCGGTCTAGGTGCCATGTCGTTGTCGGTGGGAGATAAAAATACAAATCGTTATATTATCGATGCCGTAAAGGCCGTAGGAATCAATTATATCGATACCGCCGACTTGTACGATCATGGAGAAAATGAATCCGTATTAGGCGACTTACTACAAGGGGAACGTCAAGACTGGATTCTGGCCAGTAAAGTGGGGAATCGGTGGCGTAAAGACGGATCGGGATGGGATTGGGCGGCCTCTAAAAATCACATCTTAAAGGCCATCGATGAAAGCCTCCGGCGATTAAAGACCGATTATATAGACCTGTATCAATTACACGGTGGTACGCTTGAGGATCCTTATGATGAAATCGTCGAGACGTTTGAACGCTTGGTAGAGGAAGGTAAAATTCGGTATTACGGATTGTCTTCAATTCGCCCCAACATCTTCTTAAGATACGCGGCAGAAACACAAATTGTCTCCAACATGATGCAATACAGCTTGTTCGATCGTCGCCCTGAGGAATACTTGGACCAACTGGACTCCCATCAGGTTGGCGTAATCGCTCGAGGTCCCATCGCGCAGGGTTTGCTCCTTGGAAAGCCTGCCAACGAATACCTGGGCTATTCATCAGAACTCGTCGAACAGATTCAAAATAAGCTTCAGGAGACCGCAGATGATCTGGGGGTTTCGACACTTAGCCTAGCACTCAAATATCCCGTTTTACAAGAATCGGTGCGTTGCTCCGTAATCGGTATACGGACTAAAAAACAAGCTGACGATATCGCATCGGTCATCAGCGATTGGGATACTATTGATCTAACGGCTTATCGTGAAATACTCCGAGAGTTACCGGCAGTTCGATACGACCTACACCGGGAGTAAGTCAACAGCAGCTCGGTCATCACCCTAAGCGAAATATTTCTGCAAAATATATTGCAAATCTTCGGGCGTGTCAATCGCATCGTTTTCATGAGACGATAAAGCCGTCTGGATTCGATATCCGTTCTCCAGCCAGCGGAGCTGCTCAAGTGATTCAGTGGATTCCAGCGTGGATACGTCCAGCTGTGCCAAAGCCTTTAACACGTCCACCCGATAACCATAGATACCGATATGACTATAATAGTTCGTGGTGTTTAACCAATTTGTTTTTTCTGTTCGCTGACAAAACGGAATGGCTTGTCGAGAAAAGTACAGTGCACGGCCCGCTTGATCTAAAACCACTTTAGGCTTATTGGGGTTTTCCAAATCAGACATTTCCGTAATCTGTCGCACCAAGGTTGCGATCTGCACGTCCTGAGAGGAGAAGCACGAGACCAACAAGTCGATCTGCTGGGGATCAATGAACGGCTCGTCGCCCTGAATATTAATGGCCAAATCAAAGCCCGAGACCTTGTTGGCCACTTCCGCACAACGGTCGGTGCCGGATCGATGATCCTTCGAGGTCATGATTACATTTCCGGCAAAACTCTGGACATGGTCATAAATACGCGTATCGTCCGTTGCCACGACGACTTCGCTTAAGCTGAGGGCATGTTTTGCCTGATTATATACGCGTCGAATCATACTGAGACCACCGATATCAACGAGTGGTTTGCCGGGGAATCGGCTCGAATCAAATCGGGCGGGGATAATACCAATTGCTTTCATAATGACTAAAATATGAAAAGCCGTCGATTTTTTCGACGGCCTTATAACATTGTATTGACTTAAAACAGGCCGAATAACTCGGCTTCTATCTTCTGTATGATTTCACCCAAATGCTCTTGGTTATTTGCGAAATCAAGACTATCCTTATCCAGAATTAACAACTTTCCTTCCTTGTAATTGGAAATCCACTTCTCATACTTATCGTTCAACTTCGACAGATAATCTAAACGTATTCCCGATTCGTAATCCCGTCCTCGCTTTTGGATATTATTCACCAAGGTCGGCACCGAAGCCCTTAGGTAGATGAGTAAATCCGGTGGTTTAATGTAACGGATGATGCTGTGAAAGATATCGCTGTAATTTTCAAAATCCCGCGCGCTCATCAGCCCCATGTCATAGAGGTTCTCGGCAAAGATGTACGCATCTTCGTAGATGGTCCGGTCCTGAATCATGTTGATCCCACGACTCTGCAAATCCACGATATGTCGGAACCTGCTATTCAAAAAGAAAATTTGAAGGTTAAATGCCCAACGCTTCATATCGCTATAAAAATCCTCTAAATAGGGATTGTTTTCTACCGCTTCATATTGGGGCTCAAAATTCAAATGTTTCGCCAAGCGCTCGGTGAGTGTCGTTTTGCCGGCACCGATATTTCCCACAATGGCTATATGCATAATACTAATACAATTTTTTTAATCCAATGATTTCTCGTACTTCCCGTAGTGTTTTGCTTGCGCTCGCCTGCGCTTTTTCCGCTCCGCGTTGCAGTACTTTTTTAATATACTCCTCATCTCGGTTGATGTCATCTATACGAGAGCGAACCTCTTGCGTAGCCAAAATCATATCTTCAGCCAATTGTTTCTTGAAATCACCGTAACGAATCTCGCAGGTATTATACAAAGACTCAAAATGTGCTAAGGTATCTTCCGAGGAAACTACTTTCATCAGATCAAACAAATTCTGAATGCTCTCGGGTTTGCTTTGATTAGGCGATGTGGGGCCCGAATCAGTCACTGCTCTCATGATTTTCTTTTTTACCGTTGCTTCCGCATCCGATAGGTAGATACAATCCGCATCACCGTTGGATTTCCCCATTTTCCCTTGACCGCTCAATCCAGGTATTTTAACCAGTTTATCGTTATAACTAAATGCAAACGCTTCTTTGAAGTAGTCCACCTCATATAAACGATTGAATCGATTTCCAAAGGTGCGGGTCATTTCCAAGTGTTGCTCTTGATCTTTCCCAACCGGTACTTTGGTGCCGTGATGAAGTAAAATATCACAGGCCATTAAGACGGGGTAAGTGAGTAGACCCGCATTCACGTTATCCGGATTGCTACGTACCTTATCCTTAAACGCTGTAGCCCGTTCCAATTCGCCTAGATAGGCGTTCATGTTCATATACAAGTACAACTCGGCGACTTCCGGTACATCAGACTGTACATAGATGGTAGATTTCTCCGGATCCAACCCTGAGGCTAAATATTCCACGACCACCTGTCGTACCGTTGTATTTAAGTCTTGCGGTGTAGGATGGGTCGTTAACGAGTGTAAATCGGCAATAAAAAAGAAGCAATTGTACTCGTTTTGCATTTTAACGAAGTTACGAAGTGCCCCGTAATAGTTTCCTAAGTGTAATTTTCCGGTACTTCTAATACCACTGACAACGGTTTCCATATGCGGACGAAGTTAAGGAAAATTCAGGAAATTTTCCCAGGACATTTATTGCTTATTAACACAGACTTACCTGAAGAATTCTCAATCGGACCGCGAGTCTGTTTTTGATGCGATCTAAAAAATGCTTCGCAATATGAAGTCGGCACTACGTGAAAGCAAATGCCCGCGCGCTATGCTGTGGCGATCGAGCGTTTATAGACACGACCTGATCCTTTCTTTAAGATTAGTCGTTACCAGAACGTGTTGCTGTTCACGTTTGCCGCCCCTTTGGATTTCGTTTGACCTTTCAGTAAATATTGGGATTCTCCAAGAGATCGGTGACGTACCCCAAGACCTCGGCATCGGGTGCCCCGTCCTCTAACATCGAAAAGGTTAAGTAAGCCGCATATATCTCTGCACTGAACACCACGTGTTTGTCGGAAACGATCGTCTCGATGATGCCCTCACGCACATCAATACCGAAATGATCCAATTCATTGTGTAGATTGATCGCAATGCTTTCATGATCTTCCCCTGATGCAAACCCCACAATGATATGTAAGATCAGCTTATCAAAGGTTTCCGATTGCATGTTTTTGAATTTGTTCGAATAGAGCTGCGCATCGAATCGACTCTTTGCGCTGGAAACGATTTTATCCCAGATCAAATACTCGGTTGTAGTCTGCATAATCGAAGTTTATTAATTGTTAACGTAAATGTAATTAATCTGCGAGA
Source organism: Candidatus Sphingobacterium stercorigallinarum (assembly GCA_019115805.1). Classification (GTDB taxonomy): domain Bacteria; phylum Bacteroidota; class Bacteroidia; order Sphingobacteriales; family Sphingobacteriaceae; genus Sphingobacterium; species Sphingobacterium stercorigallinarum. The sequence goes on from DXCW01000145.1 coordinate 6,729, forward strand.
CATTTGCAACGCATTGATTTAACTATTCTTAAGCTACGAAAACCAAAAGCGGTCCTTAATAGTTCTACTAAGACAACCGTACCGAGAGGCTGTATAATACACCCTGCCGACGGTACGAATGGTTTTATCAAAAAAGGAATCCTGGCTCCATTCCCCCACATGATTGTGATCGTGGATTTATCGAGCCGAGTGCTATGAAAAAGAAAATCAATAGTAAGCAAACAGAAGAGAATAAACTGACTCAGGACCAAGGTCCAGAAGAGCCGCAGGATCTCAATTATGACGAGCAAAAGGACAGTTATGAGATGGACGTAGGTGATGAAGACCCGGATTGGGAGCATCCGATGGATTACGACACCTTGGGCCGGGGCGCGCAGGATGACGACTCGACTTACGATGAAGCCAATCCTTATATCGGTGATGAGTATGCAGACGATCAGGAATTGAAAGCAGAAGCGTTAGACGACCAGCAGATGCATATCGATAGCGGACAAATTGTGCAGTTGTCTTCCGAAGATGAAAAGCTGGCCGAGGATGCCGAGGATCTCCGCGATGATGTAGACGAGGAGGGTTATCCGATCAATGACAAAAATGATGAAAAAGGGCCGTCAAAGCCGTAACATGGGTTTGCGTAACTCGCTATTAATCCCTATTTTCAGCGAAGTAACGGAATAAATTATTGCGGATGAACATCAAACTTAACGGTCGAACCGCCCTCGTGGGTGGTGCATCAAAAGGCATCGGGCTAGGCATAGCGCAATCACTTGCGGACTGTGGAGCGAGCGTATTTTTAATGGCTAGAAGCGAAGCGAAGTTAGCCCAAGCCATCGCTACCCTGAGCGTGTCTCAAGGACAAAAACACGATTATTTAGTCACTGATTTCAATGATCATGGGGAACATCGACAGCGGGTTGAATCGTTCTTTGATCGCCACCGGATTGATATTCTTGTTAATAATAGCCAGGGACCGGAAGCGGGTGATGTGCTAGAAAAATCGACGTCTGACTATCAAAGTGCATTTGACCTCTTGTTCCAAAACCACATTTTGACAGCGAACCTTGCGTTGAAACACATGCAAGAGCAGCAGTGGGGGCGCATTATTAATGTTTCGTCACTGACCACCAAACAACCACAAGACCATCTAGTCCTATCCAATACCATGCGTTTGGCGCTGATCAGCTGGGCTAAATCCTTATCCAAAGCGGTCGCCGGCCAGGGAGTTACGGTCAACTCGATTCTCACCGGCTATTTCGAAACCGAACGTCTTGAAAGTTTAATGCAAGGCCAAGCGGCCTCGCTCGGCTTACCGCTGACTGAGATCAAAGCGCAGCGGCTGCGAGAGATTCCCGCTGGGCGACTGGGGCAACCCCTGGAATATGGATATCTGGCTTCGTTTTTAGCCTCTGATTATGCTGCCTATTTAACCGGGGCAGCAATTCCCTTAGACGGCGGATTAGCGGACGTGGTGCTATAGGCAGCTATTCCTCCGAGTGCAATTGTCGTTTATATTGTTCCTTTTCTTGGTCAAAACTATCGGGCATTTCGGGATATTTTATATCTGCACGAGCAGAAAGGACCTCGTAAATAATTTTTGCTACCAGATAACGAGCAACCGGCTTGCTGTCGGCGGGTATAATGTACCACGGTGCAAGCCGCTTGCTGGTCTGCTGAATGGCCTCTTGATAACAATCCATATAACGAGCCCATAGCGCCCTCTCTTTTAAATCTCCAGCCGAAAATTTCCAATTTTTATCTTCTTTATCCAGTCTCCGTAATAACCGATGCTTTTGCTCATCCTTACTGAGGTTTAAAAAAAACTTGAGGACGATCGTGCCGTTTTGAGTCACTCGCTTTTCAAATGCATTGATTTGCTCAAAACGCATTTTCCAAAAATCATTTGGAATGTCGGCGACCTGCTCTATACCGGGAATTTGCTCATGAAGTAGCAGTTCAGGGTGAACTCGGGTAACCAATACATTTTCGTAATGTGTACGATTAAATACCGTAAACTTGCCCTTTTCGGGTAGTTTGATTTCGTGCCTCCACAAATAATCATGCTGCAATTCCGTTTTGCTTGGTGTCTTAAAACTCTCGACATTTACGCCCCGCACATTCATTTCTTTGAACACTTCTCGAATCAAGGAATCTTTACCCGCTGTATCAATGCCTTGTAAGCAAATCAGCACGCCATAACGGTCATGGGCGTACATTTTATCCTGCAGTTCAGCAATTTTCTTCCGTAATTTCTTCAGTTTTTTCTTGGCCTTTTCCGGTGATATGCGGGCACTTAAATCGCTAGGATAGCGATCTAACTGAAAGCTGCGTGTAGCAGCTAATTCTTTTAAATAACTCATGCGGTTTATATATGAATGCAGACTCCCAAAAGGTGATCTATACGAATATAAACATATTTCTATTCGCTCGCAATTTGCCAACGCCGCTATTATCATTGATTTTAATGATTTCAGAAATTATCATTGATTTTGATAATAAATTTATTTATCAGTACATTTGATGATAGATAAATTATCGTTATTTTCGAATGTTGCAGTAACCAATAACCCTATGGAAAACCGAATCGTTATTACAGGCGACGTCATCCAATCCCGATCGCACGGGGCTCACGAATGGATGCCCCTTCTCGAACACGCCATTACGAAATACACCGGCACCTTTGATATTTTCAGGGGCGACAGTTTCCAAGCAGAAGTAACTGCCGATCAAGTGTTTGAATCTTTGTACTATTTAAAATCATCCTTGCGTCAACTTGAGCACATGGACGTGAGAATAGGAGTAGGGGTCGGTAACATCACTTTTCGCGGTGACGATATTAAAAAATCGAGCGGGACGGCATTTATACGATCCGGTGAGGCTTTAGATATGCTACAAAAGGAAAGTCTAGCCTTACGATCGGATTGGAGCAAATTGGACGAGCGCGTCAATCTTATCCTCACTCTCAGCACCCGCTTGACCGATCAATGGACGCCGAACGTCGCCCAAACCGTGCAAGCAGCGATGGATCATCCCAAAGCCAGCCAAACACAGCTATCAAAAATAATCGGTCGAACGCACCAAAGTCAAGTCAGCACGGAACTTCGCCGAGGTCACTTTTCAAAAATCCTGGAAGTGATCAATTATTGCACCAACGATTTGTTACGCTATGTTAAGTAGTTTACTAAAAATGTTGATTTGTCATCTATTGGGTGATTTTGTTTTGCAACCCCGATCGTGGACCATCAAGCGCCGTCACCATATCCGATATTTGGGCTATCACCTGGCTGTTCATGCGACACTTCTGCTTGTCTTTTTCGCGACCAGCTTAGCGGAGAACTGGCAAAACATTGTCGCAATATTGGCCGCGCATTTGGCTATCGATAGTTTAAAAATAGGCTGGGAGCATCGATTCAAAGGGCATAGGATCTGGGTGTTTAGTATCGATCAACTGCTGCATCTCCTGAGCATCGGTGCTGTCTTTTTTTTCAATCACCCCGATCTGTGGCACGACTGGAGAGAACAATGGGTGATGGATCGTATATGGGCGATCCTAATCGCGCTCATCATTATCCTATTCGTCATTCCCATTATCATTCGAATATTTTTTAGTCGTTGGGAACGTGAAAAGGAATTCAGCCTCCGGGAATCCGGCAGCTTGCTGGATGCGGGTACCATAATCGGCGTCATTGAACGCCTATTGATATTGGTATTTGTATTGCTGGACTTTATGGAGGGAGTTGGATTTCTATTGGCCGCGAAATCAATCTTTCGCTTTGGTGATCTAAGCAGCGCAAAAGACACAAAGTTTACCGAATACGTATTAATTGGAACGTTATTGAGCTTCGGAATGGGACTTTTAGTCGCACTGGCTCTTCAACAGACTTTACTTATATTCTAACCTATAATCACTCATGAAACCAACTTTTAAGCACATTATTCTTGGTTCCGCCTTAGCCTGCTGCAGCTTGCTGTGGAACAGCTGTCAGCAACAAACAGCCTCCTTTGACGACAAATTAAAAGAGATAGCCGATGCCCATGAAACCGTCGGACTGGCCATGGTCGTTATAAAAGACGGAGAACCGGTGTACCAGAACGCCATCGGTTTTAAAGATATTGAACAAGGAACGCCATTGAGTACCGATGATCTATTCCGGATCGCTTCGATCTCCAAATCGTTCAGCGCCACTGCGATCATGCAACTGGTCGAAGAAGGGAAAATCGCACTGGATGATGATTTCGGTGACCTTGTGGGCTTTCCAGTCCGAAACCCTAAATTTCCAGAAACACCTATTACATTAGAAATGGTCTTATCTCACCGTTCGAGTATCAACGACAAAAATGGTTACTTTACCCTAGACGTATTAGATCCGGCACAAAACGACCAGTGGGCAGACTCGTATAACGATTACCGGCCCGGCACCGATTACGAATATTGCAATCTGAATTTCAACATGATAGGCGCAGTATTGGAACGCTTAACTGATGTGCGATTCGACAACTATATTAAACAACAAATACTTACACCATTAGGCCTGGAAGCTGGATTCTGCGTCGATTCATTGGATCAGCAGCGATTTGCCAAGTTGTATCAGAAACAAGACGGTGAGTTTCAAGCACAAGAAGCTGCATACGCACCGCGAACAGCGGAGATCGAGCAGTATGAAATGGGGGTAACGACACCGGTTTTTTCCCCAACTGGCGGATTGAAAATTTCTGCAAATGATTTGGCTAAATACATGACGATGCACATGAATTACGGCCGGTTCAATGCCCAGCAAATCATCAGTGAGGAAAGTGCTCAGCGCATGCAGACTGCACTTTCCGATCCAGCACATTACGGATTAGCCCTACAAGAAAAAAACGACTTGATTGACGGGCAGCATATGGTTGGCCATACAGGATCCGCTTATGGACTATATAGCAATATGTTTTTTGAGCCCGAAAAGAAATTCGGTTTTATCGTCATCACCAACGGTTGTGTGCCTAACTATGATGATAAAGAAGACTTAATACTGTCTAAGGAAGTCATTAATCTGCTTTACCAAGAATTTGTGGCAAAGGACGACGATTTGGCCAATTAATAAACTGACTATCAAGTGGTCCAAATTAAAAGGTGGGGCACTCCACACTATCGTGTCCCATTCCTTTAAATTTTAATTACTTTTGTAACTATTATTGAACTTTCAGAGGAAAATAAAGATGATTATTCAACCAAGAACTAGAGGTTTTATCTGCTTAACAGCTCATCCGGAAGGTGCAGCATCCCATATCAAACAACAGATAGACTATGTAAAATCGAAAGGTGAGATCAGTGATGGTCCTAAAAACGTATTGGTTATCGGGGCATCTACAGGATTCGGTATTGCGTCTCGCATTACTGCTGCTTTCGGAAGCAAGGCCTCAACAATCGGTGTGTTTTTTGAAAAACCAGCAGCACCAGGAAAGCCGGGCACCGCAGGCTGGTATAACAGTGCGGCTTTCGAACAACAAGCGCATCAAGAAGGGCTTTATGCAAAAAGCATAAATGGCGATGCGTTCTCCGATGAGATCAAACAGCAAACCATTGACCTGATCAAAAAAGACTTGGGTCAAGTAGACCTCGTTGTCTATTCACTGGCCTCTCCAAGAAGGACGCATCCGAAGACTGGTGTGCAACATAACTCGGTGCTCAAACCTATCGATGAACCGTTCACCGATAAGACCGTAGACTTCCATACAGGGGTGGTCTCAGACATTACGATCAATCCGGTCACTGACCCTGCTGATATCGACAACACCGTCGCGGTAATGGGCGGTGAAGACTGGAAGTTCTGGATAGAAGAATTAAAGGCGGCAGGTGTGCTCGCCGAGGGGGTAAAAACGGTTGCGTATTCCTACATTGGACCGGAATTAACGTATCCGATTTATCGGAATGGAACAATTGGTCGAGCAAAAGATGATTTAGAAGCCACTGTTCCGACCATCAATGCTCTACTCAGCGATATCAACGGAATATCCTATGTTTCTGTAAATAAGGCATTAGTAACGCAATCGAGCTCCGCAATCCCTGTAGTCCCTCTTTATATCTCATTATTGTATAAAGTGATGAAACAAAAGGGAATCCATGAAGGTACGATCGAGCAAATGCAACGCCTTTTTGCCGAACGTCTCTACGCATCGAATCTTCCGGAATTGGATGATAAAGGGCGGATTCGTGTAGACGATCTGGAAATGCGAGAAGATGTGCAAAAAGAAGTGGCAGAACTGTGGACGCAGGCCACAACAGAAAATTTATCTGAGATTTCGGATATCGAAGGGTATAGGAATGATTTCTTCCGGTTATTCGGTTTCAATGTGGAGCAAATCGACTATGAAAAAGATACCAACGAATTGGTACAAGTACCTAGTTTGACGGTATAAGCATTGTGTTTCACAGTGAAGATTTCGGCGCAGGACAAATTGTTCTGCGCTTTTTTGTTTTCACCCCCGATAGCCCTTTTCTAGCGGATACCGACAAGGGGGATTTTTTGTCCCCAAATATAGAATAAGCTCGTTTAAATAAATTATATTTGCGAATTAATTCGGAGGGACAATCACCTATATGGAGCACATACGCAATTTCTGTATCATCGCACACATTGACCACGGTAAAAGTACCCTGGCAGACCGCTTATTAGAACACACCAATACCATTACCCAACGTGAAGCACAAAATCAACTGTTGGACAGTATGGATTTGGAGCGGGAGCGAGGTATTACCATTAAGAGTCACGCTATCCAAATGGAATATACCAAAGATGGTAAAACCTATGTGTTGAATTTGATCGACACTCCAGGTCACGTGGATTTCTCGTATGAAGTGTCTCGTTCCATCGCCGCTTGTGAAGGCGCGTTGTTGATTGTCGATGCCTCACAGGGCATTCAGGCACAGACGATCTCTAACCTGTATCTCGCGCTAGAACATGATTTAGAAATCATTCCCATTCTAAACAAAATGGATCTTCCCGGAGCAATGCCAGAGGAAGTAAAGGATCAGATTGTTGAACTCATTGGGGGGAATCGAGAAGATATCATTCCGGCATCTGGAAAAACCGGCTTGGGGATACAAGACATTCTCGATGCGATTGTAGAACGTGTTCCTGCTCCGCTTGGCGATCCGAACGCTCCGTTACAAGCCTTGATATTCGATTCCGTATTCAATTCCTTCCGTGGCATTATGGCCTATTTCAAAGTTGAAAATGGGGAAATCAAGAAGGGCGACCGCGTAAAGTTTGTCGCCACGGGAAAAGAATATATTGCGGATGAAATCGGCACACTTAAGTTAACACAGGTTTCCAAACCGGTTATAAAAACCGGCGATGTAGGCTATATTATTTCCGGTATAAAAGAAGCACGTGAGGTGAAGGTGGGCGATACCATTACCCATACCGAACGCCCCTGCCAGCAAGCCATTCAAGGTTTCGAAGAAGTCAAGCCAATGGTATTTGCCGGGATTTACCCCGTGGACACCGAAGATTATGAAGAATTGCGTGAATCGATGCACCGCTTGCAGCTGAACGATGCCTCCATCGTATTTGAGCCGGAATCATCGGCAGCGCTTGGTTTTGGATTCCGTTGTGGCTTTCTGGGCATGTTGCACATGGAAATTATCCAAGAGCGGCTTGAAAGAGAATTCGACATGACAGTGATCACCACGGTGCCCAACGTTTCTTATCGAGCGTTCTTAACCAAGAATCATGAAGAAGTGGTCGTTCACAACCCGTCAGATCTTCCCGATCCAAGCAAATTGGATGTTATTGAAGAACCTTATATTAAAGCAAATATCATTACCAAAGCGGAGTTTGTTGGTCCGGTCATGTCACTCTGCATACAGAAGAGAGGGACCATCGTCAATCAGTCATACCTGACGTCTGATCGGGTAGAATTGGCATTTGAGATGCCAATGGGCGAGATCGTCTTCGATTTTTACGATAAACTTAAAACCATTTCCAAAGGGTATGCCTCCTTTGATTACCATCAAATCGGTTATCGGCCTTCGGATTTGGTGAGACTAGACATTCGGTTGAACGATGAACCGGTCGATGCATTATCGTCTCTAATTCACCGAAGCAATGCCTACGATTTTGGAAAGAAAATCTGTGAAAAATTAAAAGAGCTCTTACCTAGACAACAATTTGAAATCCGGATTCAGGCATCCATAGGTGCAAAAATCATTGCGCGAGAAACCATTTCAGCACTTCGTAAAGATGTTACGGCGAAATGTTATGGAGGAGATATTTCTCGGAAAAGGAAATTATTGGAAAAACAGAAAAAAGGTAAGAAACGCATGCGCCAGGTAGGCAACGTTGAAATTCCACAAAATGCGTTTATGGCTGTTTTGAAATTGGATTAGTCATCAACCTCAACTATCAGAATATGAATCTACTCGACGGAAAACACGTATCGGCGAAGATTAAAGAAGACATTAAACAGGAAGCAGCTGAGCTCACCACCAAACTTGGTCGTAAACCCCATTTGGTGGCCATTTTGGTAGGACATGACGGCGGCAGTGAAACCTATGTAGCCAGCAAAATGCGGAACTGCGAGCAAGTCGGATTCGAATCTACGAATCTACATTACGAAGCAGATATTACCGAAGAGGCTTTACTTAGCAAGATTACCGAGATCAATCAAGATCCGTCCGTAGATGGCCTGATTGTTCAATTGCCTTTACCGAAGCATATCGACCCTGAAAAAGTCACTGAAGCGATCGATTATCGGAAGGATGTAGACGGTTTTCACCCGATCAATTTAGGTCGGATGCAACGGAATCTTCCCTGTTTTATTCCAGCAACCCCCTACGGGATATTATTGATGCTGGAACATTATCAAATTGATACCAGTGGTAAAAAGGCCGTGATTATAGGGCGTAGCAATATTGTAGGATCTCCCATGAGCATTTTATTAGCCCGAAACGCAAATCCAGGAAACTGTACGGTCACCTTGACGCACAGTCGTACGACTAACCTCGCTCAGGAAGTTCAAGATGCCGATATTATCGTGGCGGCCATTGGAAAGAAAAATTTTGTGACTGCCGATATGGTAAAGGAAGGCGCAATCGTAATCGACGTAGGCATCAATCGAGAAGTTAGCGACTTGACCAAATCCGGTTATAAGCTATTCGGCGATGTGGATTTTGAGGCGGTGGCGCCAAAAAGTTCATGGATAACGCCGGTTCCCGGCGGCGTGGGCCTGATGACGATCGTTGGTTTATTGAAAAACACATTAGAGGCGGCAAAAGGCACGTTTTATACGAAGTAAAAGTTTTGGTACAAAAATTGTCACAACTATAAGCGTAACATAATTTAGAACCATAATGACTAAAAACATGAAAAATACGGCTTTATTGGCTACTATAGCCCTAGCATTTTCAATGAGTGCTTGCAATAACAATTCCTCTGTAGATCAGAATAACGATGGCGACACCACTATAGGCGAGCATTTGGATCACTCAATCGAGACCACTAACGAATCATTAGAACAGGTAGAGGGGGAGATCAAGGAAGATCTTCAAGCCGCAGAAGACCGTGCTAAAGAAGCTCAGGCCGATTTAGATGAAGCCATAAAAAATGGCGATGAAGAGGCGAAATCAGCTGCGCAAAAAGCGCTTGATAAAGCAAACAACGCTTGGGATAAAGCGAAAGAAGCTGCGAAAAAGACGGGCAATAAAATCAGTGAGGGCGCAGAAAATGCAGTGGATGCGACCAAACGGGCAGGTCAACGTACAGGCGACGCCCTGGATAAAGCCGCAGACAAGGTCAGCGACAAGACTAAAAAGTTGTCTGATGACGTAAAAGAATCATTGAACGACTAAAAACAACACATAAGTAACAATTGGTTATTAATTTTTAATCTGAGCGCCAACCTAGTTGGCGCTTTGTTTTTACGTTTCTCTTTCATGGATAAATCTATTTTCATCGCGCACTGCAACGAACAATATCAAAACAAATTACAAGAGATAAAAATCGCGATCGCGGTAGCTCAAGATACGCTTCACAACGAGACGAAAAGCAGTATGGGTGATAAATACGAGACGTCAAGAGAAATGGTACAGCAGGATCTGAACCGCTTAACTCAGCAGGAGCGTCAGCTTCAAGAAGAACTCACCCGATTAAGTCAAGTACCTATGCAGGCTCTCGGGAATACCGTCACACTCGGCAGCATCGTTGAAACTGATCAATACACGTACTTTATTGCCGTCTCCTTGGGTGTACAACGTATAGGCCGCAACGATTACATGTGTGTTTCACCACAAGCACCCATTGCGAAATTGATGATAGGAAAAAAGAAAGGCGATCAGATCGAATTCAGGGGAAATACGACGCAGATTCTACGCATCAGCTAAGTGCTTGATGAACCACTGCGTCTCTTACTCGGCAAACAAATCGTGGGGTGAATTTGTTAGCTTAAGACACCCATTCGATGAACACGATGCTACAGCATATCCCTATCAGAATATTCGCCATTTTATGGGCTGCATTTGCTCAATACGCCTGTCAGCCGACCATCAGCGATGCGGCTTTACAAGAACGCGTCGAAGAAGCCTTACAGGCTCATCCGGAAATCCGAATACAGGTGGAAGATCAAGTGGTCACATTAACCGGGACGGTCACATCAGATGATCAGCGCCGCGAAGTCGAAAACGCCGCAAAAGCCACCAGCCAGAAATTTATAAGAAAGATTGATAACCATATTGCGGTGACTGCAACTCCTCAAGCCATCGACTCGGCAGACGCCGCATTACAAATCCGAGCGGAGGCTTTACTTGAGGGTTTTCCCGATATCGAGATCGTTGTCGGTGCGGGCATCGTCACGGTAACTGGATCGGTCCGACAAAGCGAGAAAAAAGAACTACAGCGTGCATTGAACCAGCTGGGGGCCAAATCTATAAATCTAGACGGACTAAACATCAGCATTAATTGAGCCGTAATCGCATTCGCGTATGACCGTACGGAGAAATCTGATAGCGTTTCATACCGAATGTCCGACAAGAGCCATTCCCACCGGCTGGCACAAACAAAATCACTCATCTGGCGCCAAGGCGAGCGCTCTCGTCCGTTATAACCGCCCGCAGAGCGACGCGAGACGGAGCGACTAGCAGGTATTCAGATTTTTCATTATATTCGTGTGAAGCCAAACCCATACAGGAAAGACATTTATTATGAGCTTACTTACAAAATATCAATCGTTAATCGATACCGCGAAGAACTCCAACATCGAGGAGCTGGAGATCTCTGAATCAAATGGAATACTTCGTGTTTTTGGCATTGCACCATCCACGGATGTAAAGAATAAATTGTGGGATCTTTATAATCAAATCGATCCCAATTATATCTCTGGCGAGGTGCTTATTGAAGTTAACGTCACTCCAGCAATTACGGGTTCTCGTGTACGGGCCAGTAGGGAAGAAGCGGGACTCAACATCCGGAAAGGCCCTGGCACCGAGCAGCCGATTATTCGTCAAGCCGCGCAACATGAAATCATTGTCCTATTAGGCCGCGCCACCGATCAATGGTGGTTAGTTCGAACTGAAAATGGGGAAGAAGGGTATTGTTATACGCAATTTCTTGAACCCGTAGAATAAGGACGATCTTAGCGCGGGATCGGATTTGCCATCTCCAATCGTACGATATCGCCCTGGCTACCTGCCAGATAAACATGCCCCTTATTCGTTGTGGCAATAACGTTAAAGCTTTTTTTGGAAATCAGCTTCCAAGTGTTTCCGCCATCTGCGGAAATATCCGTCCCAGAAGTTCCTGTGGCAACCAAAAGCTCATCACTGATGTATTTGACACACGACCGGTAGCCCGATACGGGCTGTTCTGGTTGTCTCCAGGAGAGGCCGCCATTTTCAGTGAGCCATATATTGTGGTGATTATCCTCGTCGTTTTTGTAATCACCCCCTACAACCACGCCAATATGAGCATTAAAAAAATCGATGGAGAAAATACCGATACTCTCGATTCCCGAACGCATCGGAACGTCAAGGCTTTTAAATGGTGCATCGCCCCCCAGCTCCGTTTTAAACAATCGAGCCACCGAGCCACCAGAACCTATATACAACGCGTCTCCAATCAACTGCAATGAACTACCACTGGCCGCAAAAGCCACTTCACCGGACTTAGCAGACAGCCGGCTTTTTTCACTCACATCATTCCATGTTCTCCCTTCATCCGTACTTTTTAAGAGTTGAAACTGTCCAGCAATCGGGTCACCGAGTATATAGCCGACGGTTCCTTGAAAATCCATTCCATTTAAAAAAATCCTAGAGTCGTCATTTCGATAGACTTCCACCCATGTTGTCCCCCCATCTTCGGTAGACAGGATAACAGCGGGCGACCCAGCGCTGACGATCACAGCTTGTTCGGCGCTGAACGCCTCAATGTCCCTGAAATCGAACGCTTCATATCCTTGGGGTGACACCCAGGTCCAAGTATCGCCTCCATCGGCGGACCGGCCGACGGTTCCTTCACTTCCACTTACCCAGACCGTGTGTTCCTCATGGGTATCCAATCCTCGGAACGATACACCTGGTTTATTCACCAATAAATCAAAAGACTGACTATACACTGGATAGCAAAGCAGCAGGGACAGCATGTTCAGGATAAAATATCGCATCGCTGATAGATTAAGATAGTTCACGCATCAAACGATTAAATTCCTCTCGCAGTACGGCCAATTCGGTTTCCAAACGGTTGACTCTCTCCTGTAAATTCGAGTCGCTAGCCGTATCCTCTTGACGCGGTTCAACAGCATATTCTTGTTCATCAAGGGGCTTAAACAAATGCGTATACCGCACTTCTTTTTGACCAGAAGTCTTCGGAATAACCGTCAAGTAAGTAGGGGTCGTGGTACTTAATTTTGTTAAAATTTCCTTCACTTCGTCCAATCCCTCATACTGGTATAATCTACCGGAACTGCTATTAATTTCTCCAGCGGTGAGTGGCCCCCTCAGGAACAGGAGTGCCAGGACCACCAATTCTGCTGGTAATAATGGGAACTTGATCGCTAAATTCTGTTTGTACTTCGTCACCCGGCTTCCGCCTCCGACAACGGTAGAGACAAGTCCCTTTTTTCGAAGTTGATCCAAACTTTGCACAACGGTTGATTCCTCGTATTGCACGACGGGCTTTCTCGATGCTTTTTGGTTACAAGCTGCTGTCAGTCCATTCAGTGTCATCGGGTAGTATTCCGGCGTAGCGCGCGATTTTTCAATAAGTGCGCCAAGTACACGGATTTCTTCGTCCGTTAATTGCGGCAATTCGGTTGCTGTGTTTTCGTTTTCTTGCATAATTGTGATAATAGCGGTTTTTAAATATAGGAATTCTCCGAGATACTCCTCATTAAAAATTATCGGAAGGTAACAAAAGCACATTTCGACATTAAACACCTCCTAAAACTTCATCTTCGGATAATTATAGCCAATACACGAGATCGGATGTCCACCGCCTCTCGTTACAAACAAGAGCGATGCCGCGTAGAAAAACAAACAAAAGGGTATGGGTCAAATGCTGATCAGTGAGCGGCGTTTCTCGTTCACATTAGAGCCGTTTCGCTCGCTAACGGTACGCTCCAAATTGACCTCATGACGCCAAGGTTTTTTGTCTTTGTATCATCTTTGTTATATATTCACTATCCTAACTAATCCTAAAAACAATGTAAGCAAACAAAAACTAACCGTAATTCAACGTACAAAACCTAACACACTACCAGCAGCCTGCTGGCAGTCACTAACTACATTAAAATGAACCCAAAAAAAACTTCTTTTTTAAGGGCAAAGCCACTTTCATTACTCGGTGTTTGCCTTCTACTTAGCTCGCCACAAGGATTTGCAGAAAAAACAGACCTGTTCTCGGCGGCGATCTCCGCCGTACAAGAAGAACTCCAGGGCAAGGTCAGCGATGAAGAGGGCAACCCCATTGTTGGCGCCACCGTATTGATTAAAGGTACCACTCGAGCGACAAGCACAGATGCCGAAGGATTATTCACCATCGATGCTAATATGGGCGACGTGCTCATCATTCGAAACCTGGGGTATAAAACACAAGAATTGCCGATTAGCTCCTTGCAACAGCTCGATATCAGTCTGGCTCAAGACAACGCCAATATCGATGAGGTTGTTGTGGTTGGATACGGTACCCAAAAAAGATCCAATATCACCTCGGCTATCTCTACGGTCAACGGCGATGCGTTGAAAAACGTCGCTCCGTCAAATCTCTCCAATGCGTTGGCGGGACGAGCTGCAGGTGTCAAAGTAACCGGCACCTCTGGATTGGCGGGAGCCAGCTCTAAAATACGTTTTCGCGGAAGCTTTGCTGAACCTCTTTTCGTGATCGATGGGATTGTGCGCGATAAAGCAGCTTTTGATGCCTTAGAAGCTAACGAAGTGGACCAGATGTCATTTCTTAAAGATGCGGGCGCCGCAGCCGTATACGGCACTAGAGCTGGAAATGGTGTGGTCATTGTCACGACCAAGAAAGGCTCGGTGCAGAGGCCCGAGTTCAATATCCAAAGTAACGTCGCCCTTGGACAAACGACCATGACGCCATTGGCGGATTTAACGACGGCCATTGATGAGCTGGTGTATCAAAACCGAGTGGCCGAGTTTCAAGGATTGCCCATCCCCAACGGTGACGAAGAATTTGCTTACTTCCAGAATCGCAATTACAATGCGAACGATATCATTTGGCGGAATCCCATCAGTCATCGACAATCCATATCCGTATCCGGTGGAAGTGATAAAATTACGTATTACAACTTGTTGAGCTTCCGCAATGAAAACGGTTCTTACCAATCCTTAGATCATCAAAAATTCAATTTACGTTCCAATGTTTCAGCTAATATCACCGATGCCTTTAGTATCGACTTGAATATATCCGCCAACCAGCAGAATTCAAATCGTTT
>DXCW01000146.1 GCA_019115805.1 Candidatus Sphingobacterium stercorigallinarum
TCTGGACCGAGAATAATACTGTGCGGACCGTGCTCTCCTTCACCATTTATGGCAAGGAGTTGGGTGATTTCATCATATTGGTCATCGCCGTTCAGATCTTGTAATCTGTACATGCCACTGCCCTTTGAAAAAGCATCATTTGGAAAGTGATTCACCATCACGTATAAACTGTTGTGCGCCCAGAGCAGTCCCTGGGCAAAGCCCATTCCCACTTGATTCGTGGTGTCGGCTTCGTCTTTCTGTGGGAACTGAAGCTTTTCTATTTTAGGCTTCACCGTGCTATCTGCTCCGATTGGCGGCAGCTCGAGACGGAATAAGCCGCCATACTGATCAGAGGCAATCATTCGGCCCTTGTCATCGAAAGTCATCGCCACCCAAGAACCTTGTTCATTTTCAGAAGGGCTATACAGGTGGTCGACAGCAAATCCGTCGGGAATAACAATCTTTTTTGTTTTTGGATTGTCGTCTTTTCGCTCCTCCTGCTGATAATCGTCTTGATTTTGACAGGCAGATACCATCAGAAAGACTGTCAATAGTGTGATGGCAGATGTGATGCAGTTACGTTTAATCATGGTGTATTGTTATGCGATTTTTGTTTACCGTTACCAACCCTCATTTTGAGTTATTCCATTGACCTGGACTTCTCGTTGCGGAATAGGGAACAACAATTTAAAGGGTTGAATATTGTATGAAGCGTTGCTTAGACGAGACAAGCGGGTCTTTTCCTCCTCGCCGTGTGCTGTCATCACTTCAATAGCTTTATCGGTACGTAGAAGTTGAAACCAACGGTGGTTTTCAAACGCGACTTCTACACGTTGCTCTTGTGCAATTGCTGTTCGTAATTCCGCCTGTGAAAGACCGGATAATGCGGCCAGTCCGGCTCGCTCTCGAACGGCGTTCAGATGCGCGTATGGATTACCAGATCCGGACTCATTAATGGCCTCCGCTAATAAGAGCAGTACGTACGAATACCGATATACTGGCCAGTTTTCATGCGATCGACCGTCCTCAATGTAAGGGGCGTGATAAAACTTTTTGATGAACGGGATTTTCCCGTCGAAAGCTTTGGCTTCTTGGAACGCAGCATTAGAAGGGTCATCAAACATTTCTATAGATTCGTCCCGCCTGAGGTCACCGGACTCGTAAGCATGGTAGATACTGGGCGTGGGAATGTTTGTTCCGGATAGATTACCTGCGAAACCTACCAGTTGCATTTTTGCATTTCGGGGTCCAAACATGAATATAAAGTTACTGTTTTCGCCTTCGATCGCTTGATCGTATTGTATTTCGAAAACGGATTCGGCGTTGTTTTTATGGTTTGGGCTGAAGCAGTCGCCATAATTTGACATTAAGGAGTAGCCCAAAGTCGTTACTTCGGTCAGGACATCAGCGGCTTCTTGGTATTGTTTACGCGTGAGATAAGCTTCACCCAATAGGGTGAGTGCAGCCCCTTTGGTCACTCGGCCTGCATCGTTTTTTCCATAACTGTCAGGCAGTACGGAAGCCGCTTCTTTCATGTCGTTGATGATCAGGGAGTAAATTTCATCAACGGTGCCTTTGCCTTCTGAGAAGGCATCAGATGGGTTGGCAATCTCCTGGGTATGAAGTGGGACTTCGCCAAATAAACGAACCAGATGAAAATACGCTAGGGCACGAATAAATTTTGTCTCACCTATGTACCGTTGTTTGAGCTCCTCTTCAGCGAACGAAACGTCTTGGATCCGAGTTAAAATGACGTTCGTCTGCTGGACAATATTGTACAAGTTTGCCCACGCGGTATTCACATAGTTATTCGATGAGTTGATTAAAAATTCGTCAATCTCCTCTCGTTGTTGTACCCCCCGATCGGTTTCGTCGTATTGGTAATTGGTGTTGTCGGCACGCATCTCTGTAAGGGCATTGAAGTCACTGGTATATAAAACTTGAAGCGTACTGTACGCACCGTTTACCGCTCGAAGCACTTGTGCTTCATCCTGGTAATAGGAATCTCCACTGGAGAAGGTGTAGGGATCTACGTCGAGAAGATGATTACATGAAGACATGCTTAGCATGCCTAAACTGATGAGCATATATTTTAGTTTCATGTCTGTCTGTTTAAAAATTGAAGTTCAGTCCTAATGTGTAAATTCTTGGTACCGGATAAGCCGAATAATCGATTCCAGGTACCAATGCACCGGTGTCTTCACGGTTTAAATTCGTGCCTTCAGGGTTCCCTTCGTACCCGGTGAAGAGGAATGGGTTCTGTAGGTTTCCATAAATTCTCAGGTTGTTAATCACACCAGCGACGGGTTTGTTGATGGTATAACCGACGGTAATATTTCGAATCCATAAGTAATCTGTTTTCTGAACAAATAAAGAATGGGTATCTCTATACATAACGCGGGCACGACCACTTCCATTGGTTGTTGGGATCAATTCAGTTCCGGGGTTATCCTCCGATCGCCAGCGGCCGGCAACTTCTTTGCGTACATTGAATACGCCATCAAGGTTATCGGTATAGAATCGGGTGGCGTGTAACATATCTTGCCCCATCGATCCGACCATCATCATGCGGAAATCAAAGTTTTTATATCCCAGCGTATTGGTCATTCCCCAGGTGAATTTTGGATAAGGGTTGCCGATCACATCGAAATCGTCATTTGGTGTGATTTCCCCATCACCGTTCACATCTTTCACTCGCATATTCCCGGGGATCGCACCAGGAAAGGCGGGATAATGTTCCAAATCTTCTGCATTTTGATAGATGCCTTCTACCACATACCCGATGATCATGCCCACAGGCTGTCCGATACGCGTTATGTTGGTGAAGTTACCTTCTGAACTTTGCCCCGAATAAATGGGGTCTTCGCTGCGTCCCAGTGCCAGTACTTTGTTGCGATTGAACGAAATATTGAAATCTGTATTCCACGTGAAATCATCACGGACGATATTTGCAGAGCTTAATGAGAATTCGAATCCCTTGTTTTCTACATCGCCGCGATTTTCAGTGACGACCGCAAAGCCAGAGGATTGAGGGATAGGAGTGTTCAGCAGTAGGTCTAAGGTGTTTCGGCGATAGAAATTAGCGGATAGGGTTAGCCGATTGTTCCATGTAGCAAAGTCGAGCCCGATATTTAGCTCTTTCATACGCTCCCAACCCAGAAAACTATTGCCAAGACTGTTCATCGTTCTCCCGGGTGCTAAACTTCCACCTAGCACATAGTTGGCCGTGCCGATATTGCTAACGGATGCATAATTGGCAATATTAAAATTTCCACTGCGACCGTACGATGCCCGTAATTTTAATTCGTCGATCCATTCTTGATCGGAAAGGAAAGCCTCCTCTGATAAGCGCCATCCGACCGCTACAGAAGGAAAAGAACCCCAGCGGTTGTCTTTCCCGAAGCGCGAGGATCCGTCGGCACGAAACGATGCGGTGACCATATAACGATCTTGGTACGAATAGTTAGCCCGTGCTAAATAAGATATTAAAGCCCAATCTTCTATGCCAGTACCACCTGTGATTCTTGCAGCCCCATTTAATGTCTGTATGTCGTCATCCGGAAATTGGCTCCCGTTGAAATTTCCATTTTTGTTTTTCTGGACCTGAACCGAGTATCCTCCCAGCAAGCTAAGTGAATGACCATTGTCTGTTGTGAGGTCATAATTGAGTGTGTTTTCATTGGCCCAATTGATGTATTGACCGCGCCAATACGATCCACTTGGTATGGAAAGTCCCGGTGCATTTTGGTTGGGAATAGTGGAAGGTCGAAAGGTTTCTCCACTTTCATCTTGATAATCTACGTTAAAGGTGGTTTTAAACTTTAAATTGTCCAGAAAGCTATACTCGGCGTAGCTACTCATTAGCATTTTTAACCGGCTACTTTGATCTGTGCGTTCATTGAAAAACATGACCGCATTGGGATTGCCAAAGGTACCCGGTGAACTGATATAAGGGATGTAATCTCCATTCTCGTCGTAGATCTCAGCCACCGGGGTCGAGATTTCAAAAAACTCGTCTCTTCCTTGGCCTCTGATTCCGCCGGTGGTATAAGACAGCGTAGGCGCGAGATTAATGCCTATTTTCAGTTTGTTCGATAAGTTCGCGTCCACATTCGCCCGGATCGAAAAACGATCAAATCCAGAATTCAACATGACGCCCGTCTGGTTGAGATAACCTGCCGAGACAAAGGAACGAATGTGATCATTTCCACCACTGAAGCTCACGTTCAAGTCGGACATGGGGGCGACACGAGTGACAGCATCATACCAGTCTACTCCCTCACCCAGTGCGGCGGGATCTCTGTATTCCTCTGGTATATCAGCTAGGGTAGGTTCCCGGCCTTCTTCAAAACGAATCCGGTCCTCAATCGCTTCTTTGCGAAATTGTGCAAACTCGGTGGCATTCATCATATTCGGACGCCCTTTGTGTGGCACTTCCTGCAAGCCTGAACTTGCGGCAACGTTGATTTGTAGCTTTCCTGATGTTCCCTTTTTAGTGTTGATTAAAATCACACCATTTGATCCACGTGATCCGTAGATAGCGGTCGCCGAGGCGTCTTTGAGTACCGTCATGGATTCGATATCATTGGGATTAATGGTGGCTAGTGGATTTCCCCGTTCACTAGACGAGGAGGGGACGGGAAAACCATCAATGACGTAAAGTGGCTGACTCCCTGCGCCAATCGCGCCAATTCCGCGCACCTGAATTTTTGGTCCGCCACCTGGTGTGCCGTTCGATGTGCTGACTTGGACGCCTGATATTTGTCCAGTCAATGCCTGGTCGGGACTGGCAATGGCTTGGCCTCGTACATTTTTCATCGAGAC
>DXCW01000147.1 GCA_019115805.1 Candidatus Sphingobacterium stercorigallinarum
AACGTTTAGGTGACGTAGCGGGGAAGAAGGTCGCTATTATTGGCGATATCTTGCACTCGCGCGTTGCGCTCTCCAATATCCTTTGCTTGCAAAAGCAAGGCGCAGAAGTTATGGTTTGTGGGCCTACTACCTTAATACCTAAGCATATAGATTCTTTGGGTGTCCGAGTTGAACACGATCTCATGAAGGCATTGGCTTGGTGTGATGTCGCCAATATGTTGCGGATTCAACTGGAACGTCAAGACATTGCGTATTTTCCATCACTACGGGAGTATTCTATGTTGTATGGCTTGAATAAGCAAATTTTAGATCGATTGGATAAAGAAATTGTAATCATGCATCCCGGCCCGATTAACAGAGGGGTAGAAATCACATCTGACGTAGCGGATAGTTCCCATTCAATCATTTTAGATCAGGTGGAGAACGGTGTGGCTGTACGTATGGCTGTACTGTATCTGCTAACCGGTAAACGTGGGTAAAGCCCGGAGGTCCCCATAAAAAAGCGAGAATTGGACTGTTCCAATTCTCGCTTTTTTATGGGTAGGAGACTCCCAATGGTTCCTTATTCGCTGTTTTTTTAAGGACCGAGAGCCGGTTGGTCTGGTTTTAGTAGGAAGGGGCTGAAGGCGTTTAAATCAGTCCCTTGGGAGGGGAAGTGTTAAATATCGTTAAATGAAGGTGGTTATTAACAGGTGTTAACAACTTTTGAGTAAAACTTCGTACAATAGCGGTATTTTCGTAAGTTGAAGAAGTTGTAGGCTAACGACAACGCTAGATCAATTTCTATACATCTAAACAGATCGCATTCATTTAAAGGAGTATTCAATCATATGTACAAAAAAATTTACCAAGTAGGTGTGGCCTTGAGCTTATTGAGTACGCCGGTTCTGGCGCAGCAATCGGCTTGGCAGCAGGTCAATAGAGCGTATAAGGATGGCTTGGAGCTGTTCGAGCGAGGGAAGTACTCCTCGGCAGCGAAACAATTCGACAAGGTGGAAGATATTCGCACGAAGTCGACTTTGCAAATGGATGAAACAGAGGAGTTGAGTCTGCTCAAAGAGAATGTACGCTATTATCAGGCAGTATGTGCATTAGAATTAGGAGAGTCGGATGCGGAAGGCCAATTCCTAAAATATATTCGCGATTACCCTGCTAGTGCAAATTCGAAAGCCGCTTATTTCCAGATAGGTAAGTCGTATTATGCGAAACAGGATTACGGGAAAGCAATTGAGTGGTTTGAAAAGATCGATAGCCGTAATTTGGCGGGAGCGGAAAACACCGAATACCGATTTAAGTTAGCGTACTCAAAATTTATGACCGGTGATTATGAGTCATCTAAACCGGTGTTTACCGAGTTGAAGGATCAGCGAGGGCAATATCAGGAAGCGTCTATTTATTACTATGCTTATTTAAGCTACCTCGATGAGGAATACAAAACCGCGCTAAATGAATTCGAGCGTTTGGAAGGGTCCAAAGCGTACGAGAATTCGTATCCTTACTACATTACTGCACTCTATTTCTTAGACAAACGCTATGATGACGTTCTGGCGTATGCTTTGCCCAAATTGGAGTCCACTCAACAGGAAAGTGAGACAGAATTATTGCGTATTATAGCCGCGACTTATTTTATAAAAGGAGATTTAGACGAGTCGAAAAAATTCTATGACCGCTTCCAAAGCCAAGATCAGGGAGAAACCCAAAATAACCAAGATAGCTACCAGATAGGATACATCAATTATAAACTGGGTGACTATCAGAAAGCCATTCAAGAACTGGAGAAACTCGAAGAGCCAGATGCGTATTTCCAAAGCGCAATGATTACACTGGGAGATGCGTTTTTGAAAACAGGCGATAAACAAAGTGCCCGAAATGCATTTTTTAGAGCCTCGAAGTTGGACTTCGATCCGGTGTTGAAAGAGGAAGGACTTTTCAATTATGCGAAGCTTTCGTACGATTTGGAGTTTCATCAAGTCGCATTAACGGCGGTTCAGGAATATATCGAATCGTATCCGAATACGAGACGTGCCGAGGAAGCCCAAACGCTGCTCGCGGAAGTGCTCTTAAGCACGAAGAATTACCGTGCAGCGGTCGACGTATTGGAGGACATGCCTAAACGTGGGCCAGAGGCGAATGCGGCGTATCAAAAGGTAACTTACTATAGAGGGTTAGAGTATTATAACGAACGGGCATTTGAGAACAGTATTTCGATGTTTATGCGTTCAGAAGCTAATCGATACGATGAAGAAATTTACGCGCTAGCTATTTATTGGAAAGCAGAGGCCATGTATGAGGTAAGGAAGTTTAAAGAAGCGGTTCCTAATTTTCATAAATTTCTACAGCTGCCGGCCGCCAGAAAGACCGATGTGTATAGTTATGCCAATTATGCGTTGGCTTACGCCGCATTTAGAGCAGATAATTATTCGACATCGGCCAATTATTTTGAACGTTTCTTAGCGACCGGTGGTGCAGAAGGAATCGATTTGAACACCCGAAACGACGCGATTGCACGTGCAGCTGATTCGTATTTGGCTATAAAAAACTATAGCAAAGCCGGAGCCTATTACGATCGTTTGATTTCTTCGAATGCGCAGAGTCAAGATTACGCCTTGTTTCAAAAGGGAATTTTGGTAGGATTACAGGGCGATCACCAAGGTAAAATAGCGACCTTGAACTCGGTGATGGCAAAATATCCCAAATCGAATTACGCAGACGATGTGGCATTCGAGATCCCGTATACCCAGTTTTTGATGGGGGATCACGACCAAGCGATTGATGGATTGCAGCAAATGGTCGAGGAATATCCAAGAAGTTCATACGTACCTAGAGCGTTAGTAACCATTGGATTGGTTCAGTATAATAAGGATGACAATGATGCGGCAATGACCACCTTCCAACGGGTTGTGGATCAGTATCCGACAACCGATGAAGCGAAACAGGCGTTATCATCGATTGAGAATATTTATTTAGACCGGGGAGACGCAGCTGGTTTTATTCGGTATGCCACCGGAACGAATATTGGTGACTTAAGCACCGCCGAACAAGACGCTCATACTTTCTCCATTGCCCGTACCTTATTCGATCGTGGAAATTGGCAAGGTACAGTGGAAGCGATTAACGCGTACTTTGATAAGTTCCCAAAACCAATTCAGGAGAAACACGCACGTTTTCTTAGAGCGGAAAGTAATGCCAATTTGGGGAATGATGAAGAGGCGTTACACGATTTTAATATCATCATGAACGACTGGACCTCGGCGTATACCGAACAGACGCTGATTTCCGTATCGAAGTTGCATTTAAGAAACGAGGCATACAACGAGGCCGTGCAAGTGTTGAAGAAGTTGGAACTGACTTCAGAATA
>DXCW01000148.1 GCA_019115805.1 Candidatus Sphingobacterium stercorigallinarum
GGTAAGGGGATTGAAGAAACAGATCGATGCGGATTTGTATTTGGGGATTACCGGCGTTGCTTACCAAGGCGTTAAACCGCAAGTTAGTGATCCGGGAGACGTTTTTCTGGTCATCGAATTTCAACAGCGTATCTATCACAAGATAGTGAGGGTATCGACCGGTAACGCTGGCCGGGTCTATATCCGGGCGTTTAATGAAAGTTTAGATTTTATAGAGGAGGTCCTACAAAAAGCAAAGGAAGGGGGATGAAGGAGGGCTGAGCGCGGATAGTAAAAAAAGCTGCCTAATAAAAGGCAGCTTAAAAATCAACCGCTGTTTGACGTTTTTGAACTTAACGATCGCGCAGTTCCTTGATGTGCGCATGAGCCGATTCGTGTTGAGCGAGTTGGGCGCGTAATAAATCAGCAATTTCGGGACAATCGACCATGGCTTTTTCCAATATGTCGTTGTAGGTACTTTTGAACTCGTCTTCGCCCTTCTCGCAGCTTTCTAATACCGCTTGATCGGTGGATGGGGACACCAAAGATTTGACGTCCATCCACATTCTGAAAATCTTACCGCTGACCTTTGTTCCTTCTTCCATTGGTGCACCGACATTCGCTAAGAACGGTTGGATTTCACTAATGAACTGTTCGGATTGCATTTTATATTGATTAAAAAGTGATTGCAGTTCGCCTACTTGTTCATTACTAATCAGTTCAATGGCTTTTTGGTAGCCCGCGACGCGGTCATTGTTGATCTCGATCGCCTGATTCAACAGGTCTATTTTTCTTTCACTATGTTCCATAAATGTTCTTTTACCAATAGAACAATTCATTCACGCGCTGGTTGTCTTGTTCGATGTTTTTCCGTATAAAACCCCGGACGGCCGTATAAGTCGCAATACGTGCTGCGGGATTTAAGTCGCCAGGACCTTCAGCAGGTACTTTTGAGCGCTCGCGTGATGCTGAGAGGCAGGTGCGTTTTGCATGTTTTTCAACCAACGATCCATGTCCCCTTTTTCAAACGCATCCAGCAGTTGCGGTAATACATAGTGTTGTTTAGCGACAGCAGGTGTATTTCCCAAGACCGCTGCGACGTAATCAATCGATCGTTTAACCTGCTCGGCCCGAGTCTTGGTTTCTTCTGGATAGTGCGTTATAAAATAATTTAACGCAGCCATACTAGCGTTCCAAGTTCGAAAGGTCTTGCAACTTACCGGAAGTCCCATTGTCCGTTGTAAATATGCATTCAACTGACCCGAATCTAAACGATGTTTAACGCCTTGGTCATCGACATATTGAAACAGGCGCTGTCCAGGGATGTCTTGCACCTTTTTTAGCAATTGGATAAGCTTTTTTCCTTTAATCTGTTTCTCTTGTCGGATGCCCTTTTTTCCTGTAAACCGAAAAAACACCTTATTTCCCGCCCGTTCTTGCAGGTGCCGTTTGTAAAGCGTGGTCAATCCGTAAGAGCCGTTCTGCAACTGATACGCTGGACTACCCGGTCGAATGGAGGTTTGGTCGATGATTTCAATAGCCAGCGCACATATTTTATCTAAATCCCACTCCGATTTTCGTAAATCTTTTGCGACTCGCTGGCGTAAGCGTTCAAGGCGCTGCCCGAAGGGACGTAAAAGCTCGAACTTCTGTGATTGACGCCACTGTTTCCAACGGGCATGATAGCGATACTGTTTCCTCCCTTTTTGATCGATTCCGGTGGCTTGTATGTGCCCTTTCGGATTGGCGCAGATCCACACGTCCTTCCAGGCTGGGGGAATCACTAAGGAAGCAATACGCTTTAACGCCGCCCGATTGGTGATCGGCTGATCTCGCGTATTGAAGTATAAGAAGCCGCTGGAGGAGGGCTTCCGCTTATAACCCTTAATTGTACAATCGACATAGCACAGATGGGAAGCTTGATCTGCGGGTAAGCTAGGAGGCATGGGGTATGTAATCAGTGATTTCTTATCGCGTGAATTAACTCGGACTTTTTCATGTCGTGCCGACCCTTGATGCCGATTTGTTTTGCTTCTGCCAATAAGGCTTTTTTATCTCGCTGTTCCAAGTTGTTGCTTTTCCCCCCTTTCTTGCTGGATTGAGGGTCGTTGGATATGCGTGCCGCTTTCTCCTTACCCATTCCTTTGTCTCGAAGCGCTTCATATTGTTTGTCGTTTTTTATGCTCTTTCCGTGATTCTTCGTCATAATGTGTCGTTTAATTGGGGACTGCACTGTTTCGCTTTGACCCTACCGGTAAAATGGAACCGGAGCAGATCATCATGAAGAGAACAGTGCAGTGGATGGAAAGTTCGTATGGCTGTTCGGGGGACAAGTAATCCGCTGCATCAAATGGACCAGCAATCGCCTCGGTACTCGATAAAAAAAATCCCCTTGAGAAGGGGCAAGCCATGTGCCTTTTCTCAAGGGGAAAATGTAGCAAACAAGAGGCAGTTGTTTGGGCCTCTTATACCATTTTGCGGACTGGATTATTGAATGGCGTTTTCGATTTCTTCCAACATCATCTTAATGGATTTTAACCCACCACCAGATAGATACCATGTTTCTGGATTTAAGAAAATGATTTTATCGTCTTTGAAGGCATTCGTCTCCTGAATCAACACATTCGCAAATTGCTCTACGCTTGCCGATTCCCGTTTAATGGCCGCGCCCCGGTCAATGACAAATAAAATATCAGGGTTAATTTCTTTAATGAATTCGTTAGATACGGATTGTCCGTGGGTAGACGATTCGATGGTTTCATCGGCTGGAGTAACGCCAAATACATCGTGAATAATGCCAAAACGCGAACCTTTGCCGTATGCACTCATCCGACCTTCATTGGTCAATATAATAAGGGCTTTCTTCCCGGATTCTTGCGCTTTTGCTTGAATCGCTGCGATACGCGCATCAATGTCTGTTAATTCCGCTTCAACTTGTTCCTGTTTTCCATAAAGCTCGCCGATAATGCGCTGGTTTTCTTTAAAGGATTCTAGGTATTTTTCGTTATCCACATTCAAGTTGATGGTCGGTGCAATTTTTGAAAGTTCATCGTAGCTTTCCGCTAGACGCCCACCGATAACGATCAGATCAGGTCCGATTTCGTTGACTTTTTCCAGGTTCGCTTCTTTCAAGGTGCCCACATCGACAATACCTTCTTGCATCGTGAATTCCTTTAAATACTCGGGAGTACCGGCTAAGGCAATTCCGCTGACCGATTCTTGGAGTCCCAATTCAGCGTAGGTGTCCAGAATACCAAAGTTAAGCACCACGACATGTTTTGGATTGGTCTTTACGGAGCTGGTGCCGGATAAATGAGTCACGGGCACCATTGAGGAGGAGTCGGCGGTATCATTGGTTCCATTAGAGCTGTTGTTGCAAGCAGCTGTTAATAGCGCCGCACCGGCTAAGAGGTTGATAAATACTTTTCTCATAAGGTGGAAATTTGATGTGTAATATTTATTTAAAGTATATGCAATATTTGCAGTTATTGTGGGAAACGATTCGCATATCCAAGTCGAAAATGGCTTTCAGCTTATCTTCTTGGATAACGTCTTCGGTTGGCCCATAGAACAAGACTTTTTGGTCTTTTAACGCGACAATATAATCCGCGTAAGATACCGCAAAGTTAATGTCGTGAACCACCACGATGATGGTTTTACCTAAGTTATCTGCCAGGTTACGAAGGATGCGCATAATCTCTACAGAATGGCGTAAATCCAGGTTGTTGAGCGGTTCGTCCAGCAGAATGTAATCGGTATCTTGGACCAATAACATGGCTAAAAAAGCACGCTGCCGTTGCCCGCCACTGAGTTCATCCAAGTAACTGTGTTGAATGTCCTGAAGAACCATGTAACCGATGGCTTCATCAATTTTTAGCTCATCGTCCGCTTTTAGTCGGCCTTGAGAGTGGTGGAATCGGCCGAAGGAAACCAGCTCTCGTACGGTAATACGGACATTGGGATGATTGGATTGTTTCAGAATAGAAAGACGTTTCGCGAATTCGCGATTGGTCATGGAATACACGTCCTGGTCCAGTAAATTGATTTCGCCCTCATCCTTTTTTACTAAACGGCTGATAATCGACAAAAGAGTACTTTTTCCTGTACCGTTTCCCCCAATCAGTGCGACAATCTTACCCTTTGGAAACTGTACCGAAATATCATCCAAAATAATCCGGTCTCCATACGATTTGGATATATTTTTAACCTCTATCATGACTTCTTATTGGACTTTAAAAGGATGTAAATAAAATAAATTCCACCAATACAGTTGATAATGACGCTGATGGTGGTATTCATGTTAAAGACACGTTCGACAAAGTATTGTCCAACGATGACTACCGTTGAGGTGAGTAAACAACACCCGATGACGGTTATGCTGTGTTTGAAACTTTTAAAAAGCTCGTAACTTAAATTGGCGACTAGGAGTCCTAAGAACGTGATGGGACCTACCAGTGCGGTAGATACGGCAACCATAACCGCTATAATCATCAGGTTGTTACGAACCAGCTTATTGAAGTTTACGCCGAGACTGATTGCGTTTTCGCGACCTAAACTGAGGACGTCGAGTTGTCGGAAATACCTCGATCCTAAGGCCATAGCGCCGACTAGAATGATCGTCGAAGCCCCCAATAAGCTGACTTGAATGTTTTCAAAACTAGCAAACATAGCCGCTTGTACAAACAGAAATTCATTGGGATCTAGAAGAATGGCTATAAACGAAGAAATGCTTCGAAATAATGTTCCGAGCAGCAGACCGACTAGCAGGAGAATATAAATACTTTTGCTTTCCTTCCGGAAGATAAATACATACATGAGTAAAGCAAAGACCAGCATTAAGACGACCGCCAGTAGGAAATTGTCGGTTTTAGAGAGGATCTGATAGGTTTTGTCTCCATACATAAAGACGAGCATGGATTGAATGAGCAAGTAGAAACTATCGAATCCCATAATGGACGGGGTCAATATGCGATTGGCCGAAATGGTTTGGAAGACCACAGAAGAGTAGCCAATGGCACAAGAAATTAAAATCATGGCCCAAACTTTATAGCCGCGGCGGGGCAGCACGAAATCGGGATTACGGCCAATAAAGGTGAATACATATATTGCTATACTAATCAGCAATAAGGCAAAAACCGCTAATATTACCTTATTTTTAAACATATTTCACCTTTTTTAACACCAGAACTAAAAATATTACGCCCCCTAAAATACTAACTGTTAAACCGATGGGGACTTCATAAGGGAAGGCCACCAAACGGCTGATCACGTCACAGATCAAAAGGAAAATTGCGCCCAGTAATGCCGTATAGGGGAGCGTCTTTTTGAGGTTGTCTCCAAACATCAAACTCACGACATTCGGAACAATCAATCCCAGAAATGGAATGACTCCCGCGGTCAGCACGACCACGGTAGCCGTGATCGAGATCAAAAATAAACCGAGATACACGATTTGTTTATGGTTTAATCCCAGACTTTTTGCAGCATCTTCCCCTAGCCCCACGATGGTGAATTTGTTTGCGTACAAATAGCTGATAATCACTACCGGTATGGCTAAGTAGAGGATCTCATAGTTGCCCTTAATGATGTAGGAGAAATCGCCAATCAACCAGCCTTCCATGTTTTGGACAACATTATATCGGTACGCAAAAAATGTGGCCACCGCGCTGATGATGTTTCCGAACACGATACCGATCAGCGGTACAAAAATTAAACTGCGATATTTTATTTTCGAGGCCATCTTTAAGAAGATGATGCTGGCGAAGGCAGAAGTGAAAAAAGCGAAAGCAAATTTGGTGTAAATACCCGATGCGGGCACCAGGAGCATACTCATTAAAATGCCGAGCTTGGTGGCATCCAATGTACCCATTGTGGTGGGGGAAACGAACTTGTTTAAGGCAATCTGTTGTACGATCAATCCAGAAACACTCATGCCGATGCCTGCGATCAAAATGGCGGCCAATCGGGGGATTCTACTCACCATCATGACCAACATATCGTCCTCACTGAGCCGGTGGATATCGGTTATCGAAATGTCCCTCACTCCAACGAAAACAGAGAAAAAAGATAAGACAATCAGTGCAAGTACTAATAGTCCTTTTAAGACTGCGGAATTGTTAAACATGAACGTGGCTCCTTGACACTATTAAAAGCGTGATTGGCGGCAAAAATACGAAATACATTCGTTATTTAAAACCATTCCAAATAATTCTTATGTACGTTTTCAGATACAATAGCAGAACATGCGGAGTCGGGTCAAAGAATCCGTGATCGCGGCTTACCGGCTGTTTTTTCTCAACTGTTGCCGCGTAAATGGGCCCCGCCCACTGCTAGGGGTTGTGGTGAGGACGGATGGGATCTGGAAACTGTTCGGCGAGCTACGTGTTCTGTAGGAAAAACAGGATGAAGGTTTTGATTATATTGGGACATCCTAGAGCGGATAGCTATTGCGCTGCTTTGGCAGATCGTTATATCCAAGGAGCCCGGGATGCCGGGGCCCAGGTGCACTATATTCGATTAATGGATTTGGATTTCGAAAGGGATGTGTTGACCCCTAAACCGGAAGCGCAACACCTGGAACCTGATGTGTTGCGTGCACAGGAATGGATCCGCTGGGCTGACCACTTGGTGTTTGTGTTTCCGACTTGGTGGGGCGGGGTACCGGCGCTTTTAAAGGGATTTCTCGATCGCACGTTAACGCCTGGATTCGCTTTTAGAGAGATTCAAGCCGATTCGTTCTTACGGATGCTGAAACCCCGCACGGCTCAGGTGATTACCACCATGGATACCCCTAGACTGATCGATCGATTGATCAACGGCTCGCCGATCCGCCGGTCTTTCGTGAATGCAACACTTAAATTTTGTGGGATATCGCCGGTTAGGACTTTATACCTCTCGCCGGTAAAACATGTCTCTACCGAAAGGCGGGAACATTGGTTAGATCGCGTATATCGGGAGGGACTGACGTTGAAACACGGCGTCTGTTCTCCGGTGGAAAGATGCTGGCGATCGGCCGTCCCTTGGATCAAGGCCATTCGTTTACAGTTTTATCCGATGACCTTCTTTGCCTATGCCGCCGGATCTTTTGCCGCGTCCCGATTGACAGGACTCAGAGATGCGTGGCTATTCGTCTTGGGTTATCTCCTATTGTTTATCATGGAAGTGATCGTCGTGTTTAATAACGAATATCACGATCAGAAGACCGACCGATTAAATCGAAACTTCAGTGCTTTTTCTGGCGGATCAAGAGTGCTGGTGGATGGCGAGATTAACGAGCGGAATATGATCCGTGTCACACGGGTACTGATCGCGGTGCTTGTGTTGCTATGTTTCGCAGTAGCCATACAGTCCGCAAACCATTGGCTCGTCACATTCGGACTCGCGGGAGGCGTATTTGCATTGGGTATTTCCTATACCGCGCCGCCTGCTCGCTTGTCCTATCGGGGATGGGGAGAGGGTGTGGTGGCCTTTACCCATAGTTTTGCAGTTATTCTTTGCGGATTTGTATTTCAAGGAGGGAGCATCACAAATGTGACCCCGTGGCAGATCGGATTACCCTTATTCCTGTCGATTATGCCAGCGATCATTATGGCCGGGATACCCGATTATCTGGCGGACAAACGCGTAGGTAAACGTACGCTGGCTGTCCGTTTAGGGAAACGTAATGCCAGTTACTTCGCCTCACTTTTCGTCTTGCTCGCACCCCTGGCCGCTTATCGGATGGATGACCTACTAGCGGGGCCTCAATTATTCCAAGACTGGTTCATCATGCTCGTAGTGCACGGGTGTCTCGTTCTGATCTTATTATGGAGATTTGCTCGCCGAGAAGATAAGCCAAAGCGAATTGATGTTTTATTGATACTGTCTTTGTTATACATCATGTGGTACGCCATCCTTCCTTTTTTTAAATATGTATAAGGCATGCGGCGCGTTGAAAAGGAGGCTTACCGGCTGATAAGCACCTTCTGTAGGTTGCGTTGTTTATCTTTTTGTTTGTCAGGTTATTATGTGGTTTTAAAGCGCCGCGATTGGGGCTCTGGTAAACAATTGTACGGGATAGAGTGTTTAGCAGGAAATGGAAGTCCCTGCGAAGGTTGCTGACCTGACCTCGCCGTGTAGGTGATGATCAGCACTAAAAACAATGCCGTATGCGTAAGATACAGACCTATTTTAGACCCGAAGATTTTAGCGATACAAGCGATCGGGCTTATCGAATAAAAGAAGCGTTCAAAAATAAGATTGACACCGATGAGTATCCCTGTGTGGGTGCAAAATCGGCGATGAATACGGATCAATTTCGATTCGGTATCTATCAGGATATGGGAAGTCCATCTACAACTTCATCTCTGGCGAATGACTTGCAGACATACCTACAGGAAACGATCGCTGCGGACAGTCAGTATATGTCCATGATCGCCGTGTTTTCCGACCGAGTGGATACTGAACTGGAATTTGAAAAGCGCCTATGGACGCAATTGCAGGCGTTGCACGATGGGGAGTCCGACGACCAAGTCTGGGATCCGGCGGTGAGTGATGATCCGGAAAGCAGTAACTTTAGTTTTTCCTTTCATGGCCAGGCATTTTTTGTCGTAGG
>DXCW01000001.1 GCA_019115805.1 Candidatus Sphingobacterium stercorigallinarum
ACATCCCGCTGACCCATCCTAAAAAAGCAAAATGGGAATGGGCATGAAGTACATTAGTAGACCTCTGTCCCATAAAAGGACTGACGTGCTCCAGACGCATGAATGTTCTTAAGATCGCGACCAACAAGAGATTGAACAGCCCAATTAGACACCAGTGTCGTACCGTCGCAAATCGTTTGATTTTCATTGCTAGCAAATTTACCTCAGGTACCCGTCTGGATTTTATGATTCCAGTCATGTTTGATTGACTATTGACGAGAGTTTGACAATTGATTCACCTTATCAAAACAATTCCGAAATCCCCTACGGGTATGATCAAACTCAAATATTTTCGCTAACTTACCTCAATGGAAACCCAACCTTCAAATACAATTTAGCATGGCAAAAACTTTAGCACTCATTGCTCACGATGGAAAAAAGGCAGAGATGGTAGCCTTTGTTAAAGATCATCTTGAGGAGCTCTCCAAAGCGAATCTAGTCGCCACAGGAACCACTGGCTCCTACATTCAACAAACAGGCCTCAACGTAGATTTAAAACTTTCTGGTCCCAAAGGCGGGGACGCACAAATTGCAGCAATGGCGGCCGAGGGATCGATCGATGGGATTATCTTCTTTAGGGATCCACTGGGGAAACATGCACATGAGCCCGATATACAAATGCTCATGCGTATTTGCGACCTCTGGGATGTGCCACTTGCCACGAATCCCGCAACTGGTGCGCTGATTATCCGAGGCATGTTAGAACAAAAATATAAGGATAGCGTCTAAAACGTGGAATCTAATTTAACCGAATGTGTAGACGAAACGGAGATCGTTTACCTGCCCAGAGCGTTTGAGATTTTGGGCACATATCCTCCATCAAAACTATGAACAAAGACGTTGAAGTTACGATAGGTAGAGAAAAATACACCACTACAGTTCGTTACGGCGATCTAGAACTTACCGCCGATGAACCAGAGGAGCTCGGAGGCCAGAACAAAGGACTGGCACCGAATCAACTGCTTCTTTCGGCACTGGGCACCTGTAAGGCGATCACCATGAAAATGTACGCCGATCGAAAAGAATGGCCGCTTGAACGGATCCACCTACGATTACAAAGTGAGGTGCAACAAAGCGACCGTCAGCAGACGACCTATATTCGTTGCCACATTTCTCTTGAGGGCGACTTGGACATGGACCAGAAGAAAAGAATCCAGCTGATCGGCGAAAAATGCCCCATTCAAAAAATATTGGACAATCCGATCGTCGTGGAAAGTAACCTAATCGATACAGAATGATGGATATTTGAGCTGGGATTGTATATTTGCAGGCAAATATGAATAAATTGAGCCATGTCATTCGTTGCTGAACATACTTTTACCAGTCGTTTCCGTACATTTAGCCGGGAACAATGGAAGCGTCTTAATGGTCAGTTGGACCATTCCATCAAAGAACGAGACTTGGATCAGTTGAATGCACTGGGCGAACCATTGACGTTAGCCGAGATCGAAGAGGTATATATTCCTTTAGCTCAAATGTTAAAAGTTCACATTGATAGCTTTCAAGAGTTACACGTCAAGAGCAACCGGTTTTTTAAACGCAATCACCAAAAATTACCCTTCATTATCGGCATCGCCGGATCGGTAGCTGCCGGCAAAAGCACAACAGCCCGGGTGTTGCGAAAGGTCCTCTCCTTATTGCCCGGTGAACCCAAAGTAGAGTTGGTGACCACCGACGGCTTTCTTTACCCGAACAGGGAGCTGATTAAGCGTAACATTTTAAATCGAAAAGGCTTTCCGGAAAGTTACGACACCAAGCGGCTGCTGCAATTTCTCTCGGATATTAAATCGGGGAACACGCAAGTCACTGTACCGGTTTATTCGCATCTCGAGTACGATATTCTTCCTCAGCAAAAACTGACCATCCAGCAGCCCGACATTTTAATCATAGAGGGGATCAATGTCTTGCAAGTGAACACCAGAAAAAACGGCGTTTTCGTATCTGACTTTTTTGATTATTCGATTTACGTTGACGCCGATGAAAAGGACATTGTCAATTGGTATATCGATCGCTTTGAATCCTTAAGGGCTACAGCTTTTCAGAACTCCGCCTCTTATTTTCACAAATACGCAAATTTAGATTCCGAGGAAAGTGTAGAAATGGCCCGAAAGATCTGGAATGAAATCAATAAGCCCAATCTTCATGAGAATATATTGCCTACACGTTACCGCGCGGACCTGATCTTAAAGAAAAGTGCGCAACACTTCGTCAAAAAAGTTAAAGTGCGGAAGATTTAAACAGAACTTGGCGTTCAAACTTAATGATTTCCTTTAAAATCTCGTTCTCCAACTCTCTGTGCATGCTATTGCTGTTACTAATGGCATACAAGTCGATCTTATACCGGACATAGTCTTTCCCAAGATCGATCACCTTTAGTTGAACACCGCCTTTATTTTCAGCCAAATTCGGATGAGCATCCAGAGAATTCTTCAATAGCGATTCCAATTCCTCCACATGTAAGGCGGCTTCCAGGGGCAGTTCAAATTTCACGCTAAAAAGACTGGATCGGTGCGCCGACAAATTCATAAACGTGCTGATAAAAACCGTGTTATTGGGAACCATGACGATATCATCCTCATCGTCCTGTAAAACGATGTTTGCGAACGTGATATCAATGACTCGTCCCCGATGATCTCCTAGCCGAACCCGATCTCCAACGGACAGCTGCTCAGAAAACATAATGATTAAACCGCTGATCATATTGGTAATGTAATCGCGGAAAAGTACAGCTATGGCCATCGCGACAAACGTCATACTGACAATGAAATCACGAGGATCTATACCAACACTAATCATCAGCGCAATGACGGCAAAAGTGGTGTTGAGCACCGCAGTCAATCGATTCACGCCCAACACGAAATTTCCCCGCACCTCTCCTTTCGCATTTTTCGTTCTATAGACGACCAAGATCAAAAAGCGGGCAACCGAAAGAATGAGACTAGGCACCAAGAATGAATACAAACCCCGCAATACCTGCGGCAGCCATTGGATTTCTCCTATTTGTTTGGAAAAATAGAGGTAACCCGCTATCAATAGGGCAAGCAGTACGGCCTTGACGATAAATACAAAGGGAACTTTCATTCCTTTAGAAGCTAGATTTGCATTCATGAATTGAATATATTACTTTTTCATCTCTCAGCAAAACCAAATCGTGCTTCAACCTGTTAAACTCCCTAGGTATCAAGCTGAAAATGTACGATGCTTATTTTTTGAAGGTCGAATAGGCAGAGAAACATTTTAATTTTCTCAAAAAACGAGTAACTTAGCTTCCTTGAAAAAACAAGCAAGTTATCGGTGCTTAAAAGGACACCAATCAGATAAATATGGAGACAACATTTGATTTTGAAAAACCAATCGCGGATCTATACACCCAAATCGAGAAAGTGAAGCAGGTCGAAGAAAAAACGAAAGTAGATATGGGGGCGACCGTCCGTGAACTGGAGGTGAAATTAGAACAAACCAAACAGGAAGTATACAGCACGATGACCGGTTGGCAAAAGGTTCAGATGTCTAGACATCCAGAGCGGCCGCAGACATTCGATTATATAGACCTGATCTGTGAAGATTTTGTAGAACTTCACGGCGATCGTACGGTTCGGGATGACAAAGCGATAATTGGTGGTTTTGCAAAGATCGACGGGCAATCTGTCATGGTCATTGGACACCAAAAAGGTAAGAACACCAAGGAACGCCAATTCCGAAATTTCGGAATGGCGAATCCAGAAGGCTATAGAAAAGCGCTGCGTTTGATGAAGATGGCAGAAAAATTCGGCAAACCCGTCGTAACACTAATCGATACCATGGGGGCTTATCCAGGCCTCGAAGCTGAAGAACGCGGACAGGGTGAAGCCATTGCGCGAAATTTGCTAGAAATGTCCGTTTTAAAAGTTCCCGTTATTTGTATCGTCATTGGCGAAGGAGCTTCGGGTGGGGCGTTAGGTATCGGTATAGGAGACCGGGTATACATGTTACAAAACACTTGGTATTCGGTTATTTCTCCTGAATCGTGTTCTTCCATTCTATGGAGAAGCTGGGATCAAAAAGAACAAGCAGCGGAATCGTTGAAATTGACCGCTGAAGACATGTTGGGCAACCAATTAATTGATGGCATTATTGAAGAACCGTTAGGTGGTGCCCATCAGGATCCGGAGACCACCGCTCTTAACGTTAAAAAGAAAATTTTAGATGATCTCGCAATACTTTCCGCTAAAAGCGAAGATGAATTAGTCGCAGAGCGCATTGATAAATTCAGTAAGATGGGGGTAGTAAACGAGTAACCCAATTGGGGACTGTTACCTAAAAACATGTGAAGCGAAGCGCGAGGGAATTACGAACTCGGCTTCGCTTTTTTCATTCAGAAATACGCCCCAGAATTTCGATCTCAGATCACATCACCTCACGACTCGTCAAATGGAATGGGATCGACCAGCTTAAACTTCAGCTGCAGTTCTTCTTCTCCCCTGCGGATTAACATTTTCATGAGATCCCCTCGCCGACGATGTAGCCGACCAATGATCTGCTGTAACTTCATGTTCTGCACGCGTTTGCCATCTATTCGGAGTAGTTCATCTCCCGGACGTGCACCCGCTAGATCTCCCGGAGACCCTTTCCGGACATGGCCAATAATATAAACTGGTTTCAGCGAAAATTCGTATCGAAACGCTTCGTCCTGAAAAACGGTGATGCCTTGTCCATCGGCCTGCTCACTCCTTGATGCGAGTGTCGCACGTACTCGACTTTTTTTCCATTCCAAGCCATCGTGGCGTACATCTAGACCAGTCATATTGATGGAAAATGGCTTTCCAAATTTCCGGTTAGGTTTAAGGTACATTTCGCCAAGCGGATAATTAAACAGTACATGAAAATGCTGCAACACCTGATTGCCCACCGATCCCTTTCTATGCTTCGCCAGCTTGGCAGCATGTACCGCATTGGAGTCGGGATAGGATACTATGGGTTCATGGATATGAAATCCAGCCCAGTCGAATCCCCGGATACGGTTTCGATAACCGTATATGACTCCAGAAAATCCCTTACCGATATAATCGTAAATAAACGGCTTACTGATTTCCAGAGAATCCACTAAGAAGGGAAAGATGAGTAGGCCATCGGAATTCCCCATATCTACCAACATCTTGGCCGCTAAAAGCTTTTGTTTTTTTAGCTGAACAGCAATCTGCGTATAAGGTCGGTTCCTCTCAATCTCAATAGGTATACGCGTGTACCCTCTAACCAGTCGATCCGAGTAATCAAACGCATCGTATAAGGAAATCTTGCGTTTTTGGTAATCAATTTTTATCAGGTGATGCTGAAAAAAATGACTACCCACAATGCCGTTAATCGGTATACCTACGTGGCTGGAAATATCCAATTCCTCTGCATCAATCGCATACAGTGTATGCGCACTGTCTACCAACACCCCTCCGATTTCCATTTCATTTCCCGTAGACAACATCCCAGCCACACCGTCTTCTATGCCTATACCGGAAAAACGCACCTGATGTACATTCTCTAGTGGAATAGAGTCCTCTTTTGAAATGAAAAGAATGGTTTCCTTTACGCCGGTATCCAACAAGAACGATAAGTTCAATCCGTTGATCTTCACAGGAACAATCACGAGGTTTCCATTGATTTCAAAACGAAAGGAATTCTTCCCAGATTTCGATAATTGAAAGCTATTCTGGGCGTTCGCTGTCGCCGCAAGAAACAGAATGGAAAGTAGAAGTATTTTCATAATTCGCTTAGTTACGAAGCGGACGCAGGAAAACACCGATTGCCTCAGAAGCTCCGAAAGGTTACATCGCGCTTTGTACGCCACGAAAATACCCTACGGACTCGGCCAGCCCGGCAAGAGGGTCTTTCATGTCTTTCTCAAATTCAAGACTGCAACAACCTTCATATTTTATTTTTCTTAATGCTTTAGTGAACGCTGGAATATCAATCACTCCACGTCCTAATTCACAAGTGGTCCCATCGGCAGTCGCAGCAGTTACATTTTTTAAATGTAGGTCAAAGATGCGTTCGCGATAGCGAATCAAATCTTTGATGGGATCCTCTCCATCTCGCATGTTGTGTCCCATGTCAAAACACAAACCAATATTTTTCCCCAAATCTTTAATGTGGTTCCAAATCACCGTTGCATTCGGATACACTTTGTCCTCAGGCCCATGATTATGGATGGCGTAACGAATATTGGTTTCGTCCGCTTTCTGAGCGATGTAAGGCAAATCCTTAATTTCCGGCACACCGATAAGGAGTGGCGTACCTACCCGTGCCGCGTAATCAAAGGCTTTATCGATCTCCGACTGGGTTTTCATGTAGATGGGTCCAACCGCATAGCCCGTCACGTTCGACTCAGCAAGCGTCGCATGAAATGTGGCAATCTGCTCGGCTGTACTATCTAATGGTAAATGGAAATCTTTAATACAAAGATAGCGCACGTCCATCCGCCGCATCATGGCCAGTGACTGCTCTAAATTAAACTGTACGAAGCTATATCCGGCAATTCCTAACTTCATCTCCGATGATGTTGCGTTTCTTTCCGATGTACGCGATTGTGCAAAAAGTAAATTCGGCACCGCCAATGCACTCACACCAGCTAATACCCCCTTTTGCAGGAAGCCTCGTCTATTGTGTTTTGAATGAATCATATTTAAGGTTTAACTAGTAATCATTTAGTTAAAAGTAAACAACTTGCTTTAAAAATCCAATTTCCCGAAGGCAAGGAAATGAGCAAGTATCGAAGAGATGATCCAATGATTTAAAAAAGTGAATTTATAAGCGAAGTACATGCAAGTGCTTTCTAAAATCACCACTTTCAACAGTATTAAACAAATCTATTCAAGGGATACGACCTAGTTTGTATGCGAAAGAATACCGGTTTCGACTGGTACGGTTGACGGCACAGCGCATCAGATCATTTCAAGAATAAAAAATGGAAGCGACGGCGATGGTATCATACCTGATAAAGCAAGAGACCGTATCAAAACATACTGATACGGTCTCTTTGAGATAAAAAATTGACTATCATTTAACCAAGCGATTCGATCGCCGCATTTAAAGCCGCAGAAGGACGCATTGCTTTAGCAGCCAAATCATCGTTAGGGAAGTAATAACCACCAATTTCTTGTGGCTGCCCCTGTGATCCGATCAATTCTTCATTGATTGTCGCTTCTTGGTCCTTTAAGGTTTGAGCAAACGCTCGGAAGGCGCCTGCAAGGTCTGCATCTGCCGACTGTTCTGCTAAGGCCTCTGCCCAGTACAGTGCCAAGTAGAAGTGGGATCCCCGATTATCGATCTGTCCTATTTTACGAGCAGGAGATTTATCAGTAGCCAAGAACTTCGCATTTGCCTCATCAAGGGCATCAGCCAATACTTGCGCTTTTTGATTGCCCTGAGTCTGTGCTAAATGCTCCAAAGACGCTTGCAAAGCAAGAAACTCTCCCAATGAATCCCAACGTAAATATCCTTCATCGACGAATTGTTCGACGTGCTTAGGTGCCGATCCTCCCGCACCCGTTTCGAACAACCCTCCTCCATTCATCAACGGAACGATAGACAACATTTTTGCTGAAGTCCCTAGTTCCAGAATAGGGAATAAGTCTGTTAAATAATCTCGTAACACGTTACCTGTGACAGAAATCGTATCTTCTCCACGACGGATCCGCTCGATCGAAAACTCGGTAGCTTGGATAGGAGCCAAAATTCGGATATCCAATCCCGCCGTATCATGCTGCGGTAAATAAGCATTTACTTTCTTAATAATTTCGCGGTCATGTGCACGGTTTTCATCTAACCAAAAGACGGCTGGTGTTTGAGAAAGACGAGCCCGATTGACGGCTAATTTCACCCAGTCTTGGATGGGGGCGTCCTTCGTCTGGCACATTCTGAAAATATCACCCTGTTGCACCGATTGTTCCATCAGTACCGAGCCGTCCGGCTCGACCACGCGAATGGTTCCCGCGGCACTGGCTTGAAATGTTTTGTCGTGCGACCCATACTCTTCCGCTTTCTGCGCCATCAGTCCCACATTCGGCACGGAGCCCATGGTTTTTGGATCGTATGCACCGTTCGCTTTACAATCGGCAATGACTGCTTGATAAACACCCGCATAACAACGATCAGGAATCATCGCAAGCGTATCTCTTTCCGCTCCGTTTTTATCCCACATTTTCCCGCCGATGCGGATCAT
>DXCW01000149.1 GCA_019115805.1 Candidatus Sphingobacterium stercorigallinarum
TCGAATTGTACTATCGGGCGGGAAACGATTATGAGAATTTAACTGCCGCGCTTCATTTTACCAAATCCAGGAAAACGGATCTCTACTTTTTTAATTCCTACCGACTGGAAGTGTGTCGAAAGAATCGGGAATCCATCGAATCGCAGGTCTTTTTTATCCGTAAACCCTATCATTTCACGCTCAAAGAAGCGTACAATCTGCTTCACGGGCGCTCGGTATATAAGACGGTACGTTCGGAAAATGGAGAGTCTTATCCGACCTGGATGCGTTTGGATAAGCAGGTGATGGATAAAAAAGGCAATTATCAGATTGAGCAATTCTCAGCGAACTATGGATTTGATTTGCACACCGAGCTGGAACGTCTACCGATACAGGAGTGGGCGCATGCAGCAGAGAGGGAAGCCCTATGTCAGTCCTTACATCGGGGTAACCGACAATCGGCGACTTTGGAGTTGGTTGAGGATGACATTCCGGTATTTTTGGAAGCCAATCCGAAATATAAAACGATTAAAATTTACGATGAGACCTTCGCGGCTGTACAGTATGTACACGAAGATCCGGGAGGAGGGCGATTGGAGCGGCTCTGGAACAAAAAAGAAGCGTCACCGGAAGGTGTTGAACAAGAAGTGCCTGTAGAGCATGAAAATAAGTCTGAATCAGACAGCGAGGACGTCGAAAAAAAAACTGGAAAAAAGAAGGAGCAGAGTTGAGGCCGGAACAGTGGGAATTGTTTCTGACCGTACATGCCGAATTTTACGATAAGGCAGAAAAAGACCCCACCCTGGGACCGGCACATTTCGCTGTTTACAACGCATTGCTTCGACAATGGCTGGATGTCGCGTGCCAACTACCGCTGGAAACTTTCGGACGCATTACCGCTTCTATGGCAAAGGTATCGATGCGGAATTATTACCGCTGCATACGTGACTTACACGACCGGGGTTATCTACACTACGTATCCTCCCACGATACCTACATCGGGAGTCGGATTTACTTGAAATGGCGTGGACTCGGTCTTCGTCCAGAGGAATAGATTCGTTTTTGCGGTTGTCACGGTTTACGTGAGCGGCAGGGTTCCTACTGAGTTGGGGGTCCTGTCGTTTTTTACAGCCGTGCGGACTTTACTCCCGTCACAATCCGAAAATATGTACCTTTGCAGCATGTCTACATCCATGATTTCTCCAGATACCATTGTTGCACTGGCCACTTCTCCCGGTGCTGAAGGGGCTATAGCCGTCATCCGTTTGTCGGGTGAAAAGGCTATTGATTTCACCAATCAGGTTTTTAAGGGAAAAGACCTCAGCAAGCAGGCGAGTCATACGGTGCATTTCGGTACCATTCGAGATGGAGAACACATCATTGATGAGGTATTGGTGACTTTGTTTGTCGGGCCACATTCCTATACCCGCGAAAATGTGGTGGAAATTTCCACGCACAATTCAACGTATATTATTACACAGATTATTGGCTTATTGATCCGCAAAGGAGCACGGGCAGCGAAAGCGGGAGAGTTTACGCTAAGAGCGTTTTTAAACGGTGCCTTGGACCTATCGCAAGCGGAAGCGGTTGCCGATCTGATTGCATCAGAAAACCGAGCTTCACATGAAGTGGCAATGAATCAGATGCGGGGAGGGATCAGCAATAAACTTCAGGAAATGCGCGAGCAGCTGATCAACTTCACCTCGCTGTTAGAATTGGAGCTCGATTTTGGTGAAGAAGACGTCGAATTTGCAGACCGCTCTCAGTTTGAAGCTTTGGTTAAAGAACTGCAATCCCATATTGCGACCTTGGTTGATTCCTTTGCTTATGGAAATGCCATTAAAAACGGGGTTCCAGTAGCAATTATAGGGAAGCCAAATGCAGGCAAATCTACTTTACTCAACACCTTATTGGACGAAGAACGAGCCATCGTGAGTGATATTGCCGGAACAACGCGTGATACCATCGAAGAGGCAATTACCTTGGATGGAATTACTTTTCGGTTCATCGATACGGCCGGATTGAGAGAGACCACCGATGCGATTGAAGCGATCGGGGTGAGTAAAGCAAAAGAAAAAGTCCGCCAGGCGAAAGTACTCCTGTATTTATACGATGATATCGCCAATACGGCAGAGGAGGTCATCCAGCAAATAAAAGAACTCTATTATGCTGGTCTGATCGTCATTCTGGTACGAAACAAAATAGACTTAGAGGGCGGATATTTTCCGAACGAATTGGATGAGGATATAAAAGCCGGATTGGTTCCTGAATATACCGACTCGATTGTCGCCATTACAGCTAAGTCGTATGATAGCGTGACGACGCTTAGAAACGTGTTGGTTGATAAAATACGGGAAATGGCCGTTGAAGATCAACAAATTGTCACCAACGCGCGGCACGTAGAAGCTCTTCAATTGGCACTACAAGCGCTTTCGGATGTAGAGCAGGGGTTGGCCATGGCTTTACCGGGGGATCTGCTAGCGCACCACGTACGAGATGCCTTACGTCACATTTCGAGTATAACGGGTGATATCGATATCGACCGCGACATTCTGGGGACTATTTTTGGTAAATTTTGCATCGGGAAGTAGTTGCATATTACTGGATATAACTAGATATTAGTAAATAAATATAAAGCATTGAAGATGAGTTGTTTTCAATCCTTTATTGTTTGTAATGCATTAGTTTTGAAACGATGCATTTTTAATGGTTTTGTACGTGGTTTGTATTTTTTGATTTCGCCACGTACATGACGTACAAATTTTAAAAACTAATATCTTATGAAATCTTACAGAGTTACGCTACGTGAGCAAAAGAACAAGTCTGGTAGAACCAGCCTTTACTTGGACATCTATCCACCCATCTATGACGAAAAGAAAAAGAAAGAAACTCGTCGAAAATTCTTAGACCTTTATTTGTTTGAAAAGCCAAACAACAAGATCGAACGGGAACATAATAAGTTTACCCTGGTTAAGGCTAAGAAAATAGAAAGTGAGTGGCAGATGGATCTGCTCGGTCAGACACTTGATATGCCTTTCATCTCAAGCAAGGATCTTGATTTTCTAGCTTATTTCAAAAGTATCGTCAAGAAGCGCTATACATCAAAAGGAAATTACGACAATTGGCTATCTACCTATAATTATTTGGAAGATTACACCAAGGGTCAATGCCTGATGTCAGAGGTTGATGAGGCTTTTTGTCAAGGGTTTAAGGACTATTTGGATAGCTGTTACACGAAGAAATCTTCGGCTTACAAACTGTCAGTCAATTCAAAATATAGCTATTTCAATAAGTTCCGTGCAGCTATAAAACAGGCAATGGAAGATAAGCATCTTCACCATAATCCTATTTTGAGGATTAAGGCATTTCCACAAGGGGAAAGCTTCCGTGAATTTTTGACGTTGGATGAAGTCAAAAAATTAAAAGCTGTTCGTTGTGATAATCCTGTTTTAGAAAGGGCGGCCTTTTGGTCGATCCGTACAGGGATGCGTTGGGGAGATTGCCTGAAGTTACGATGGATCGATTTACAATACTCAGAGGATCAAGGTTATTTTATTCGTTTTAATCAGAACAAAACAAAGTCCTATGAAACTTTGCCTATCACCGAAGAAGCTGTTAAAGAGCTGGGAAACCCTGCTATTGATTCACAAGAATATGTATTCAAAGGACTGACTTATAGCTCGCATAACAATTTCTTACTCGCGAAATGGGCGATGAATGCAGGAATAACTAAGCACATAACCTTCCATTCTTTTCGGCACACCAATGCTACACTTCTGATCAGTGCCGGTGAGGATATTTATACCGTTTCAAAAATGCTTGGCCATAAGGAGTTGCGAACGACGGAAATATATGCG
>DXCW01000150.1 GCA_019115805.1 Candidatus Sphingobacterium stercorigallinarum
CAAGTATCGTTGGGAGGTATTGGATGCAGAAAGTAAGAAAATACTGGAATCGCGAAAGCGGGGGAACCTATATGAGCCTGAGTTGTTGCCCAATGGAGATACGCTGAAACAACTATTAGCCAGATCGAGACATCTCTTGTTCAAGCATCCGAGCAGATGGTCCGAGAGCCAGAAACACCGGGCTGAATTGTTGTTCATCCGGTTTCCCAAGCTAAAGCTGGCTTATGATCTTGGGATTGCCTTGGGTGACATATTCAACAAATGCAAGGACAAAAAGATA
Organism: Candidatus Sphingobacterium stercorigallinarum; assembly: GCA_019115805.1. Taxonomy (GTDB): domain Bacteria; phylum Bacteroidota; class Bacteroidia; order Sphingobacteriales; family Sphingobacteriaceae; genus Sphingobacterium; species Sphingobacterium stercorigallinarum. The sequence continues at coordinate 281 of DXCW01000150.1, forward strand.
GCGTTTACCAAACTGGGGCTGTGGCATAACCAGATAGAGAATGCGGGGATATCATCCTTTGAGAGTGTAGCGAGGTCTATTGCAGCCCACCATCAGTACATCCTACACTACTTCGACAACAGAAGCACCAATGCTTCAGCAGAATCTTTCAATGCAAAGCTCAAAGCCTTAAATGATATCACTACTGTATCCACACCTGGAAATTCAAGAACTCTATCCGGAGAACTACCAACAACTCATCGAGTAATCCGACAGGTATTCCGTGGGACAGAAACATTTCACCCCATCAAAGGAAATAATATTCTCATCACCTTCTCCAACCTAGAGAATATGCACTGCCATTTGTTCCTGCAATGGGTACAAAAAGCCCTTTGACCGTCTATCGACTTCCAGGACGCCATATGGCAAACCGAAATCGCATTTATTAAGCGATCCACGATGGCCGCAACACACTCCCCTCATTGGCATCTTTCACTACAGTAATGGAACGAGGAATCCGTTCCTTTAATTCCTCTACGTGCGAAATCACGCCCACCACTCGGTTTTCTTGATGTAAATACTGCAACGTATCGAATACGGTATCAATACTATCGGCGTCCTGCGTGCCAAACCCTTCATCAATAAAGAAAAAATTCCGGTCCGCTTTGTTCAGCGATTGGATACTTTCGGCTAAAGCAAGAGCCAGACACAATGCGGCTTGAAAACTTTGGCCACCCGACAAGGTTTTCACCGAACGACGATACCCGTCGTTCAAGTAATCCACAATTTCAAACTCATTACTGTCATTGATACTTAAACTCAACTGGTTTTTTGTCAATCTGTGAAAACGCACGTTCGCCATTTCACACATTTGACGTAGGTGAATACTGGACACATAATTCACAAAGCCATTCCCTTTGAATAGGTTTTCTAAAATTTTCAAGTTACTCGCCCGATTATTGATCGACTCAAACTCTTCTACCAGTTTTTCCTTTTTCCCAAATTCCAATGTAATATGAGCCAACTCTCTTTCTAACCCGCCAGCCAATGCCAACTGCAACTCCAGTTCTTCCTTTTTAAACTCAAACAATTGAGCGGTGGTTTTTAAATCTTCCTCGGAAAACTTTCTCTCCTTTAAAAATTCGTTAAGCGACGCTATTTGTGCTTCCATTACCTCAATTTTCACAAAATATTGCTGAATTTCCTGTCGAATTCTAGTGACGTCTATCGGCCGCTGAATGATTGTCTGCACTTGGGTGATATCCGCAAATTGAAACTCTCTTAATAATTTCGCAATATGCTCTTGTCGATTTTTTATCTGCTGATTGTATTGACTCAACTGATCCTTTGCAGCTCCATTTTGGCCAGCGATTTCAGCCAGTTTGGTTTTTACCTGATGTAATTCTTGATTTAATTCCGAAAAACTACTCTCAATCTGTGCAATTCGCTGAGTAAGCTGCTGTCTTTCCTCGCGTACCTCCTCCAAATCTTTGCTTTCAAACTCACTAAAATCTAAGCTCTGCAACGCCTGCTGTGCTTGCTCTCGCATGCCAACGGCGACTGATTTTTCCGACTGGATGCTTTCGATCTCCTTTTGGAACCGCTGGATATTATCTTGACTGCGCTGGATATCCTCACGTATATTCTTAATCTCGTTTTCGAGATTCGTATTTCTTTGCTCTACTTGTCTCACCATGGCCTTCTTCGTCTCAAAGGCCTCAGTATCATCTGCGGAATAACCGCTCCAGTTGAATCGGCTGTTGTGCGCTTCAATCTCCGCCCGCAATGCCGTTAGTTCAATTTGAAATTCATCAATGGCAGACTGCTTGTTATGCAGCGTAATGCTTGCTCGAGTCAATTTGCTTTTCAGTTGTTCGAATCGCGTCCGCTTCTTGCCTAGCTCCTCTCGCGTCTCCTCATACGCCTTGCTATCGGCATCGACATCATGTGCCGTACTCAAGTTGGGGTGTTCCGAAGCTCCACACAGCGGACAAGGATCCCCGGGTTTTAAATCAGCGGCGTATTGAGCAAATTTTGCTTGCACTTGAAGCTGAGTTTGGGCTTCAAAAAGAGCTTTTTCTTCGTTCTCAATTTGTATAAGCTCCGTCTGCAACATGCTCTCCCAGTTATCAGACGTATATCCAACTTGCTGGAAATTTTCCACCTGCTGTTCAATGTCTTTGGTCAGCTGCTGCATCTGTGTTCGCAAACGATCCTCTTGTTGTTTAAATGCTCTATTTTTTTGATACCACTGCTCCATTTCAATCAGTTGCGAGGTATCGACTTTATCCGCTTTTAATTGTTCAAGAGACTTTTCGGTGTTCAGCAGCTTAGTCTTAAGTTCGGCTTCAGCCTGTCTAGCACGCTCGACAATTGGATCTCCTTTAGCCAAGCGACGGTTGCATTCGGCTTCCTTAAGTTGATTTATTTTAATTTGTTCAATATACTTATAATCCTCACATTGAGCACGTAAAGTATTTATGTTTAAATAATCACTTTTAATTGAGTCGATCTTCCGTTCCAGCCTATCAATATGTGCTAAGTGCTGTTCCCGTTCGCTTCTAAAATTCTCAATCTTGTGAATCAACACATCTCTTTCCGCATTCAGAGATTGGATGTGATTGAGCGGTTCAACGAAGGCTTTCGCCGTGTTCTCATAACGATTCAATTCGTCCTCCTGCTGCTTAACGCGGGTCCTCCGAGCACTTAACTCCTTGAACTGCTTCTCCTTTTCTACCAGTTCAATCCCCTTATCGCGAAGCTCTTGCAAGGACTGCAACTTCTGCTGTAAGTCTTGGTAGCTGGATCTTGTCTCGACTAATGTTTTCTTCGCCTCTTCGACTTCCTTCTTTTTCTGCTCTAACGCCTCCGTCGAAATACTTTCGTAGCCCGATAGCGCACCCCGTAAATTCTCAAGCTTTTTGTTGTTCTTCATCTGAAGTTGAGCTACTTTGGGGCCCAAATCAAATTTTTCTAAGTAAAAGATCTCCTTCATCATTTCCGATCGATCCTTACCCTTGAGTTCCAAAAACTCTTTAAATTGCCCCTGTGGGATAATAATGGTACGTCTAAAGTTCGCATAGGAAAGATTGGTGACCTTCGCTGCATCAGCCGATTCCAAAGGCTGCCATTCCTCATCTTTCCACTCATAAGCGATTCGTTCGGGCGACGTGGTATCCTGGAAGTTTTTCCGTCTTTTCCACTGACAAACGAACTTGAATTTTCGTCCCTCAAAATTTAAAAACTCAAAATCGATCATCGCTCGATTTGACTTCAAATTAAGCATATTATAGGCCCGCTTATCGGTCCGGTTCAAACGTTCGGTATCGCCATATAACACAAAGCTGATCGCTTCCAATATAGAAGATTTACCAGAACCAACGGCACCAAAGATACCGAAAAGCCCCGCTTCGGTTAATTTCGTAAAATCAATAGACTGTTTTTTTTGGTAAGAGTATAAACCCTCCAAACTTAAATATAATGGTAGCATAACTAATTTCTAATATTCTGTTCCCTCTTCCACATCCTGTGACCCGTGAATGGTCTCATCAAATAAAGCCATCAATTCGTTGTTAGGTGCTTGTCCGTACCGACTACGAAAATAATCGGAGAACAAGCCTTCCATGTCTTGATCCAAATTGACCAAAGCAGTTTGGTCTGATGTCGATTCTGAATTCTTGATCAACGGTACAATATGAATGATGCCATCATGTGCACCGTATAGATTCTTTAAATCGGTAGCATTCAAAAAGGTATCCGACTCTACCGTCAGTTCTACTAAGCATTCTTGATGTTCCTGAAGCCAACGCACCGCTTCATCAATAGATTTCACCTTTTTCCGCTTCAACGGACGCCCCCTGCTTAAATCCACTAACTTATAAGCTGCTTGTTGATTCGGCTCGAGATCGACAACGACAACATGTTTGCGCTGACCAGACTCGGAGAATGAGTAGGCCAATGGACTACCGGAATACACAACCGGCGCCGCATCTTGTGCAATATTATGACAACGGTGCAAATGCCCCAAAGCGGTATATTGAACGGAAGGCGGGATCATATCCGAATAAAGTAGATCCGCATATCCCAAACGTATCGGTTTTTCACCTTCCGGCTCTTCAAACACTTCCCCATTTCGTTTTAACATATAAGTATGTGTCGTGAGTATATTCACTCCATAGTTATCACAGTACCGGCTCGCTAAGTTTCTCCAATGGTCTGTCAGTATCCGCTGCAAATTCGCATTCGAATCGTCTTGGCCGAGGTTCTTTTTCAATCGAATCTCATTGGCAAATGGCGTATGCAGGATACGAACAGAGTAATAGTATTTAGGAATTTTGATTTCAAGAAACCCCTCCTCAGCACGAATAACGTCAAAGCAACCGTCTACGGTTAGCGGCGAGATCCGTTGATTAGGCCGGCCGATAAAAAATATGCCACATTCTCTCGCTAACGGATCAACTGAATCCACGCGATCTGGAGAATCATGATTTCCTGCTATCGCAATTACCGGCCGTTTTCCTTCTTTAGACAGGCGTTTCAGCGTTCGGTACAGCAACTCTATCGCTTCGACAGGTGGGTTAAAATTATCGTATAAATCGCCGGCTAGGATGATTAAATCGACGTCTTCACGATCGGCAATTTGGCAAATCTCTTCCAAAACCTCTTTCTGTTCATCCAATCTAGAAAAATAATCTAGTTTTTTGCCCAGATGCCAATCGGCGGTATGTAGTATTCGCATAATATAAATTTTCTTACGGTGGGCTTTAAATTTAGCCATTATTAGTAGGAAACGGCACCTAGCCGTTAAAGAAATAATCGATGATAACGAGCCGATTTTGGTTTAACGATCGGTATGCCCCAATGAACGCTCGGGATTCACACGGTCCCGAATCAATTGTTTGAGTTCCTTTATTTCCGGGAACCTGCCTTCCGTTTTCCGATCAAAAAGGATCTCGTTATTCAAGCGTATCGTGTAACGACCGTTCTGCTGGCTTGGCGATAGGCTCACCGATTTAAGTTCGTCGGAAAAGGTGGTTAAGAGTTCTTGGCTCATGTATGCTGCACGAAGTAGCCAACCGCACCTCGGGCAATACTCAATATCAATTTGGGGCTTATCCATTTATTCGTAAATATATATATTTTCTTTTTGAACGCCACAGACGTTAATTTCGTATATCTATGCAAAATTGACGCCATCATTTCTCAATAAAGTGCCCTTTTAGCCGTTCATTCCATCACCGCTAATATTTTGACAAATTGTGAACCTTTACTATTTTTACCCCGCGTTAGACAAACGTGTTGACCGCGATTCACAAACCAACTCTTACACGGAAAGATATGATAAAAATTTGTGTACTCTTGTTTTTATTTGGCTTGCAGAGCCAGGTAATTTTCGGTCAACTTCGAGCCGTCACTACAAAAACAGGTTACAATTATTGGCTCCAGATCCCCGAAATATCCAATAAAAATGAAAAGTTACCCGTGATCATATTTTTACACGGCCGCAGCTTATCGGGAAACGATTTGAATCGAGTGAAACGCTATGGAGTCCTTCGCGCCATTGAACGCGGCAAAGATCTTCAAGCCATTGTCATCGCTCCACAAACGTCAAACGGCTGGAACCCTGATAAAGTCATTGACGTTTTAGACCAAGTCCTAGCCGAGCAACCCGCTGATAAAAACCGGGTGTATGTCTGCGGCATGAGTATGGGGGCCTACGGTACCTTGGATGTCGCGGGAAAATACCCCAACCGGATCGCAGCGGCGGTCGCGATTTGCGGCGGTGGAAGTGCTCAATACGCCTGCAACCTGACACAAGTACCGGTCTGGATCCAACACGGCAGTGCCGACAGAGCGGTGCCGGCATCGGAATCAAAGAAAATCTACCGAGCCATAAAGGATTGCAACCAGGACGCTGATGCCACATTAACCATCATACCGGGAGGGACGCATGGAAGTGTGGAACGTCTCTTTCATGGTGGCGAAATCTATGAATTCATGTTTCGCCATCATAAAGAAAGCTGATCATTTGCGATTTTCAATTCGCTATTACCGGTTCGGCCGACATCACGAATTCCAGCTCGCCACCTTTTGCCAAATCCTCATGTGCAATTTTAAAATCGCGAAGCGCATGACCATTCCAGCGCACTTGACTCACATACACATGGTCTTCCGATTGATTACTGGCTTTGATTTGCAACTGACGGCCATTAGGTAGTTGAATAGAAGCGGACTTGACCAGCGGACTACCTAGCCAATAATACGTATCACCAGGCGCTACAGGATAAAATCCAAGTGAACTGAACAAATACCAAGCAGACATTTGACCGCAGTCGTCATTCCCTCCTAAACCTGCCGGACCGTTGTGATACTGATGTCGAATAATCTCGCGTATCCGCTCTTGTGCTTTCCATGGGCTTGCGGTAAGATTGTACAAATAAGCCACGTGATGCGAAGGTTCATTACCGTGCACATAATTCCCAATGATCCCCTCACGCGTAATGTCCTCGGTGTTTTCAAAATACCGATCCGGCAAATCCATCGTAAACAACGAATCCAGATAAAGCTCTAATGCTGCCCGACCGCCGAGCACCTCCATCAATTCCTCTGGCTGATGGGGTACATATAGCGTGTAATTCCAAGTGTTCCCTTCGATAAATCCTTGTCCGTGCGTGTCCAACACATCAAATTGTTCACGAAAGTTCCCCTGGCTGTCTTTCGGTCGCATAAACCCAATCCGCTCATCAAATAGGTTCTTCCAAGATCCGGCACGCCTGGTAAACTCTTTAGCCACATCATCTTGACCTAACTTCATGGCCAACTGCGCTATACACCAATCGTCATATGCATACTCTAAGGTATTTGACACGGACGTTGCGTTCACATCATCTGGCACATACCCCAGATCTATATATGCGCCAATTCCTTCGTAACGTCGAGTGTTCGCCGTTTGCACACAAGCTTCTAATGCGGCCATGGCATCTCCCTGATATACGCCTTTGAGGATCGCATCTACGATAACAGAAACCGAATGATATCCACTCATACACCAGTTTTCATTTGCGTAATGTGACCATATAGGTAGCATCTTGAGGACCGATTGGTCGTAATGTGCCAACATAGACGTTACCATATCCGAATTTCGCTCTGGATCTACCAAGTTTAACCAGGGATGAAAAGCACGGAAAGTATCCCACAACGAAAATGAGGTATAATTGATAAAATCAGATGCCTGGTGCACCTCGTGATCCAGTCCTTTATACTGTCCATTATGATCCATATAGATTGTCGGCATCAAATTAGCGTGATATACAGAGGTGTAAAAATTAACTAAATCCTCCTCAGTCAGCATCTCCACCTGAAACTTTGACAGTTCTGTTTCCCATCGGCATTTACCTTCTTTTACCACTTGCTCAAAATCCCAATGAGGAACCTCAACCTCCATATTTTCTAATGCATTTCGCATGCTTACCGGACTTATAGCAACTTTCATCAGGATTTGCTCATCCGCATCTGTATCAAAATCTAAATGCATCCGAATGTCGTGTGCAGCTAAATCTGGAAAATTATCTTCCTGATCAAACTTACGCCAAAACCCTTTGTACTGTACATTCCGATCCAAGTATTGCGCTCCGTAATTTTTAAACGGCTTGGATGTCTTAATCGCAAAGTAAACGGTTCTCGTCCTAGCCCACCCATTGGTCTGTCGGTAGCCGGTTATTGTCGAATCATTCAACACACGAACCACTGTCCATACATTCTTCCCATCATAGTTATAAATACCTGCGTTTAAATCGACGATCAAATGCGATTGATCGGACTCAGGGTACGTATAACGATGTACACCTACTCGCGTGGTCGTTGTGAGCTCTGCCTGAATCTGATGGTCCTCCAACCAAACACTATAATAATTGGCCTCCGCCTGTTCCCGGTCGTGACTATACACAGATCGGTATCCGTCTTCAGGGCGATCGGCCGTCCCCGGATTCAACTGCACCTTCCCTTCCGTGGGCATCACCAATATGTCGCCCAAATCTGAATGTCCGGTTCCGGAAAAATGGGTATGACTAAATCCCACTATAGTGGGATCATCATACTGATAACCAGCACAGTACTTATACACATCTCCAGTGTATGTTCCATCAATAGCATAGGGAATGGTATCGGTATCGGGACTTAATTGCACCGCACCGAACGGTACCGTTGCCCCTGGAAAAGTATGACCCATTTTCGATGTACCGATTAACGGTTTTACATAGGAGGTCAAATTAGTAGACTGGCTGCTAGCGGAAAACGGCAAGATGGCCAATACGACAAAATTAAAGAATCGTTTGAGAGCTATGTCGATCATTTTATAAAAAATTTGGTAGGTTGTATAGTCTTCCAGTAATCTAATTGATAAAGTCCCAGAATAAACACATGTGCACTAAATTCAGCCCTTAATGTAAGAAAATTATCCAAAAAAATATTCCCTTGCACTGACCTCAATTAAGTTTCTCGATTCGGCAGGAAGGACGTCAAGCAGCTATAATGCCCGAGAGAGCTCGTTGACCAAGGCCTTCGCATCATTCAGGTACTGGTTCCAAAGTGCCTGGCGCTGATTCGCTGATAATTTATCAATAGCCGCCTTTAATTGTTTCCATTCATTCTCTTTACCTCGCTCGTGCAATGCGTTGAGTACGATTCGCGTTTTTTCATAATCCTGAATGCCTTCTCGAAGTCGTTCGTATCGAATTGAAGATCGGCCTTTCGGGTATACAATATACGTATCGCCTGCCGGCCAGGTCCGGAAGCGAGAATCCTGTAGCGGGTTTTCTACCCACGAATTATAAGCCCATCGCAACATCCCATCAAATCCATTTGCCAAAGCATACCAAGCTAAATAAGTGGATTCAGCTGGCTGGGAAAAAGTGAATTGATTGGGAAATTCGTCACTGCAGCAGATATAGAATGTCGTAATAAGACCTCGGCTTTGTCTATCCAAAAGATCCGCCTTGGAAAACGGATGTCCGACCGAGATACTGATGTCATCGCTATCCGGGTAACGCTGGTAAGTTTGTTGATTATCGGCGTAGGATACCCCCAATTCCGGAGCCACTTCATTGAGCAGAGCAATTGCAGCGTCCATTTGCTCACGTTCCCGCTCATCCATCGCTATATTTGTGATCTCTAGCCAATTATTTGCTTCCAGATGTTTGACGAAATCCATCAAAAAAGGCGTCCAAACCTCTTTAAAATTAGCAGTTCCCGGTTCTGCAGATAGTGTGACGTACTCGCCGTGACTTTCATCCAGGTAATGGATCTCGTTGTTCCATGGAAGCAGCGAATAGCAATTGATCATATCCTGAATACCCAGATCCATCATAAAATTCACCCAACGGTCAAAAACCGTGTAATCGTAGGACCAAGATCCATCCGCGTGTTTCGTCCATACGATCATATCCTCGTAAGGGTCATAAGTTTGGACATTCCATGGATCTTTATTTAATGTAGTTGTAATCACCTTCTGTCCAGCATCGGCCAGCAACTGCATGACCCCCCGCATGGCGTCAAAATGGGCATCAGACCATACCGGAACGCCCTCTACTCTAGCAACTGCAGCAGGATGCTGCCATTGATCCAAATGATAGGTCCAATCCTTCGGCTCAGGCAAAAGATGATCGATCACGTCCAATTCTAAAACCAGCGTATCCACTACATCAGTCCCCACTAACACTTGAATATCTGCACGGTACGTACCGGCATCTAAATGCCTTGGGATCGGTAGTGTTAACCAAACGGGTCTTGCTGTACGGGCATGAATATCGAATTGGTCAAGGTCATCTAACAGGTCGGGAGATAACGACGACGCAAAATCTTCTGGCTTACGATGTCCACATCCTTCAGCAAACTCATCCGTCATCACATACCGCACAAAACGGGCTTCCACGGCGAGATCTACCACCTGCCGATTCCTTACATTGACGAAATCGGAGACGCGCACCTGCACCCCGGACATCGTTTGTTTAGTCCATAACAACAGTTGAGCGGAAAGCACCTCGCCCTTCCAGCCAGCAACCTTCCATTCCCTTTTCTCGTCGATTTTGGGCATTTCCGACTTCGGATATCGCTTATCAATTGTCACAAAAGAACTGTGCAACGCATAATCTAAACCCGACCAATCGGACGAGCCCGCGTGCGGGTCCGGCAGTTCTACAAAGGTAGCGGGAAGTGCACGCGATGTTTGTGCTGCTAATTGGTTTGTGGGTGCGGCACACCAAATACTCGCAACTAAGATGTACAGTAAAAAAACTTTTATGGGCATGATTTCTAGCTTAGTCCCTCAATATACAATTTTGTCTGTTTTTGACTACCAGATCTTGCAAATTTCTCGAACCAGCACGTACAAACCGACCAACATGATGAGATAGCCAAACCCTACTTTCAATCGGTTGCCGGGAATTTTATTTGCGTAATATAGACCAATCGCCAGACCCAATACCGCTCCCCAGGTATAGCCTCCCAACAATAGCCAATCAAACGTTTGTATCTTTTCCAGATCCCCCATTAGTCCAAAAAATGAATTGATAGAAATAATAACCAGTGAGGTAGACACTGCCCGCCGCATCGGCATACGATAGAAGTTGATTAATGCCGGAATAATTAAAAAGCCACCCCCAGCCCCCACAGCCCCCGTTACCAACCCTACTAGAGCGCCTTGCAATACAATAATTTCAACCGGAAAATCATGCGACCGGCTAGGCACCTGAAGTGTTCTTCGGGTATTGCCAATCATACTCGCCGAGGAGGCCAGCATAATCAGCCCAAATAACATCATCAACAGGTCACTTTGCGCGATGGCGTAACCAGCGACAGCAATCACGTCAGGCACAATGGGTAAAATGAAGGATCGGGTGATGTACACCACCACCAAAGAGGGCAGCCCAAAACTCCACACTTTAGCTAAATCCACTTCCTTCCTTATCACGCCCATGAACCCACCGATGCACGAAGTCAGTCCGATGGCAAATAGGGAGTACGTGGTCGCTAATACCGGATCCGCCCCCATAATGTATACTAAAATGGGAACGGTTAAAATCGTTCCACCACTCCCCACAAGTGCGAGCGTGAGACCGACTAAAATTGCTAAAACACATCCGAAAAGGATCATACCTTATGATTAACGAGCTACCATTTATCTCCCAAACTTAGGATTAATTCTCGACTCGTGATTCGTCCACCCACGAAATAACTGGCGAGTTTACCGACTTGTGGAATAAAAAAAGCCTGCACACAAATGGAACAGGCTTTTTAGACTAACAAAAATATAAAAGAATGTAATTATTGGGCGGTATCAGTCGAATCGATTATAGCAGAATCCGTTTCTGCCGAATCCACATTCATCAACTCCTCATCGGGTGCATTGATATTGTATCGCTCACTCAATCCGTTCTCTGCCGGCTCAGAGCCTGTTTCTTGTTGTTCTGTACCGCTGTTACAGCTGACCATAAACATTAAAGAACAGATCGATACGCCGAGAATGACTGTATATTTTAATAGATTCATAGGATTCCTTTCTTATACTGTTTTCATAGAATAGAACAATAAAACGACAAAAATGTTTCATTAGCCAGTAAAAAAAGGCCGCCCTCCTACTGACACACTACAATTAGAGACATTCGTCGTGTTGCGATAGGTCCAATCCTCTGTCTTGGTCAGCATCGGTTACCCGCAAAGGTGTAATTAAATCAGTGATCTTTAGCAGCAAGATTGCCATGATAACGATGAAAACGGTCGCCCCAATCAATCCCACCAAATGAGTAACGAAAAGACTACTCTCTCCGAAAAACAGTCCCTGTTCGGTCACAGCAGGATTAATTGACTGGCTTGCAAACACTCCCGTTAATAGCATACCAACCATCCCACCTACCCCATGACTAGGAAAGACATCCAAGGTATCGTCGATCCCGGATCGGGTCCGCCAGGTAATCACGGTACGACTGATTAACGCAGCGACGGCACCAATCACTAGGGAGTGACCGGCGGTAACAAACCCAGCCGCTGGAGTAATGGCGACTAAACCAATCACCGCCCCGATACAGCACCCCATTGCGGAGGGCTTTACCCCCTTCGCTGCATCGAAAAAGATATAGGTCAGGGCACCAGCACCAGACGCTGTAGACGTCGTGATCAATGCGGTAACGGCCAATTCAGATGCCGAAAACGCGGAACCAGCGTTAAAACCAATCCACCCAAACCATAGCAGACCGGTTCCTAAAAGCACGTAGGTGATTCTCGCTGGATGATGAATATGGGTTTCCACTCCTTTCCGCAAGTACAGAGCGGCCACCAGTGCAGTGATGCCAGCTGACATGTGTACCACAGTGCCGCCTGCAAAATCCAATACGCCCATTTTCATTAAAATACCATCAGGATGCCAGGTGGCGTGTGCCAGAGGTGAATAAATAAAAATAAAGAACAAACAGATAAATAGCACATACGAAGTGAAGCGAATTCTTTCGGAGAAAGCACCGGTTATCAACGCGGGTGTAATAATGGCAAACTTCAACTGGTAGATTGCAAATAAGGCAAAAGGAATGGTAGGCGCTCCCTCCCATGGCTGTCCTTCCAATACGTTATTGAACATGAAGTACGTCATGGGGTTCCCGATAAACCCGCCGACCGATTCCCCAAAAACCAAACTAAAACCGAACACAATCCAAAGAACAGCAACAACGGCCATGCAGATAAAGCTTTGCAGCATCGTGGAAATCACATTTTTTTTCTTCACCATCCCCCCATAGAAAAATGCCAAACCGGGGGTCATAATTAAAACTAAGGCAGACGAAGTTAACATCCAAGATACATCGGCTGCATTTAACGCTGCATCTTGTGTCACAATAGGCTCTTTTACAAAAAAGAGCGACATAAAAACCAGAAAACCCATAAAAAAGATTGGAACCTTAGATTTTTCACCCAATAAATACATAATAATTTCATTTTTAGTTATAGAATACACAAATATGATAATAATCAAGCTAAAATATTTAATATAATTTCAGTTTTTTTAAAA
>DXCW01000151.1 GCA_019115805.1 Candidatus Sphingobacterium stercorigallinarum
TTAACGGGTTACTATAGTGATTGACTTCTTGGATTGAGAACATGCCTTGCACATCATCGCTTCCATTTCCACCGAGATTATCCACGAATCTCAACATCTGTACCGAGGAATGCTTATTTGGCGTAGCGTTATCGTCCGCTCCAGTTCCCGAGCTCAACTCGATGCTGTGGGAGTGCCCACTGAGCAAGTGATCAAAGTCGGCTTCAATAACCACTATCGGCCAATCGTTCCCCACTGAAATGGGCGCGTCAAAATCCAAGCGAATCTCACGATAGGCATCCACCCCCTGCGTATACTCGCCCTCTTCGCCTTCTACGGTGCTTCCCGTATGGACAGAGAGTTCCTGGTGGTCACTTCCATAAAACCCTTCAAGTTTTACAAATCGATAACCCGAACCCCACTCCCACATCATTTCCGTATCGTTTGCTCCAGCTGCCGCGTAGAACGCAGGGAAACGTGTCTCATCTAAGGTATTTAGCGAAGCAGGGACACCCAAACCGAACTGAATCTGAACATACTGGCCTGCGGGAATATCTTCCATAGTGAAGCTGAGTGACTCCGATTTTGATTGATCGATGACATGCGCACCTTTATCCAGATCTTCTATATGGTAAGGAACAACGGTTCCATCCGTTTTAACCAAGCGGATCTGACTAATGACATACTTCAACTCGGAAAAATAATGCGCTTGGCCCTCAGCTGAAATCTGCACGGTTGCCTCGTCGGAATGGGCGTCCCCCAATACAATCGGCTCACCGTCAAACGTATTGTTAAAGTTAAGTTGAACCTTGTTGACCAAGGTACTGCTGTCGTTCTCCTCTTTGCTGCAGCTGACGACAGCAAATGCACAAAAAGAAAAAATAAAATACTTTTGAATCGTTTTAATCATCATAGTGGTGTTTTTTAGTCTAACAATAGATGTGATTTGAATGTATAAATATCATGATGTAAGACCCCCCATGGAGTCTCAAGGTACTGGGCGCACCGGATCGCGTAACTACGATGGGGTGCGAAACGACGGTTCTTACCGTCGGTATCATGCAGTTAGGTAATGTGACGTACATCGCTTAAAAAGATAGTTTTAACGAAGTAAAAATGTTTCTTCCCATCCTCGGTATATTCCCCCAATCGGCATACGTACTGTAGTACCGATTCAATATATTTTCCACGCCTATTTGCACGTCAAGCCGCTGGTTTCCCAATGGAAACGCATAATCGGCAGAGGCATTCCAAATGGCGTATGCCGGCGTTTGATCTTCTCCATACGCCACGCTATAGTCCACTTGTCGCAGATCGCCGCTGACCGAGCTTCGGATCCCGAAGCGCCCATGCATCCAGTGTAAACCGGTCTGATAACTCAGCGGCCTGATAAATGGCAAATTCCCTCCATCTTGATCTCGAGCCCTGGCATAGGTTAGCGCGCCGCTCCAGTGCAGGTGCGGCAGCAAATCATAGTCAGCGTGAATAGATACATTAAACAGCCGCGCATAATCCAATGAAGTATATCCTTTTACCCCAACCGATTGGTAATTCATCGGACTCCCCATATCCAATATTTTTCCAACGATATAATTTTCGATGTGAAAATAATTGGCGCTCGCCTGAAGCACTAAACGATCCGATTTGAACTCCGCACTGGCATTCCATTCGTACGAAACTTCATTTTTTAAGTCGGGATTGCCAATATAATCGTAGCGATCAAAGCTGTTGTAGATGTAATACCCATATCCCTCTGAAACCGAAGGTGCTCGGTGACCGTACCCGCTCCCTATCGTAAAATTAAACGGGGCCAGGTGTACTCGGTACGTTGCGTGTAAACTGGGAAGCAACCTCGTCTTGCTGGCCGAGGCATCGGGATGGAATATGCGATTGAATTCCGGATATTTAACGCGATTGTAGTGCGTGCCCAAAGATCCGCCAAAGCCGATTTCGCTCGACGCAGAAAGCGCTAGACTGTTATTTACCGAGACGCCGCCATATCTGCTGGTCACCCAAGGCCAACTGTACGCAAACATCGAGCGTTCGCTTCTGTCCTGAGGGTACATACGCATTTCCGCAATCGACACGTTTTCATAGGCATTCAACTGGATTTCCGCTCGGTAATCCCCTTTTTGCAAATCCAGTCTGGACACTAGGCCGTAGGTACTGCTCCAGCCGGGCATGTCCATGTGCACTAAATTTTCCGGGCGGGTGGTGTCGTCCATATAATGTTCAATGGCGTTATAATACACCTTGGTATCCCAGGATGTAACCAATCCGTCCAAAAACAACTGCTTATAGGCTGCCGAGGTGATGAGCGCCCGAGACAGCCAGAGGTCCATCGGAAGCGCTGGAAAGCCCACGTCTCTCGCTTGATCAAAGATGGCATCCACACGCAGCGATGAAAGGGATCCAGTTTTATAGGCGACGCCCAGCGAACTGTTAAATTTCGTATACTGTGAGTGATTGACCTCTTGACCATTTCCGTCGTGATAATTTTCTGCTTTTCGAAACGCTCCACTGGCATCGATGACCCATTTCTCGTCGGAGTAAGCCACGTTGGCCAGATTAAAAAACTGCTTATTATTCATCTCCAGCCCCGTCTGATAGGCGCCGCTCCACTTTTTATCCATGCCAAAGGGCGTTGCTTTACGTTGTAAATCGATGCTCCCGGCCACAGTAGACCCGTGCAGGGCACCCTCTTGCCCAGAGGTAATCTCAACGTTCGAAAGCGTATTGCTTTCCACATAGGAGGTAATGGGATCCATTTTATCGGTACATGCGCCAAATATATGCATGCCATCGATCGTGAGGTTCGTCCGTTCAGCGCCCATATTGTTCAATAAGGGTTCCCAAGCGTAAGCGCCTCGTTTAATAAAGCTGATCTGTTGAGAAGAGGCCAAAAATTCGTCTACCGAAACCGCCATTTTCAGGTCGGTTTGAATCTTTCTGTTGAATTTGCCCGTCACGGTCACTTCCTTTAATCGCTGCAGGCTGTCCAACCTGGATTGCGCAGATAGCGGACCGGCCGAATATATACTCCATAAAAATAATCCACAAACCAATGGATATTTGTTCATATGCTTAAAATAAAATATCGATATGTAATTCGCTTTTTACACCTTCCACTCCTGGGGTGAACGCATCAGGTACGGGCGTCCCCTTAATCACATTTCCTGCCTGATCCCGCATCATCAGGTTCAGCGTCCAATTACCAGTCATGGTATAATTCACTAGCCCCCGATACCATCCGTCCTGGGATTGTACAAGATCTTTGTTCCCGGGCGAAGAATGGTTGCCCATGGATGCTTCGGGCATTCTGGGATCCAGTTGGAGCGTATAGTCGTCGACTACGGAAAAACGGTACGCTTGCGGATTTGGAAATTCATCATCCTCCGCCGGTACAACGGAATCACGTTTGTAGACGCCCGCTACAAGCTCATTTTCGGCCACTTTAGGAACCTGTGGCGAAATCAGAGCGATATAGTAGTCCTGCTGATCATTTCCTGTGAACTGCGTCATACTCAAGTTTTTATTTTCCTGAGGATGAACCTGCACTTCGGCATATTCTTGGACGTATTGATCAGACGACTCTACCCCAAGATAAATCTCCCATTCCCGTTCCGCATCACTCGCATGGGGAAAAACAGAAAAACCCGTATAATACCCTTTATCGGCCTGAAAACTCAGCTGATATTGATGGGGACCGGAATCGCTTTTCTGATTTTCAAGCTGTAGAATCGGTAGAAAAGTAAGCTTTTCTATGCCATTTGCTGGCTGTTGCGTGCGGCTGTCCATGACTCTCGCGCGCAATTCATTATAACCGGTATAGAGCGTTCCGTTTAGGGATTCTAAAAAGATTTGGTAATGTCCTAAGTCCACCTGCAGGACTTCTTCAAAATCATCGTAACTCGGCACGATGGTCTCGATTTCCGCTTGGTAGTCCGTTTTCTCCTTTGTACAGGATACTACCCATACACAAAGCAAGAACAAAAAAGATATTCTCGTTTTCATGATAATAAAATCAACAAGTACATACTAGTAGTTCAACCGACGTATCGGTTCATTGAATATGCAGAAGGGATAGCTCTTCGGT
>DXCW01000152.1 GCA_019115805.1 Candidatus Sphingobacterium stercorigallinarum
GCCGCCGAATCGGTCAACAACCTCCGCCCTACCGAAGCCGGACCGGCTCACCTGTTTAACGCTTGGGCAAACTATACGGTCCCAGGTGGATGGATCAAAGGACTGGGCTTGGGACTGGGAGTCAATCACGCCAGCGAAAACATCACTACCAATAGCCTGCCAACGGGACCCTTTATCCTCCCCGCTTACACCTTGATCAATGCCAGTATTACCTACCGATATCAGTCCTACGAAATCGGACTAAAAGGGAATAACCTTAGTGATCAAGTTTACTTTAAGGGATGGAGCACGGTGAACCCAACGATGCCTAGACATTTTCTAGCCAGTATCGCGTACGGTTTTTAAGCTCCCCGTCTGGTACCACTGCAGGTATGCGCTACTTTCGATTCGCAGGGGCTTGCAGCGCGTCCTCCAGCAAACGCGAGAATTCTTCAGCCTCATCCAACCACACATAATGACTGGTTTGTGGCACGACCTGAATGCGAATCGTTGGATAGGCCTCTGCAATGCTCTTCCAACGGGTTGCAGCGGGGTCAATATAGTCCTGATCGCCCTGAATAATATAGATCGGTACCGGATGCGTATGCAATGCTTGCCGGATATCATAGGTATCCGGAATGCTGCTTCCGATCGCACCGTCCACCCGCGCATTATAAAATACCCGTCCGCCCTTGAAGCGCCGCCACTGTGAGAGATCGATCATATTAAAACTGGCCAGTCCGGTAATTTTGTAGCGCTGGGACACTTGTTGGGGAGTTAGTCCCTCTTCTTCCCACAGCCCTTCCTCCTGGAGCACCTGCTGCACCATCGGACGCTCACGCATCGCCTTTACTCGGGCATGTATACCTTTGAGTTCCTCCGCGAAGGGTTTTTCCGGGGAAACCGATGGCAACATCGTTGCCGTCAGAATGAGTTTCTCCACATGCTGGGGATAGGTCATGTAGTACGACATCGCCAGCAACGTCCCGAACGAATGGCCAAGTAAGGTAAGCTTATCTTGCTGCGTGGCTATACGAATGGCCTCCAAATCGTCGACCAACTGTGCCAAAGTCAGGTCCTGAATCAAAGAATCGGCTACCGGAGAGTACATGCTGCCCCGCTGATCAAACAACAAAAAGCAATGGGTGTCGGTCTGATCCCCTACAGCATCCACTAAATAGTTGAAATTATTACCCGGTCCGCCGTGCAATGCGACCACCGTATCGCCTTGTCCAATGTAGGTCAAGCCCAATCGGGCCTGTCCATCGGGGGTTGGTAAATACCAAAAGTTCTCTTGAATTTCATCGAAAACATTGCTGTTGTCCTGCGCCACTGCATAAGGGGCAAAACCGAGCAAGAAAATAAAATAAAGCGTCCGCATAAGTTCCGTCTTTTTTATGAATGATCGTGCTATGTTTCTTTTTCGTCCGCTGACTAAGGACCTGTGCTATCCTTTTAGAAGGCCACTTGACAAGCGACAGGTAAGTGATCAGATGGATACCGATTCGAACCGTAGCGATCGGCGTACACCTCGTAATCCCTGACCTGAATCTGTGGACTGACAAAAATATAATCAATGCGTCCTTTGGGCGGCCCTATAAAATTCCCACCACCGAGATTGGTGTCTTCCGGACCCTTTGGTTCGATTTGCGTCTTGTCAAACGCATCATCCAAGACCTGCGCAATCGCTCTCACTTGATCCGTTTCCGCCGTGGAATTAAAGTCGCCCACCAGAAAGGCAGGACGGTCGCCAGCAATTTCGCTAACTTTCCGAGCAATCAGTGGACCGGACTGCGCTTTTGCTTCTTTGTTTCGCCAGTAAAAATGTGCATTAAAAAAATAAAACTCCTTGCCATTACGCTGGTCCCTCAAGTGCACCCATTGGCATATTCTGGGATCACTGGCATCCCAACCGATGCTTTGCTGCTCGGGTGTTTCACTCAGCCAAAACACCCCCTGATCCAGAGGCTCAAAAAGATCTTTTCTATAAAAAATCGCGGCATTATGTAAATCGCCCTTTCCCCCGTATGGATAGGCCGTCACCGCATAACCGGGCATCAATTCCAACACATCCGCGAGCTGTCCGGCATCGCCTTCTTGCGTACCCACAATATCAAACCCATGTTTCTGCATCAGCTCGACCACCGGCTTTTTACGAATTTCCCATCCGTTTCCAGACTCGGTGTCCGCTGCTGCGTCATAGCGAATATTATAGGTGGCGGCTTTGAACACCGACGCGTTAACTTCCTGAAAAGTAGACGAACGTACAGCAGGATCTACCGTTGCCGGAAGTAACCCTGCCATGGGGCTTAGCAGGACGAGAAAAGGGAGCATCAAAACGAGGCAATAATGGTGAATTGGGCGTATCATCTAACTAAATTACTGATCTTTTCTTAGCATTCAAACTGTTTACGCTCCCCACAGGCGACTGGTCTTGCCATGTTGTCTGTCGTCTATAGCCACGGAAAATCAGCTATCTACTGCTATAAAAGACGCTAATGAACGGCAAGGGGTTGCGTAACTCCGCATAAAAATATTTTCCAACGATTTTCCATTTCAACTGTTCCCTAAAAAAACGAGTCATAAACGAGGGAAAACGCAGCAGATATGGAACAGCGAACCGGCTATTTACTTCTGATCATGAGCATCATTTTTTTGGAGAGTTGTTCCAAGGACAACAACTCCGGTCATCCCGATGACCCCATCGAGTGGAGTACGGATTTCAACGAAGGGAAGGACGGTTGGCAAGCTGGCTTCTCCGAATATCACGCCGATCATGTGGCCAGCTATGAGCTGGAGGAAGGATTGGCGATGCTGCCCGCCCCCTTAGACGAGCAGCGGCAGGCCTACCGAATATCCGGCATGAATCGAAGCGACGATCTATTCATGTACCTGACCCGGAAAATCACCGATCTGCAGCCGTTGACCACCTACAAAAGCCACATTACTGTAGCAGTCGCCTCTAACGCCCGCAGTGGAGGGGTTGGTGCGGGTGGCGCGCCGGGTGAAGCAGTTGGGTTGGGAATAGGTCTCACTGCGGTGGAACCCGTTTCTTCACCGCATGACGATCAGTTTCACCGCATGAACATCGATAAAATTCAGCAATGTTGCACCGACGGCGAAGATATGGTTGTCATTGGTGATGTCGCCAATGGCTTGGAGGAATATGTATTTACGCACATCGAGAGATCCGGTGAATTTACAGCGCGCAGCAACGATAAAGGCGAAATGTGGGTCATCATTGGGACCGACTCGGGTTTCGAAGGAAAAACGGAACTCTATTACACCCAAATTGACGTCATTCTGGAAAAGCAATAAGCAACTTACCTGTCCATTTTTTACTTTTGATCAATAGATGTCAAAGTGCCACTTCCTAACGGGTTTGGCACTTTTTCATGGGCCCCCTAAGCCGCGTGTACAAAGGCTGCCCTTCGGCTATCCGATGGATTTCACTAAATTCGATGCTCGGTATCTGAATTCGGCCAGAAATCTACTATATTTGTAGACTTTAAAACAGCGACTTCGTCGGTAACGGAAGGCCGCTGGATGAGCATCAACCGCCATAAGTGCACGATATGATTAAACTGGAAGGGATCCACAAAGTATTTCACAAAAAAAAACAGCGTATTGACGC
>DXCW01000153.1 GCA_019115805.1 Candidatus Sphingobacterium stercorigallinarum
CGTTCGTCGGGTGTGCTCGACAACGGGCTGCGAATTGAGAACCGCACGGCACCTTTCGGTACCATTTTGATTATTTATGAATCCCGTCCAGATGTCACCATAGAGGCGGCGGTTTTGGCGTTTAAAGCGAATAACAAAATTCTGCTGAAGGGTGGAAAAGAGGCGATTCATAGCAATAAAATGTTGGTGGAGTGCTGGCACGACGCGTTACGGCAGAATGGATTGACGACAGATTGGATTAAACTCATCACGTTGGATCGTGAGGCTACGCGAGCCTTCCTGAAAAACCCCGATGAACCGATCGATTTGATCGTTCCACGTGGAGGAGAGCAATTGATTGCTTTTGTAAAAGAGCATGCTCGGTGCGCCGTCCTGGTTAGTGGTAGAGGGAATAACTTCGCCTATATTGCAAGTGATGCCGACTGGGAAAGACTGCTTGATGTCGTGGTGAACGCAAAAATGGATAAAATCAGTGCATGTAATGCGCTAGACAAAATTTTAATTGATTCAAAAACCAGTGATCTGGAGCGGAAGCTCGCAGAACTTAAGAAGCGTTTAGCCCCTTACTCGGTTCAGACGTTGGCCGATGAGCACATTTTGCCGCTTCTAGAAGGTGCGGAACCGATAGCGGATGAGTCGGTTTGGTATGAGGAATTTCTCGCCCCGAAAATTTGTATCGGAACGATCGATAGTTTGCCATCGGCCATCAGTTGGATCAACAAATACAGTGGAGGGCATTCGAATGTGATTTTCACAGCCGATGCGCAGCAGGCCGATGAATTTATGGAACAGGTAGATAGCGCAGCGGTTTACCACAATGCATCTACCCGGTTTACCGACGGTGGGGCGATGGGTGTCGGCGCAGAGCTGGCCATCAGCACCGATAAATTACATCACCGCGGGCCGTTAGGATTGGAGCAACTGGTGACCAATAAGTATTACGTGTACGGTGACGGACAAACGCGTTAATCGTGCCGAAAGACTGGCCATGTTCTGGTCAGCTTGACGCTATGGCGGATGTGGATCCTGATAAAGGCGGCGGAGTTAAACTCGCCGCCTTTGCTTTTGTAGCGACAGTGGAAATTAATTCAAATAGCCCTCGGTCAGCGTCACCCAATAGGCAGCCCCTCGTGTTAATATTTTTTGATTAAACGTATAGTGAGGGTGATGTACCATAGGGGTATCGCCATTTCCGATAAAACAATAGGTGCCTGGACGCTGCTGCAACATAAACGCAAAATCTTCTGAGCCGAGGAATGTTGGCCCCGGATAGATCACTTGGTCTTCCCCAAAAGCAGCTTTAGCAATTCGATAGGCTTTGCTGGTCTCATCGGGATCGTTGACCAATACGGCGCCGGGAGTGCCTTCTCGAATTTCGTACTGACAGCGAAAGCTTTCGGCCTGATGTCTGGTCAATTCTCGAACACGATCTAAAACGAGTTTTCGATTAGCTGGTGTTTTGGTGCGAATAGACAAACGAAGCCGTGCAGATTGGGCAATGGCGTTGCCTGCTGACCCGGCTAGAAAGGCGCCTACGGTAACCACTGCACTACTCGATGCTGCTAGATTCCTACCCACGATACTTTGCAACGCCATCACTAGGGATGAACCGGCGACGACGGGATCGATCCCCAACTCGGGCATGGATCCGTGGCTTCCTTTACCGGTAAGCTCAATCTCCCAATTGTCTACGGCGGCCATGACCTCGCCTGGGGTAAAGTATAGTTTTCCTAATGCTAGTCCAGGCATGTTGTGCATACCGAAGACGGCATCGACGGGGAAGCGTTCGAATAACCCGTCATCAATCATCGCCGGTCCGCCTTCCATGGTTTCTTCGCCTGGTTGGAATAACAGGCGCACCGTACCGTTAAAGTTTTTGGTCTGGGACAGGTATTTTCCCGCTGCTAACAACATCGCCGAATGCCCGTCATGACCACAGAGGTGCGCAACCCCGGGCTGCTGACTTTTATAGGGTAAATCATTGATTTCTTGAATCGGCAGGGCATCGAAATCGGCCCGCAGAGCGATGGTTTTATCGCTATCGCCTGAACTTAGACTCGCCACGATTCCTAACCCGCCTATCCCCGTATCTACCCGAAATCCCAACTCACGGAGGGTGTCGGCTAGAAATTCCGCCGTCTGAACTTCCTTCATCGAAAGTTCGGGGTGGCGATGCAGGTGCTCAAACCAAGAGATGAGCTGGGGCTCGTCTCTTTCTAAATGTGCGATAATCTGATCCATAATCTGCTATTCTGTGTACTATCTGTATACAATTTTAGCACCAAATTGTTCAACGAATCGTCGCTTTCATGACGCCGGTGGCCTTTAAAATTCAATATCGTCGGCGATTCCGCTTGTTCCGTTTTGTTTGGCGAATTGCTGGCCGTATTCCGCTTTCTTTTGTTCTTGATAGTGAATCATCTGGGCGATGGTGTTGAAATCATTCATGTACTGGGTGCCTGCACCGTTCACCTGAGACACGGTCAAGCCTAACTCATCGATTAGCCATTGTGCACCGTCTATTCCATTGGCGTAAGCCGCTTCCAAAGCGCCTTGGATCTCGAAAAAATAATGCTTATCAGACGCTAGCCTCGCCAAGTTTTCTTTTGCTACGCCTTCCGGTACATCTGTAGCTGGGGCCTGATCAGGGACAAGATCCGCCAGGATCGGATGTTCCTTGACCTTACCAAAATAATGTGTATACACGTTAACCACGTTATATGTGCGGTCATCGCGCATCCGGTTGTTCCAAATCGTTTTCGCTTCGTCCCATATCGGACGCTCGATGCCCAAGCGTTCACAGACCTGATTTGGGCTGCAGCCTTCACCTATTTTTGAAGCTCCAGCTGCGTAGTCAAATAAGGTGATCCCATGGACTGGCTGCAGCGTGGGGTCATTCGGGTCTTCGGTGAAGGATCCCGGTGTTTTCATGCCGACGGAAGCTGCACCGTTTTCAAAAACTTTTTGCATGTCTATACCGCCCTGGAATTCGTGCGGTTGTTGCGTTTTGTTTGTGGTCGCATGCAGGTGATCATTAATTAAATCTTTAGACAGGTCCTCGACATTGTCTTTTAGGCTTTTAAATAGCTTTTTAAACATGGTTTTCGTTTTAATGATGAATAATTACCAGCCAATTGGAAGGTGATCATAATCGCTCATCCGTCTGGTATAGTAGTTTTGATGCTGCTTTTCGATTCCTGGCAGGATGCGGTTCATCTCTGCCACCACAGCTTGTACGTATTCGGCGTAGCGGTCACGTGCAGCAGCTTGTCCTTCTGTAGATTTTTTTTCTCGATAGATCAGGTAGGCGTCTTTACAACGTGCTTCGGCTAGTCGTTGAGCCATGTGTTCCACCTGTCGCGCTCGAGTCCCGGGATCAAATGTATTTTGGGTCTGACAAAAGGGACACGGTAGATAGGTGGCGGTAAAGTAAAATTGGTCAATCTGGAGATCCGCACCGCATTGTCGGCAAGTGAAATCCTCGATAGCATCTTGGTATTCGGCCATGATCGCGGCGTATTCCTTCTCCAAGTCACGTTCTTCGACCTGCTCGAAGAGCTGCGTCATCAGCTGCAAAGTCTGCTGATTCCAATGCTGGAAAATCTGATTCAACACCATCATTTGTTGTGAACTCGCCTGAGGGATGATTTTATGCTGGTAGGTGTCTGAGCCCTTTTGTATAATAGCAGTGAGTTGATGTAGGATGGCCCCTTTAAACTGCAAATAGCTGCGTTTGTACTGGTCGGTGTCTGCGTCGGCCAACAGTTGTGCCGATTCTTTGGCCTCTTCGGCGACTTCCGCAGCGCGTTGTTGCAGTTGTTGGAAAAAGCGTTGAGCACGTTGGATGACATCTTCCTTCTGGCTGTTTTCTTTGTCGTCTTGTGGAGCGGTAGGTTGCGCCTTGCTCGTAAAGAATTTTCGAAACATATCGATAGCAATTTTGAATTCTTATCTGGAATTGTCTTCCTGTCCAATGTGTATGCCTTCACCCAAGGAGGTCTGGATAAAACGATGACCGCAATATGCGCAGCGCGTTAGCCCATCATTTGCTGCCCGACCGGCTCCGCATTTCGGGCAGCATGCTACCGTGGAAGTGGCGCTCGTTATTTCCGAGGCTTCTCTTTTTTGAGATTCGGCCAGTTCTTTTAGTCGTTGAACGAACGAAACAG
>DXCW01000154.1 GCA_019115805.1 Candidatus Sphingobacterium stercorigallinarum
ATGCCGCGTTTCTTATGGGGATTGTCACCGCACTAATCGGCGGCCGGCCAGGCATGGTTTCCGGCGGTGCCGGAGCAACGGTCGTGGTGCTCATTGCATTAGTGCTTACTCACGGACAAGAATATTTATTCGCCGCCGTATTAGTGGCTGGACTATTGCAGCTTTTAGTGGGCGTCTTAAAACTCGGCAAATTTGTTCGTCTCATCCCCCAGCCCGTTATGTACGGGTTCTTAAACGGTTTAGCGATCATTATCTTTCTGGCTCAGATCGAGCAGTTTAAAGTTTTAGAAAACGGCACGTACCATTGGATGGCTGGTGGACCCTTGTGGACAATGGTTGCACTCACCGTACTGACTATTTTGGTGGTGATCGTTTGGCCTCGAATCACCAAAACGGTTCCCGCATCGCTGGTTGCTATTCTGATTACTTTCGGTTTGGTATCTTTCTTTGGAATTGATACTAAAAAAGTCATCCACATCGCCACCGTTAGCGGCAGCTTCCCCCCTTTCCATATTCCCGTGGTTCCGTTCACTTGGGAAACCTTAACGATTATTTTCCCTTATGCGGCGATCATGGCATCAGTAGGCTTAATCGAATCGCTATTGACACTGAACATGGTGGACGAGATTACTACCAGCAAAGGGAATTCGAATAAAGAAGCTGTTGCGCAGGGCGCAGCGAACATGGTCAACGGGCTGTTCTCTGGAATGGGAGGTTGTGCCATGGTTGCCCAGACGCTGGTGAATCTGAATGCCGGAGGGCGTACACGCTTTTCCGCAGCTATAGGTGCTTTGGGCGTACTTTTTGTCATCTTAGTGGGAAGCAGTTTCATCGAACAGATCCCCATGGCCGCATTGGTAGGTGTTATGATCATGGTGGCGATCGGAACTTTCCAATGGGTATCGATACGTTTGGTTAATAAAATGCCGATCGCTGACATCCTTGTCGGTATGCTAGTGGCTGCGATTACCGTTGTGTTGCACAATTTGGCACTCGCCGTACTGGTTGGTGTGATCATTTCCGCAATCGTCTTTGCCTGGGATAACGCCAAGCGCATCCGAGCACGCAAATCCATCGATGAAGCCGGTCGAAAAATATATGAGATTTATGGCCCGCTGTTTTTCGGTTCCACCGCGGCTTTCACCGAAAAGTTCGATCCACAAAATGACCCTGAGCAGATCATCATTGATTTCGCTGAATCGCGCGTTGCAGATATGTCGGCGATCGAGTCGTTAAAGAAAGTCCTTGACAGGTATCAGCAACAAGGAAAAACGGTCATTCTACGCCACCTCAGTCCCGATTGTAGGCGGCTATTGGCTAACGCTAAGGGCTTTATCGAGGTGGACATTCAGGAGGACCCGACCTATCCTGTTATGCCTGGGGATCGATAATATTAGTGGCAATCCTGTAAAAATCAATATACTTTTTGGATTTTAGAACTAATTTTCATTAACTTGGTCATCAGATAACTCCCTTATACGATGACCGTTACCAAGAAAATCTCTGACAAAGATAAAGAGGACCTATTTCAAATTTTGCAAAAACGTTTTGACACCCATATGGAGCGCCATCCAGAGGTTGATTGGCAAGACATTGCATCCAAGCTACTGGAGCTGCCAAACAAAAAGTTAGCGGCCCTGATGGCGATGGAGGAAAGCGGTGGTGAACCCGATATTGTCAGCGGTCTCCCGGATAGTAAACCCCTTGTATTTGTAGACTGTTCGCCCGAGAGTCCCAAAGGCCGGCGCAGTTTGTGCTACGATGAACAAGCCTTAATATCCAGAAAACAGCATAAGCCGAAGGACAGTGCTGTGCATCTCTCGGAGAGCATAGGCATTCAAATACTCTCAGAGAAGCAGTACGCACATTTGCAACAAAGCGGCTCCTACGATAACAAGACCTCCAGCTGGCTGTCGACTCCCCCAGCAATTCGAGAGCTGGGTGGCGCGATCTTCGGTGATCGGCGATTCGGTAGGGTCTTTACCTATCACAACGGCGCCGAGTCTTACTACGGTTCACGTGGATTCAGAGCTGCTCTGGAACTATAGGTCAGTTTATAGCACACAAGACACTTAAGCAAAAGGAGTGTAAAAAACTACTATTAAGACACTTAAGAAATCATTATATCGTCCAATTGCCGAGATAACTTTTCCAGATGCTTTCGATCACCTCCACCAATTTCAAGAATCAAATAGTCTCCTTGGTAGTTGATTGCACGGATTTTGTCCATAACGGACTTCCAATTAACACTCCCCTTGCCCAATTCGACATTGAAGCCCGCGCGCAAGCCTTGGTTGTTCATGGCCTCGGTGCTGAATTCTTTCACGTGCAACTTAAACACTTTGTCGGCTAAGATTTCTAACCAATGTTCTGGCCAACCGTAACGCAAGATATTTCCTAGGTCAAAATACCATCCTACTAAAGGATGATCAATCTCATCGAGAAATGCCTTGGCTTCAATCGGACTTAAAATGAAGTTGTTCCAAACGTTCTCCAGCCCAATCTTCACACCGTTTTTTTCCGCATGAGGGATCAGTTTGCGGATCGAGTCCAGCGCATTTTGATAAGCCGTCTGATAAGACACCTCTGCACTGACAACCCCAGGTACTACAAGCACTGTATCGCCTCCAAGCTCCTTGGTTTCTGCGAGCGATTTGGCAATCGAATCGATAGTGAACCGGCGAATGCTCGGATCGGGATCAGACAGGGGTTTCGCCCAGTGATCTTTGTTTACTGTACTGGGCAATTCTACGCCCGTTTGATCTCGCGCAGCTAAAAGTTCCTTTATCGGAACTTCTAGTGGGCTATTCATTTCGATCCCCTGAAATCCGAGATCCTTAACTAACTTAAATTTATCTAATACCGATAAATCTTCATCAATCATCCAATACCCCAATCCTTTTTTAAATGCGGTTTTATGCTCCCTAATTCGACCCTGTATTTCAGGTAAAAAAGGTACATCAGCTAAACTAAAACTTAATACACCTAGAGTTTTGACAAAATCTTTCCGATTCATAAATAATACGTTTGGTTGATAGGCTAAGTTAATAATTAAAAATGACCAGGATACGCAAATAACCCCGGCACACCACCGGTGTGCATAAAAAGAATCGGCTCGTTTGCCTTGAGCTTACCACTTTCGATATCCGCAATCAGGCCTGCAAATGCTTTCCCTGTGTAAACAGGATCCAGGAATATCCCCTCTGTTTGTGCCAGTAATGCAATCGCATCCAATCCGTTTTTAGACGGAATACCATACGCATCCCCATGGTGACCTTGAATCAAGCGAATCGACGATGGATCAATAGCGATTAGCGGATCAAATATTTCCGAAATCTGACTCAACAACTTAACAGTATGCGTCAACAGCGGTTCTTTTTCAGGCTGCACATTGTAAGCACGAACCTGCGCAGGCCAATTCAGCAAGGCCACACCCGCCAAGAGCCCTGCATGGGTTCCGCCTGAGCCAGAAGCGAGCGCTATTTGACGGATTTGTATATCCAATTTTGCCAATTGTTGCTGCATCTCATAGGCGGCATGTATATAACCGAGGCTTCCGACCAGATTGGAGCCACCTACTGGAATTAAATACACCTGCTCGCCCGCATCGCTATATGTTTTAGCGAGTTGCTTGGCGTATGACAACACATCTTCTTGCACCGACCTGCGATGAATTTTAGCCCCTATTAGGCGGTCCAAGACAAGATTACCGTTCTCTCGGTACGCCGCAGAGGAATCGGGCACACTTTCTTTCAGCACCAAATCCACTTCAAACCCCAGCATGGTGGCCACACAGGCTGTTAACCTCGCATGATTGGATTGCAACGCTCCTATCGTGATGATACGCGTGGCCCGATTGGCTTTAGCCTCTGCCATAAGGTATTCCAGTTTACGCAATTTATTTCCGCCCAGACCAATGGAGGCTGCATCGTCACGTTTCATGTAGATATCAACGCCCAATTTCCTAGACAATCGTGACAAATAATGTATAGGCGTAGGCTCAGGCAATAGGGAAACCGAAGCATACCCGCGCCTGCTGAGGTGGCTCTTAAAGCCTTCGAAATTCAACATTTTATAAAATATTTTCCATTACAACAAATGAAAATACATAATAAATTAGCATTTATTCGATATTTTTGCTAATATTGTAGTAGCTCAAATAAATATTTAACAATAAATGTCCCTAAATTTTAAGAATTTTATTAAGCTCGTAGAACGGCGTAACCCTAACGAACCGGAATTTCTACAAGCTGTAACTGAAGTGGTAGAGGATCTTATCCCCTATATCGTTGAAAACAGACCCGACCTGGTCGATCTCAACATTCTAGGACGCATCGTCGAGCCAGAAAGAATGATCACATTCCGAGTAGCTTGGATGGATGACAACAATGAAGTCCAAGTGAATAGAGGGTATCGTGTGCAAATGAATTCAGCAATTGGCCCGTATAAAGGCGGACTTCGTTTCGCACCAGACGTCAACCTGAGCATCTTAAAATTTTTAGCGTTTGAACAAGTCTTTAAAAACAGCCTTACCGGTCTGCCGATCGGTGGTGGAAAAGGAGGCTCGGACTTTGACCCGAAAGGAAAGTCCGATACAGAGATCATGCGGTTCTGCCAGAGTTTCATGACCGAATTGCACCGGCATATCGGACCAGGAACTGACGTACCTGCTGGTGACATCGGTGTAGGTGGCCGAGAAGTCGGGTACCTGTTTGGCCAATACAAACGGTTACAAAACAGTTTTTCTGGCGTGATGACAGGAAAAGGTACTCAATGGGGCGGCTCGTTTATTCGTCCCGAGGCGACCGGATACGGATTACTTTACTTTGTGCAGTGCATTCTGGATTTCAATAATGAATCCATCGAGAACAAGACCGTTACCATCTCCGGCGCCGGAAATGTCGCTTATTATGCTGCGGAAAAAGCCATTCAGCTCGGCGCAAAAGTCTTAACCCTATCGAATAGCCAAGGCACCATTTACGATAAGGAAGGCCTGACATTCGAGAAGCTTCAACACATCACTTCGTTAGGACGAAATCTCTCTCGGTATCCGAAGAAATACCCTAGTGGCTCTTACCACGCCAAAGAAACCCCTTGGCAATTCAAATGCGATATCGCACTCCCTTGCGCCACACAAAACGAAATCAGTGAAGCGGATGCGAAACGTTTGGTGAAAAATGGCTGCAAAATCGTTGCCGAAGGTGCAAACATGCCATCGACAGCGGAAGCAATCCGCGTCTACGAGCAAGCTAAAATACATTTTGGACCCGGAAAGGCTGCGAATGCAGGAGGCGTTGCGGTATCCGGACTGGAAATGTCCCAAAACGCAATAGGCCAACAATGGCCTCATGAGAAAGTGGATCATCGTTTAAAATTAATTATGGAAGAGATCCATAAAACCTGCGTACGATACGGCAAGGAACCCAATGGCTATATCAATTATCTTAAAGGCGCGAACATTGGTGGATTTTTAAAAGTAGCCGAAGCGATGAAAGCGCAAGGCGTTGTTTAAAAATGCAATCAAATAAATTGAAGCTCCCGGACGGATTCGTCCGGGAGCTTTTTTATTTCTATTTTTAAGCATTAAATTAACGAACCACAACTATGCGCGTATTAGCTGAACTCCCCCATCCCGATTGTAAGATCACGATCTTTGGGATGAATCAAAAATTCATCATCAAGTTTGAGCAAGGAACTTTAGAACAATCTTACAAGCTCGCTGAAACCGATATAATCGGCGGGGTTAACGGTGTCTTCGAACTATTGGATGATGCGTTTATCCAACACGTCATCCAGACATTTTCCACCATGCGGCAATCCTTTATCGAGGCCTACTCTAGATATGAATAAAACCTTCATATAGCAGCTGTAAACCACTTATTTATAAGTCAAACCGATTCTAAAAATGCTCTCTCCAAATATAATTTGGAAAGAGCGTTTTTTTATTGACGAACTCGGAGCGCTAATCTAAACATACACTCTAATTAATGCCAATAATAAATTGATAAACAATTTAGTAAATATCATAACAAAATTTTATTTGGCGAACATTTTCGCCAAATATTTGACACCTATCGTCGCTTTTTCTGGAATTCGAATGACTCGATCTGGCAAAGCGTGCCCAGCGGCACTTGGATCAATAAACGCCACCTGGCAATCGGCACTCACCTCATAAGCCAATGTGGCTGCGGGATATACCTGCAAGGAGGTCCCTACGATAATCAGCAGGTCTGCATCATGGACTAAATCCACGGCTTGTCCCATATTGGGAACCGGCTCTCCAAACCAAACCACATGGGGTCGAAGCTGAGCGCCAAGCTCACATCGATCACCCAGATCCAAACGTTCACCCCGTATGGGGTACACCAGACTAGGATCCAAAGAAGACTGTGCTTTGCGTATCTCTCCATGTAGGTGGAGCACATTTGTACTTCCAGCACGCTCATGTAAATCGTCAATATTTTGAGTAATAATCCGGACCTCATGTTCGCGAGCCAACGCCGCGAAATAAAGATGGGCCGCATTCGGTTTCGCTTTTAAACAATCCGCTCGTCTTTGGTTATAAAACTCCAGCACCAGCTCCCTGTTCTCTCGCCAGGCCTGCGGAGTAGCCACGTCTTCCACCCGATGACCTTCCCAGAGGCCATCACTACCTCTAAACGTAGGCAAATTACTTTCCGCCGAAACACCTGCCCCGGTGAAAACCACAATTTTTCTCATACGTTATTTGTTATTATTCTTATCAGCATCAACCCCTGTAAACAATAAACGGTCTCATATTGCTATGAAACCGTTATCAAATCATTAATGTAAGCGTTATTTCACAAAATATCGATGCTCGATAACGGTGGCTTCCTGTTTATCACCCTCTACGGCTGCTTTCACAGGGCAGCTTCCGGTTATCCCGCGGTACACTAATGCACCGCCTAAGGTAATTCCCGAAAAGGCGGTTAGCGGGCGACTAAAGAGATTCTTAACACCCACACCCAAAATAAAACCACCAGCTATCACCGATAACACACGTTCGGATGAACTGACATTCCCGTGTGCACAGGATTCATCCATTTTTCTTTTCACTTTGTCAAACGCATAGTTTAAAACACCACTCATAGTATTGAATTTATTCCATCAATAAAACGCATTTGGTTTAAAAAAGTTTGCATCCCCAAGTAATTCTCCTTCAGAGCCCGTTTATTTTTGTAGATTCACGTAAAAATTTCAACTGATCATATGCGAGTAAAAAAGTATTCTGGTGAAATGGCTCCTTTTGACGAGTCCGCATTGAGGCATTCGCTGACCCGTTCTGGCGCGAGCGAGAAGGAAGTAGATATGGTTTATGCAGCAATTAAAGGCTATTTGTATGATGGCATCTCAACGAGAGAACTTTACCAAATTGCTTTTGAAGCGCTCGCCAAGCAGAAAGATTCCTACGCGGCGCGATACAGTCTAAAACGTGCATTACGAGAACTCGGTCCCGAAGGTTTTTATTTTGAAAAATGGGTGGCTCGCTTGATGACAGAAGACGGTTTTCAAACCCTAACCAGCCAAACCGTCCAGGGACACGCAGTTTCCCATGAAATCGACGTAGTAGCGCAACGCGATAACCGTTTACTAGCTATAGAGTGTAAGTTTCGTAACGATCCGGACGCCAAAATATCGGTCACTACTCCCATGTATTTCAAATCGCGTGCGAACGATATCAGCGGCATTACGTATAATTTTTTCGATAGCCCTCTAGAATTTTCGGCGGGAATGATGGTCACCAACGCGTATTTCACAAGCGACTCCATCAATTTCGCTGAATATTACCAGATCAAATTGTTGTCTTGGAATTATCCGGAAGGAAAGAGCTTAAAAGTATTGGTCGATGACAACGCTGAGTACCCCGTAACCTGCTTGATCAACCTCTCCGAACAGGAGAAAAAATTTCTATTGAAAAACGACTGCATCCTCGTCAAAGATTTGGTGGAGCACCCAGAAATCCTTTCGCAGATTCAAATTGCCAAAGATCATCAAGAACGGATCCAGAGAGAGGCCAAAGAGCTGATCAATAGCCCACAACACCATAACGGATAAGTCGTTACCATTGCGGAAGAAACAACTCGCCATATGGCTCCAAAGAAGTCCAGTCTTTCTCCAGACTATCGAAAATGCCATAGACAGCGGAACCCGATCCGCTCATCGAGGCATAATGGGCACCCATTTCATAAAATCTGTTCTTTAACTCGGATAATTGCGGGTGCCTGCTGAATATAGAGTTCTCGAAATCATTTTTAATGATGTATTTCCATTGTTGAATCGGCATTGCAATCGCCTTTCTTAAATCCAAATCTGAAGGTTTGGGCTGAACATCAGCATAGGCTTCGGCCGTGGAAATAAACACATCGGGTTTCACCACAACAATATGGTACGCATCTAAATCAACAGCCAGCGGCGTTAGCTCCGTACCAATACCTTCGGCATACATCGGTTGGTCGTATAGGAAGAATGGACAGTCAGCACCAAGTCTTGCTGCGTAATTGGCTAATTTTTGTGCGGGCAGCTTTAAATCGAACACCTCATTCAATAAACGAAGAGTGGCTGCCGCATCTGATGAACCTCCCCCCAATCCTGCGCCCACAGGAATTCTTTTAAGTAAACGGATTTCTGCCGACGGTAACCCTTCATGCTCAGCGAGTAATTGATACGCTTTGACACATAAATTACTACTATCGACGGGCAAAGTAGATCCTACCACTTCAAAAAAGTGCTTTTGAGCGGGTAACACCTCCACCGCGTCATATAATCGGATGGGATAAAACACCGTTTCCAGCTCATGATAACCATCACTCCGTTTACGGGTTATATGTAATCCTATATTTATTTTAGCGTGTGCAAACTCGAGCATAAAACGATTTTCAGTTTACTTAGAGTACTTTAAACAGAAGACTAAGTTAAATAAAATTACAACACCAGCGCTTATTTCCTTTCCTAAACCTAAGGAAATTCACCTTCATCAACTGGCTTTTAGTATCTTTGAGACAACACAAGTTGTATGGGTTTAAGATCGCTTTTATTTTTATCGGTTTTACTTCTTTCGCTCCAACAGCTCATTGGACAAACCATTCCCAGTATAGGGTCACCTTTTGTACAACAATACCACAAAGCTGCCTATCGTGCTGGAAATCAGAATTGGGGAATGGCCGTCGGGAATGATGGAATGATTTACGCCGCCAATACCGAAGGACTATTGGTGTACGATGGCCAGGAATGGCAGTTGTATCGTATGAAAAACCACGCTCGTCTTCGCAGCGTAACTGTAGATTCCACGGGACGTATTCTAGTAGGTGGCGCCGGTGAATTCGGCTATTGGACACGGGAAGCGTTAGGGGAAATGCGCTATACCAGCCTCAGTCCACTGGTTAGTGATCAACAATCGCTGAAGAATGACGAGATCTGGCGCATATTTATTGACGATGAAGATATTTATTTTCACACCTTCTCGAAAAGCTACCGATACCGTGATAATGAAATTCAAACGGTCACTGCGGCTGGTGAACCTTTCTTATTCGGACACCGTGTGCACGGAAAACTATTTTTCGAACAACTCCCCTCAGGTCTACATCAACTCACTGAAGATCAACTCTCTCGCGTCTCGGGCGCCGACCAGCTTAAAGAGACCAATGTCTTATGCATGCTCCCATTACCTGACGAGGAGATCTTAATTGGCACCTCAACCCGGGGGCTATTTAAGATGAATCGCCAAGGTCAAATCAGCGTTTGGGAAAATCAAGCACAAGATTTTTTAAAGAAACATCAATTAAATGCAGGCCTCAAATTGCCAGGTGGGCAGTTCGCCTTTGGCACGATTCAGAACGGTGTGATCATCATAAACACGCAGGGCCAGATCGTTCAACATATTGGAAAACACAACGGTCTGCAGAACAACACGGTTTTAGCGATGACGCTGGATCATCAACACAATTTGTGGCTGGGCTTGGATAACGGTATCGATCGGATAGACATCAACAGCTCTCTCTATTATTATACGGACCTAGGAGGCAACATCGGCACGGTCTACACTTCGATCATCCATCGTGATCACATCTACTTAGGCACCAACCAAGGGCTATTCGTCAGTCCATGGTATGGCACTCGTCCCTATCAATCCTTGAATTTCAGCATTGTCCCCGATTCTCATGGACAGGTCTGGCAATTGAATGAGATTAACGGCCAGTTGATTGTGGGACACAATCAGGGAACATCCATACTTGAGAACGGTGCCCTTAGACCGGTGTCTGAAGTGACTGGAGCATGGAGCTCTATCCCGATTATAAACAGCCCCTACAGCTTACAAGCAAACTACACGGGTGTTGCATTGATCGAAAACGGACCTCCACTGCGTCTTCTAGAGCAGTTTACTTATAAAAAAGTGCCCATTAGAGGGTTAGTTCAACGCGGTCCGAGAGAGTTTTGGCTACACAACGAGCAGCACGTCTATAGTTTTCGCTTAAACAATAGTTACCGAGTGGCTACCGAATTCCGTCCAGAGAGCAAAGGCCTGCCTGAACAGGCCAGAATACATGGCGCCTATAACTTAACGGGGCAAATCGTCTTTGCCACCGACTCTGGATTTTATCTATTCGACACCATCCTTGGCGCTTTCAAACGCTATGACGAACTGAATGCGCAATTGGGAAGTTTCCACAATGCAAACCAAGTCATTCCCATTAACGACAAGGAATATTGGCTCATTCGCAACTCACACATTGCCCATGTCAATTTTGCGAGCCAAGGCGAAACACAAATAGATTCTTCTTCCTGGAATTCGCTACGCGATCGCATGATGAATGGTTATGAAAACATCCTAAAAGTAAATCCTGACCTATTCCTGATTGGACTGGATAACGGTTTTGCACTATACTTTGCAAATGCGCAGGCCAAGACCAGTATACCGCAACCTGAAATTACACGCGTTTGGAACACGACAAATGAACTGTTCCCGATGTATGGAACACTTAAAATTCCAAATCACCAAAACAATATTCGCATCACGTTTGCCTCCCCCTGGTATTCCTCCGCTCCCTTACAATATCAGTATTATCTGGAGGGCTATACCGAAAAATGGTCCGATTGGGAAGAAACTGCGTTTAAAGAGTTTACCAACCTTCCATTTGGAGATTATAGCTTCCACGTGCGAGCGCTCAGCCCCGACGGCGTTCGGTCTGAGATCACTACCGTATCCTTTACCGTTCGCCCGCCATGGTATTTATCTTGGCCGGCCCTCACAATCTACGCTATCCTCGCCGTTATCACCTACCTCATTAGTAGGCGTATCTATCGACGCCGTCTGCTAAACCATCAGCGTAAAATACAAAAGCGTTTGCTACGTCAACAGGAAGAAAAACTGGCTCAAGAGGCAGCCGCTAATGAAAAGAAGCTGATATCCCTACAAAACAAACAACTGCAACAGGAGCTTGAAAACAAAAATCGTGAATTGGCCAATGCAGCGATGAATATCGTATATAAAAATGAAATGCTAAACAACCTCCATCATGAGCTGACACACCTCCACGATTCCAGCGGGAAACCACTAAGTTCCGAACAACTTAGAAAAATTGGGAAACTTATCGATCAAGCCCACAGCGACGACCGTGATTGGGATCTTTTTGAGAAGAGCTTCAATGGCGCCCATGAAAATTTCTTTAAAAAATTGAAAGCGGACTACCCCGCATTGGTACCCAACGATTTAAAATTGTGCGCATACCTCCGCCTAAACATGTCCAGTAAAGAGATTGCATCCCTGCTAAACATCAGTACACGAGGAGTGGAAATACGACGGTATCGCCTCCGGAAAAAACTCGAACTCCCGACCGAAAAAAACCTCGCTGAATTCTTATTGGAATTTTGATTGATGACGGTACCATAGCCTGATGAGCGAACACTCACTTTACGCTTCACTGATCCCATTTTCCCTGCGCGGCCGAAGCTCCTGGAGATCAAAATCAACCGGCGAAACGTATAATTTCATTATAATTATACTCCTCTTACTACTACATCACTACATCAAAAACAAATTTAGCTATATGTGTAAAAAATACACTTACAGCCACTTTATGTAAGCAGAAAGAAAAACACAAAAACCTAACAACCAATCATTTATACACAGAATAGATTATAAATGAGAAAGTTACCCAAACCTGTAGTAGTAATGTATATTTCAAAAATTTCACTTGTAAACCTATACATCACATCTTTGTTAAGTGAATAGACACTTAATTATTAACGATTCTTTCGATTAAATATTTACATCACAAAACCAATGTCATATGAGGAATTTATTTACACTCGCTCTTGCTTCGTTATTCAGCATCTCGCTGATATACGGACAAAGCAAGACCGTGACCGGATCTGTCAAAGACAGTCAAACTCTGCTCGCTCTGCCGGGAGTCTCGGTCACCATTAGCGGTAAGGCTGGAGGTACACAAACAGACGAGGCCGGCCGTTTCACCGTTGAAGCCGCTCCGACTGATTCACTGATTTTCTCATTTGTGGGTTACCAAAGACAAACCCGAGCGGTGGGTAGCGATAGCGAAGTCAACGTTTTTCTAGATGACCAGAATCAGGCACTGGAAGAGGTTGTGGTCGTTGGATATGGGACGGTAAGAAAAGTGGACCTGACGGGCTCTATCGGAAGCGTCAAGTCTGATGAGATTGTCAAGCAACCAGCGATGTCTGCTATGCAGTCGGTACAGGGAAAAGTAGCCGGGCTTAACATTACCGCATCAGAGGCACCCGGTTCTACCCCCCAAGTGCTAGTACGGGGTCTGGGTACCGCTTTAGGTGGCAGAGACCCCTTGTATATTGTCGACGGTTTCCCTACCGATAATTTGAACAGTATAAATCCTTCTGACATTGAGTCAATCGATGTGCTGAAAGACGCCTCGTCAGCTTCAATCTATGGTGTGCGGGCCGCCAATGGTGTCATCATGGTGACCACCAAGAAGGGACGTGCCGGCTCGGTGAAAATCGGCTATGAGAGTTACGTTGGAATGAAAAACATGTTGAATAAAGTCAAGATGGCCGACGCTTCACAATACGTCAATTATTATAACGAAAACATACAAGGTATTGGTCAGGGCACGCAGCTTGCTGGTGACCAACGACACAACACCGATTGGTTCAACGAACTTCTGGGAACAGGTACCGTGTACAACAATTCGGTCAACCTATCCGGAGGCTCGGAGATTGTCGATTACTATGTCAGTGCGACTAATTTCACGGAGAATGGCTTATTAGATGGCTCCCGATTTGTGAGAAACACCATTCGCAATAACAACACCTATAAATTCTTAGATAGCAGGCTAAAGTTTATGCAAAACTTAAACCTTAGCTTCAATAACTCTACCCCAAAACCTTACGGATCATTCAATGAGGCGTACCGCCAAACTCCATTGGCTCCCGTATTGTTTGATAATGGTCGCTACGGTACCTCGATCTATAATACGACCACGGGTATGGCAGGTTATGAATTTGGACAAAACGAAGGAACGGGAAACCTAAATTCAATTGGTAACCCCGTGTACTCTGTATTGCGGAACAACGAACGCAGACAGTCCACACGCATCCAAGGGGGCATAGAAGGTGAATTTCAAATCACGGATTATTTAAAAGTCAACTCGCGTATTGGTGGAACCAAAGTATACGAGAACGGACGGGTATTTACGGACATCCGTGACGCCTGGTTAAACGGCAATCCCTTGCGTACCAATGCAGAGTTCGATAAGCTTAAGAACGACAATCCAAACGTAACGGGTTATGCCGATAACAGTTTAATGTACTCCAAGACAGAGAACTTCCGCTGGCAATGGGAATCATTTTTGACATTCGACAAAAACTTCAACGGTCATCATGTCAATGCTGTAGTTGGTTTCTCCAGAGATAAAACAGGAATTTCCAATACCATTTCTGGAACTGGCTACGACGTGCTTCCACAAGAACAATACTGGAACATTGATTTAGCTTCATTAGACTATAACAAAGTATTGAATCAAAAATTCTTTACACCGACCGCTTTAGCGTCCTATTTTGGACGCGTACAGTACAACTACAACAGTACGTACTACGCCACAGCGACTTTCAGGAGAGACGGGTCTAGTGTGTTCAAAAGTACCGGAAACTACTTCGATAACTTCCCATCCTTCGGGCTGGGATGGACCGTCACCAATGAGGAATTTATGAGTGACTTTACCGCGCTTAACTTCTTAAAACTCCGGGCAAACTGGGGCGTGCTGGGTAACCAAGATATTCCTTTGAACGTATCACAAATTCTAAGTGCTGACGGCAGTTCCAACTACAATTACATCTTCGGCCCCGGACAAAACCTCGTCCTAGGAGCCGCGTTTGGAAGCCCAGCGTTGCCTGTGTTTTGGGAACGGACCGAGGAGACTGGATTCGGATTGGATTTCGAAATGTTTGATCGTAAACTTTCCGGATCGATAGACTACTACAACAAACTGAACACCAATGTCATTATGAATGTACAACCGGTGCTCAATTCGGCCTATTCTACCAATTTCTTTGATCACGGTGGAAAGGTTAGAAATAACGGTATCGAAGTCGTCTTAAACTGGCGAAACGCTGTTTCGGAAGATTTCAACTACAACATCGGCGTCAACTACGCATACAACCACAACGAGCTAACCGATGTCAAGCCAGCCTACGACGGGATGACCGGTGGTAGTCTTTCCAATGGACAAATTACCAAACGTATCATGGGTGGTCAACCGATATACGGCTGGTGGATGTGGGAAGCAGACGGTGTGTGGCAGAACAACGAAGAAATCGCGGATAATGCCGCTTACGGCTCTCCTCGCCCTGGGCATTTACGTTACAAAGACCAAAATGAAGACGGGGTGATCGATGATCGTGATAAAGTGTTTATGGGTTCGTTTATGCCGAGCTCTACCTACGGTTTTACCTTGGGGATCAACTACAAAGCGCTGGACTTCTCCATGGCAGGTTATGGGGTTGCAGGAAACAAAATCTACAATGCGTTAAAAGGGGTACGTATTGATGGAGGTGAAAACATCAGCACCGACACGTATAACAACCGTTGGACGGGAGAAGGGTCCACCAATTTGCACCCAGGTGCCGACCGAGATTCTTACGCATCGAGTTATTATTTAGAAGCGGGTGACTACTTCCGGATCAATAACATCACACTGGGTTATACCTTTAAACAGTTGTATTCTCCATCATCCAATATCCGACTGTATGTCACCGCTCAAAATCCATTCATGTTTACGAAGTACTCCGGTTTCTCACCGGAAATACCAGGGGATGGAAATCCACAGTTGACTTCAGGTATCGAGTTGTCGGCTTACCCCACCACCAGAAACTTTTTATTTGGTATTAACGTACAGTTCTAAACCATTAAATCAGAACGATCATGAAATTAAGAAACTTAAATATCACGCTTTTATTTGCTGCCGGCCTGCTGATGACCAGTTGTGCGGAAGATTTTCTTGACGTGCCGTCGCAAGAAAAAGTTGAAGCCGAGCATAGTGATGAGAATTACCACCCCGAGGCATTGGTCAACGGGGTGTACGGCATGTTCACGGACTGGAATTACGGCTTCGCCTTTCTCGGTATTACCGAGATCATATCGGATAATGCCAATAAGGGATCTTCTCCTACTGATACCGGGACGGACAAAGACATCTTAGATGCGCTCACCCACACCTCCACCGCTGCGTCCTTTTCCTCCATGTGGGAACACTGGTACAAGTCAATCGGACGGGCAACCGAAGCCATTACATACGCCGAGGGGTACGAAATGAGCGACGAAAGCTATCGCCAACGCTTAATCGCAGAAGCGCGTTTCTTGAGGGCACTGAACTACTTTTATTTGGTACGGGGTTGGGGGGATATTCCCATCCAAGAGGTTGATTTGATTCAGCGTGCGCCCGTTAATGAGGTCTACGATTATATCGAAGCCGATCTAAACTTCGCAATCGATAACCTACCGTTAAAGTCTGCTTACGCGGCGAAAGATCTGGGACGAGCCACAAAAGGTGCAGCCCAAGCACTACTTGCTAAGGTCTTTCTCTATCAAAAAGAATGGCAGCAGGCTTACGATTTGGCCCAGGCCGTCATGACCTCGGGGGAATACGCTTTGGAGGCAGATTATGCCACCTTATGGCGGTCCAGCACCGAAAACGGTTCGGAATCAATTTTTGAATTTCAAGCTCGCGGTGAATCCATTGCACATGGCGTTCGGCAATATTCGCAAACACAAGGGCCGCGGGGTGGAACCGCTGGAATCGGCTGGGGCTTCAACGTGCCGTCTGACAACCTACTGGAAGCATTTGAGGCAGAAAACGATGAAATTCGTCGCGATGCCACGATTATATTCAGGGGCGAAACATTATACGATGGTAGAGAGATCTTCAATACCGAAAATCCCATGTATAACGAGAAAGCCTACTCGTCGGCCAATGGCGGTGCGGATAATACCGATAAAAACATCAGATATCTGCGTTTAGGCGAACTTTACCTTATCAAGGCTGAAGCGGCAAACGAACTCGGTAATTCCTCGGAAGCACTGAATGCCTTGAACGCCATTCGTACGCGCGTCG
Source organism: Candidatus Sphingobacterium stercorigallinarum (assembly GCA_019115805.1). Taxonomy (GTDB): domain Bacteria; phylum Bacteroidota; class Bacteroidia; order Sphingobacteriales; family Sphingobacteriaceae; genus Sphingobacterium; species Sphingobacterium stercorigallinarum. Next base: position 16,620 of record DXCW01000154.1, read on the forward strand.
AACTCCCCGAGGTTACCAGTAGTGACCAAACCGCTTTGCGTGCAGCGATTTGGAAAGAACGACGCTTAGAGTTGGCATTCGAACACGACCGATGGTTTGATTTGGTCCGCACGAAACAGGCAGAAACTGCCATGCCGGCGGCAGGGAAAAACTTTCAACAAAAACATTACTTGTTCCCGATTCCAAACAATCAATTGATACAAACGCCAGAAATGCAGCAAAATCCAGGCTGGTAAACACCGATTTGCAGCAGCATACGCACGCGGGATAAAAAACGTAGAACCTATGAAGCTCACGTATACGATATTCGCCTTTCTATTGACACTACAGTCTTGCTCCAAATCGGAAACGGAGCATGCTAACAATGGTCCGTCGATGCAAGTCGAATCAGTAAGTATGAACGGTAAGGAGATGAAAAACAACGTCAAAGGGATCCCATTGGATGCCGAATGGACGCTCCAGCTCCATCAAAGCAGTGATCCGAGCCAACTCGCTTCTTTGATTCGTTTACGGGATAGCAGCAAGGCTAACGTATCCATACGAGTGACGGGCAATGCCGAAAAAAATCAAATTCATATTCGTGCGACACAGTCTCTCAGTCCTTTAACCGATTACCGCATCGAAATCGATGGCTCACCAAATAATTTGGTAAGCGATCAGCCACTTGAGGCGTACCGTTTTTATTTCACCACAGCGATCGACTCTACCGATAAACATGTCCGGCTGAGTGATGAGAGCGCATTGCTCGATTTGGTGCAAAGACAAACCTTCGCCTATTTCTGGGATTTTGCACACCCCAGTTCGGGAATGATTCCTGAACGCAGTGGCAGTCAGCAAACGGTCACCACTGGTGGAACGGGCTTCGGTTTGATGGCGATTGTCGTCGGCGTACATCGTGGTTTCATTACGCGCAGCGAGGGCCTTCAACGCACTCAAAAAATCGTTGCGTTTTTGAGCCAAGCAGATCGATATCATGGCGCCTTTTCACACTGGTATGATGGGGCTACGGGCAGCACCCTGCCTTTTAGCGAACAGGACGATGGAGGCGATTTAGTAGAAACAGCACTTTTGGTTCAAGGACTATTAGCCGCACGGGAGTATTATGAGGACCCAAGCCTGTCTTCTTCAATCGACCTGTTGATCGAAGAAGTAGAATGGAGTCACTTTCAAAATCAACAAGAAGTGTTATTTTGGCATTGGAGTCCAAACCACAACTGGGCACTTGACTTAAAAATTGAAGGCTGGAATGAATCCCTCATTGCTTATGTCTTGGCCGCGGGATCACCCACGCACTCCATCACCAGAGAGACCTACCAGAAAGGCTGGGCACGCAATGGCGATTTTCGCAATGGCAAATCTTTCTATAATTTGCCTTTGCCACTCGGTCCGGATTACGGTGGACCTCTTTTTACCGCACAATACAGCTTCTTAGGATTAGATCCAAATGGCCTTCGTGACGCATACGCAGACTACGGTGAGCAAACAAAGAATCAAACTTTAATCAATCTAGCCTACTGCGTAGATAACCCGCTGGGATATTACGGGTATTCCGAAGATGTCTGGGGGCTGACCGCCGGCGATATTCCGACCGGTTATGGCGCTCAATCCCCGACCAATGATCTGGGTGTGATCTCTCCCACCGCAGCGCTATCCTCGATGCCCTATACACCGCAAGAATCGCTGGACGCACTGGCATTTTTCTACTATAAGCTGGGCGACAGGATTTGGGGGGAATATGGTTTCAAAGATGGCTTTTCACTTGATGAGGGGTGGTTCGCCGACAGCTATTTAGCGATCAATCAAGGTCCCATCATCATTGGTATTGAAAACCACCGATCAGGTTTAATCTGGGATCTGGTCATGCGTGCACCCGAAATACAAACCGGATTAAGAAAATTAGGATTCAGCAGTTCAAAAATATAAAAGATACATGAAGATACGTCAGTTCACCTGGAGCGCTTTGCTCCTAGCCGCCACTTTACAAGGCTGTCAAAACAATCAGCGAGCGGATCAGCAAAACAAAGCCGATTCAACCCATCAAATGCGTTTCAGCGATGAGGAGTTGATGACCAAAATTCAAAAGCAAACCTTCCGTTATTTCTGGGAGGGTGCGGAACCCACCTCGGGACTTGCGAGAGAACGCATACATATGGATGGGGATTATCCACAAAACGATGAGCAAGTGATCACTACTGGCGGCAGCGGGTTTGGGATTATGGGCATCATCGTGGCAATGGAACGTGATTTTATTAGCAAAGACCAGGGGCAGCAACGACTGGCTAAAATTGTCGATTATCTGGGTGATATACCCCGGTTTAAAGGCGCTTGGTCACACTGGTATCATGGTGATAGTAAACAGGTGAAAGCGTTCAGCGATAAAGACAATGGCGGAGATTTAGTCGAAACTGCATTTCTGACCCAAGCGTTAATTGTCGTTCGCGAATATTATAAAGATGGCACTCCGGACCAGAAAATAATTGCTGATAAAGCGGATCAGCTCTGGAAAGAGGTCAATTGGAATCATTATACCAATGGTGGAGAGGTATTGCTATGGCATTGGAGCCCGACGCATGAGTTCGGTATGAATCATCCCATTCAAGGATACGATGAATGTTTAGTGACCTACGTTTTGGCGGCCTCCTCTCCGACTCACCCAATCGATACCAGCGTGTATCACAACGGTTGGGCGCGCAATGGCGAGATTCGCTCAGATGCACAGAAATTCGGCATTCCGATCGGCATTAAACACAATGCGAAAGAAGGCGAAGTAGGTCCTTTGTTTTGGGCACATTACTCCTTCTTAGGTTTAAACCCCATGGGACTCAAAGATCAGTATGTGAATTATCAAGATGTCGTGCAAAATCACGCGCGGATCAATATTGCTTACGCTGAGGAAAACCCTCAGAGTTATAAAGGATATGGTGCCGATCAGGGATGGGGCTGGACCGCATCTTACACCATCTCCGGATACAGTGCCCATCATCCAGACAATGATCCCTCGGTGATCACACCGACTGCTGCGCTCTCTTCCATGCCCTATACACCGAAAGAAAGTCTGGCGTTTGGCCGCTATCTTTTTGAGGAGCTGGAGGATAAACTCTGGGGTGAGTACGGGTTTTACGACGCGTATAGCGAAACGGAAAATTGGTTCCCGCAACGTTACCTAGCGATTGACCAAGGCCCCATCATCACCATGATCGAAAACTACAGAAGCGGTTTGATCTGGGATCTGTTTATGCAAGCGCCAGAAATACAAACGGGTCTTAAGAAATTGGGTTTCCAAAGTCCCAGCATTCCCTAAAACTTTGGAGAGTTAGTTGAGTTTACACCGCTTCCCAAGGAGAAGCGGTGTTTTTTTTTGAACCCTTTCAGATCGGCGTATAGTAACTCACCTGCACGAAATGTTCGAATTCGCTGTCTTTGTCTTGGTTAAGCTGAAAATGATTGATCTGACCGGCAATACGAAGTGGCGTTTCTGGTAACGCTTCTTGATTTTTGTCGTGTGCCAATAGTAACGGTTCACCCAGATTCCCCGCACGGAGCCGGTACACCGAGTAGGTTTCGTCGATCGGAATAAAGGTAAATACATCGATCACCGGCACCATGATGTACCCCGTGGTATGGCCTTGTCCCTCTATTTTCTCAGGCGTTCCTTCCAACCAAACGTTTTGCCCAATTGGCAAGTCGCTAAACGCCCTGGATGAACCGCCAAGCCCGATTGGGCGATAGCGGGTAAATGAATCGTTTAAATACGCATCAAACCTTCCCTCAACCGCCATCCGCTCCTGTGGCTCGAGGTTGGATAGCGCCAAATCTAAATAGAGGACCGCCTTTTGCTTCTCTCTTCCCGAACCGGATAATTTCTCGACTTCCGCGGCAGATATCTTATCGTCATCGGCTTGCGTAAATATATGATAAAACTGACCGCCATTATCCAGCAAATCAATGGCCTCTGCGGCACTTTTAAACGTTTTAATTCTTTCCATGGTCTTCCAATTTATACGCATAACAATCCAAGAGGGAAGTCTGTTTGGAAGAACACGGTAAATACCTGACTAAAACCAGTTCTCTTCGAAGTATTGGATATAGCCCATAAAAACCGATTCCTCGTCCGCATGATCCAAGACGATTTTTTTCCATTCATTGAACTTTTCACGGTCCTTGATATGAAAGTAACTCTGCGTCATATTGATTGCCATTTCCGCTTTTTGAAAACCATCCGAGGTCAGAGCGATCCCTTTCTTATACGCCTTCTCAGCTTCCGACAAATTGTTGAGATGCTTCAAGGCAAACCCGAGCTCTCTATAGTACCAAAAATTTTGTGGCTCTTGCTCTATCGCTTGATTTAGGAACATGACTGCTTTATAAAAGCTACCCGTCGCGTTATACCCATAGCCAATCTCGTACCGTAATCCGGGGTAATTGGGATCCTCCTGATATGCATTTAATAAAATCGGCAGCGCTAAATGGCTCGCTCCAGCACCGTTCATTGCGCTGGCAACGCCAATCCGGTGAGTAATAAAGTCTTGATTCTTCCTATATTGACGCAACCACTCTGGTTTAGGTTCCAAGTCTAAAGCAACGATATCGGGTTCAGACAACAGGGCGACGTCAAGCGTATTGCGATCCAAGCGCATTTTTATGGATGAACTATCCAATCTGGGAAGTTTGATCAATTTTCCGCCTCTGAGTTCCACGGCAGCTTCATATTGAAACATATACCCCTGATTGGGATCGATATAAATCATACCTAAAGAATAGCTTTCTTGGTCTTCTTTTTTATCAAACAATACCCAACGGTCCCTGGCCTCGTAGAATTTGGTTTCAAATACGGGCTTGGTGGTCTGACTAAAACCCAACTGTAACATGGCCAACAACACTACGCAAATTCTGATCATATTTTCTTTCCTGTTAGGCTAATTTCGTAATTTTCTTACACATGTCAGCCTGATGTTGCAGGATAAAATCTAATCTTTCTTTTTTTGACAACTCGCCCCGCCAGATCGTTCAAAAAATAGCTCGTCAGACTTGTTTTGCGCTGAGCAGCGGTTTAAAGGTTTTCCAATGATCGGCAATCATCACTAAGAGAATGATCCAGAGTATCAACGCCGTTGGCAGCCCCGACGGCGCCACAAAAACATGTGCACACAGGATACCGACCATTACGGGAAAAATGACTAACATACCAAGCGCACGTGTCCTGGGAATAAGCAGCAGGATGCCGCCTATTATTTCTGCTCCTGCCACCAGCGGCATCAACCAGACGATTTCCATCATCGCTATACTGTCGTTGATTAACTCCTCAGGCAGGTCTTCGGGCACGGGCAGATAATTAAATATCTTATTGAGTCCGCCGTTCAGCATCATCAGGGCAAAAAGTATAAATACGATACTTTTGGTCAAACGGAGAAATTTCATAGTTCGTGTTTATCGTTAGTATATTGCTTTTTTCAATCTCTATAGGCTTCGCGGTGACTCGCCGCACTAGAATTGGAGAACAGGCCATTCGAGAGCCGCAGCTTGAAATCGATTTGCAATTTAGGCAAGCTCCCGATTGTTTATCTTGTCATAAGACAAGAATTTCCGATGCAACGAGAAACCTGTCATTAATGCAGAAAAATATTTTTTTATTCGGATAATATTTTACTTTTACGCCGTACACACCCGACTTCATTAACCATGAATGAACACCCCGTATCCAGTTATTATTGCCGCCTGACAAAACAGAGTGGTTTGATTATCTTGTTGCTTATGCTGATTACCACTTTTCAAGGGTGTGGGTCGAAGGAAAAAGGTGAGATAGCGCCAGACCCCGAGCCTCCCGCGCCGCAGCCCGTAGCACCTCAAGACGAGATCTTCTATATCCTATCCGCGGAACACTCCGTAGAATTTTCCGAGTTCGTTAACGGCTCAGCGCGCAGGAATCTTAGCGAAGAGGATATCAAGGACCATTTTGGTAATCGAGTCAATTATTTTCAACCAGACTCTTTACGCATAAAGCAAGATAGCCTGTTCGTTTATAAACCATTCGGACCCGAGCATGCCTATCAAATGAAGTGGGAGGACAACCAGCTGTTGGTACGCCCGGATCAAAACAGCGAATGGATTTCTTGGGCGGAACGCGCGCCAGATTCCACAATCCATCTCACCATCACGTACTTCAAGAAAAATGTCAAAAACCTCGAGCGCAGTTACCTCACGGGAGGACAACAATACGGTTTACTTGATCCTCAAGACTTACAACAGCGCGATGAGGACAACGACAGCCGTTTAATATGGTTGGTCAGGAATGCTGTGTTTACTCGTATAAAAAAATAAAATCATGAAATCGTATTGGCTTGCCTTTGTTTATTTATCGTTCTTTTTTTGCGGACCACTGTACGCACAAGAAAAAAACAGATCCACATCATTCTTTAGCAAGAATCCTGATGATCTATATTTAGGAGCTGTAATGAGCTTGAAATCGATCAATTCGGAGAAACATGTAATTAAAGACTTCAGCTTTAAAGAGCAATTGAATGCGTTTTCTTTTGACATCAAATATGAGTTTGCCCCTTTCGTCCCTACCAAACAAAATATGTATGCAGCGATCGAAAGAGAATTCAAACGTGTGGGTGCTCCGGGGGGATCCGCCACAGGTAGTTTCTCGTCTTGGGCGGTCAATTCCTTGGATGAGCTGGACGTTCGATTCGGTCAAAATTTGGATTTAGATCATTGGCTTGGTCTTCATAAAACGGATTTCCCTCCGAGATCCATTCTTACATTCGAGTATGAGGTCAGTCTATTTAACCTGTATCTAGACACGTTTGATGAACCGTTCCTCGCGTTTCAAAATCAGGTCAAGAAGGAAAAAGACGATGATCTATTTATCGTCAGTGGCTTAACGTGGGGGCGGCGGGCACTGATTATCGTCCAATCGGACTTCGAGGAATCCCTAGTTCGCAGTGCGTTTAACCGGTTCATAGAAAACGAGAAATTATCTGAAGAAGATCAGGTCATCGTCGAGACAGCTATCTATTCGTATACCGTTTTCGACGACGTTAATTTGGATCTGGGAGCCAGCAATCCTTTCGATATTATAAAAAAGTATATCGACGCCCCCATAACGGAAGAGAACTTTGGCCGCGTTCTGAACATAACGGGAACAAATATTCAAAATGGAGCGCTTATCGAAAATGTATACGATTGAAAGTGAGCGCTGATCCTATTGTTTCGTAATTTTGTGCATCGTCAGTCTCACCACCGACTCCGCTCTGGCGAGCAACTCATGAACCACCTCAGCCTCAAGGCTGACCATGTCTCCCGCCTTTAACTCATATTGCTGCACATCGGTTCGAAAATGGATGTGACCGCTGACCACATATACGGTAATCGGAAGTGGACTACTATGGGCTGCCAGGGATTGCCCCTGCCGAGCTGTCAACCGCATTTCCTTGGTGAAATCGGTTTGATATAATAACTCTATCTTAGGTTTGTCAACATGAAACGATACATGCTGTGTCAACGATGCATACATAGCGCGGACGAATTTAAACGGTTTACCTGCAATATACCGAAAAGTTCCCTGAACTCGTTAGAACGGTCTTCCTCCTTTTGTTTCTTCAACTGCCACAAAACTACAGATCGGCGCAAACGGTCCGTGCACACGTGACCTGGAACATCACTATCAGACGTTTTCTACCATCGACTATCCTTGATTCTGCCCGCTTAATTTTTCCTCTTTTTCTGTTGATGTCGCCCTACTCAACAAGATGCACCCCAGAAGGCCCGATATGAGCGAAGCGATCAATATCGAAAATTTTGCTTCTGCAATCATTGAAGCGTCGGAAAACGACAGCAACGCGATAAAAATAGACATGGTAAAACCGATACCCGCTAGCAGACCTATGCCAATGATCTGCATCCAAGACGCGCCCTGCGGCATCGAACCGATGCGCAATACAATAGCCAGTTTGGTCATTAAAAAAACGCCAATGGGTTTGCCGAGTACCAATCCCAGGATGATTCCGACACCAAGAGGCGAGGCCAAGCCTTCGAGCATACCGTCCTCGAATCGGATATTGGTATTCGCAAGGGCAAACAAGGGCACAATCAGAAAGTTTACCGGAACGACCAAACCGTGTTCTAGCTTCAATAACGGGGATGCGTTTCTCCCTTTCCCTTTAACCGTCAGTGGAATGGTTACGGCCGTCAACACACCTGCGATGGTCGCATGAATACCTGAATGGTGAATAAAATACCACATAAAAAGACCGGGAATGATATAGAACACCAATGAAGTAATGCCCATTCTATTCATGATGACAAGCCACATCAAAACACCAAAAGCATAATACAAGTAAGCGGTATCCAATTCCGCTGAATAGAAGAACGCGATGACTAAAATAGCGATCAGGTCATCCACTATAGCCAACGCCGCCAAAAATATCTTTAGTGAAACCGGTACTTTCTTACCCATCATGGCCACAACCGCCAAAGCAAACGCGATATCGGTGGCCATAGGTATTCCCCACCCGCTAGCGCTTTCTGATCCCTGGTTCACCAAAAAATAGATGCCTGCAGGGACTATCGCACCGCCAATAGCACACAATATGGGCAGCAGCGCCTGTCTAGGAGTGGACAATTCGCCACTCACCAGTTCCCGCTTGATCTCCAACCCCACTAGCAGGAAGAACACCGCCATCAAGCCGTCGTTAATCCATAAACTCACCGAATATCTCAGCTGAACCGAATCGGTTTCAACACCGAGTGCTGTATTCAACACGCTGTCGAACGAATCAGCGAAAGGGGAATTGGCGAGCGCTAATGATAGCGCTACACATAGGAAAAGAACGACTCCACCACTGCTGGGTGCCTGAACGAAGTTTTTAACGATTTTTAGCATCTTAAGTTCTCTACAAATTAACCGCTCAAAAATACCACGCGCAGGATCATCAGAAAAGTAAAAATCGGACACTTGAACTTTATAGGAGGCTAAACGTATTTTATTTTGTAAATTTGCTATTGTTATGCCATTAGTTTTTTTACAGAAGATTAAATCGATTATTGCGCCCAAATCGCAAGTGATCAGGAGAAAAGATACGGTATATAAGCAACTACAAAATGAACACGTTCTTGGGGCTTATGTGTTTTCGTGCAAAGAATTGAACGCCAATCAACCCTTATTTAACGATGGCTTGCCCGCGCTCATTTTCATGCCCAAGATAACCGACACCGTGCATTTAACAAAAAAGGGCGAGCGGATGGAGTTCAATGCTGCCTGGGCCTGCTGTGGAGTCATTAATGATACCCATTGGCACGTGCCGCAAGATCTGGAATACCTCTTGGTTATTCGTTTCAAACCCGCATCCTTTTATTCCATATTTGGTATTGACCCCAAGGTATTTCAGGCAAACCCTATCCAAAACTTAATAGACCTGGTCGATGACCGCTGGGCACAGGTATTCACCGAAATGTACCAGCGAGAGGTCGTAACCGATAAACTATCTTTTTTAGATCAGGTGTTAGATCAGTGTAACGCCGATGATAATTATCCGCACATACTGAATTTAGCTGTTGCGTACATTGACGAGAAAAAAGGAAACACAACCGTCAGGGATGTCCTCAACCAACTCGGCAAAAGAGTGAATTCCAAATGGCTATACCGAAACTTCGTTAAATACATTGGGGTTTCTCCAAAAAAGTACATTTCACTGCAACGATTTATTTACACCTACAGTGATTACATGGATCATAAATCGAATCATAGATTCGATGTGGCGCTTCACTCGGGCTACTATGATTACAACCACTTTTTCAAAGACTTTAAGCGGTACATTGGCTTAACCCCTTCTCAGCATATGTTGGGTGAATAGCGCTTTTTTGTGAAGCCCGTGATATTCAACGTCAAGGATTTTTATATGTTCACTGTTTTTTCTTGTAATGCAACTGTGTTAATCCCGTGTCAAAGGTTTTCACCTGCACCAATTCGAGTTGTCGTTCCGGTCTCCCGTCTTTAAATAGCCTTGTGCCTTCGCCCAACAAAACCGGTATAACCGAAATAATAAATTCGTCGATGAGGTCGTGCTTCAATAATTCATTAATTACTTCCGCCCCTCCATCACAATAAATGTTTTTTCCAGCCTCAGACTTCAATCTTTTGACCAAATCAGGTAGACGTCCGGTGAAAAAGGTTGTCCTGCCTATCTTTGGTCTTTGAGTTCTTGTGATCACATATACATCCCTCTGCCCGTTGTCATAATGGGAAGCACTGACGTGCTTGAGCACGTAATCGTAAGTCTTCCTACCAATAATCAAGGTGTCGATGCTGTCCGTAAACTTGGCGTAGCCATAATCTTCGCCTTCCCTTTGTACAAGGTTTAAGAAACTGAGGTCATCATTGGGTTTTGCGATATAACCGTCTAAGCTCATTGCAATGAAAAGTGATATTTTACGCATTCGTCTTACATTTTAATATGCTATAAAATTAGTCTTATGCAAATACCCGTGCTTTGGAAAAATGCGACAAAATTAAATTTGCGAGGGAAGCAGCCCTGTGTTCCTCTTCATCTCATTGGTCAGGTGCGAATGGTCATAATAGCCGCATTCAAATGCAATATCCAATAGGCTTCGATTTTCATCTGAATTTCGAATGATGCTTAACGCGTGTTGAAAACGAATAATATTCGAATACGCCTTGGGTGATATCCCAATGTCCTTCTTAAAACTCCGTTCTATTTGTCTTACTGTTGTGAAATGTCGTTTCGACAAGTCATAGACGCTAATTTGTCCATTTGCGGAATGTATATCGCTAATGATCGCCTGTAAGTGGTTGGTTTTTCTGTTTATTCTATCCGAAAAAAATTGATTGAGATAATCGAAGGGATCGCGGAGGATTTTATCAATTTCAAATGAATTGGATTTCTCAAACTCAATTGTATCATTTGTTAATACATCTTGCGAGACATATTCATAAAAATTCCTGAAAGTGGCGGGTCTAAAACACACACCCAATAAATAGGTATCACTGTCGACAAAACTATCTTTAAATGAAGTCATTGCGCCAACTACATACGTTTTTCCAAACTCCATGGAGACAGTGCCGTTGTCTGTTACACAATGATCTCCTAAATTCATTACTACACCTGCATAGCCGTCTGGAAAAACCCGCTCCCATTGCCCGCCGAGTTCACTTCCTTTCAGTTCCCAATAGAAATTAATAAAAGGTTCTAATTCTTTATGAGGTGTTGTTTTTATGTACTCCATTACTGATTATAATTGAGTAGTTAAGTAATGATCATTCACCAAAGGCTCACCAATTGAAATTCAATAGCAAAGCAGCGCGATTCCACCTTTGGGTTCAAACTGGTATCCCGCTTGTTGTAGACCGTATAGGCCATGCACCACCCAGTAATTATTTTCAATCAATACCGGATCAATTCCCCTTTCTTCCGAAACGATCATGATCAGGTCCTTGAAATCCCTGTGATGATGAAGGTAATTCACCGTCGTCAGCGGATTTGTTGCAAGATTTTCTTTGTTCTGATAGTGCCGTATCGCTGCGCATTAGATTGTAGGATCTTCGCTTCAAAAGTATGGATATTCTTTTGGAGGTTTTCCAATATCATCTGCTCATCTTCGGCCAGGTATTTTAAGTTGTTGAGTAGCTCAACAACCAAGTATTCCCGGGATAACTTTTTCGGGAATTTGGGCTTACGACGAAACTCATACACCTTATTTCCCAATTTTACATCTTCATGCTTTTTGTGGTTATATATCCGCTTCCGATTATATAATTGCGTCGCGCCCAATCCCAGACTGTTGTAATAGTTTGGAGACACCATCAAAAAATCGTCCCCTTTCAAATAGGTTTTGATCACTTCATTTTCATCGGGAGGAGTTGGACCGAAAGCCGACGGTTTGGGGACATAATAAAGACCCTGTGCTAGTTTTTTTAATTTCCCCTCCTCAACGAGTTGGGACAAATGACGATCTATCGAGGTTGACCATTGCGCCAAGTCTTCACGGCGGTAAGCCCTCCCTTTTCTTAATTTACTACGAAGTGCTTCAACCTTTTGCATATCACAAATGTGAGAAATAAAATTCAAATTTCATGCAAAAACACAAATGATAGATAGCTCTGTTGACTCAAACATATTGTTGTGATACCAATACTCCGTCAACACGAGACGAATTTTTATTAGTGCTAAGAGCATGTTTTGTGAAGAGCCGCTGGACGACTTCAAAGACTACATTTTGAGCATATCAGGGCTTACCTCACTTATGTATCTCTTAGGGATGAGCTGCATCGCTCACACTCGCATCCAAAGACCGCAGCCATCCCTTGTCGCGGAGGCTTCACCAAAATGAAGCCACTCGCCAGGGCTCACTTCGCTAAACAGAAAAACCCCGCTATCGCGGGGCTTCATGTTGGGTGGCGGAGAGTGAGGGACCCCAGTCGAACCCCTTGTTCAATTATTGATGCTTTTTGAAGGTCAATATACCACTATTACCATCAACGATATAACAATGAAAGGAAAGAAATAGAGGTAAAAGTGCATACCAGAATTTCGACCGGATTTTGCCTCCCTTTCCACTTGGCTAGGGGGAGCTTTACAAATGTCGAACTTTTTGGAGGATTACGAGGCAATATCAAATGCGAGGGAACCTGCTAGAACAAGCAGATCATCATATTTTAATCAAACTGTCTTTAATCGACAACAACCGTCCTTCTCTCATTTACCTGCAGACATCAATAAGCAAAAAATAATATTGGATATCAAAAATATTATCGTAATATTGCGATGTTAAAATCAAGGATATGGGGATTACTAAAACAGAAATGTTCACAAATGAACAGAACAAATTGGCTGCTTTGTTTAAAGCCCTAGGACATCCGGCAAGAGTTGCCATTCTTCAGTATATCATCAATCAGAAAGCCTGTATCTGCAATGATTTGGTTGATGAATTGGGACTGGCGCAGGCTACAATCTCACAACACTTAAAAGAACTAAAGAGCATAGGTATTATCCAGGGAACGATTGAGGGCAAATCTGTTTGTTATTGCATTGATGAAAAATTATGGAAACAAATCCAATCGGAATTTAATGCTTTTTTCAATCAAGAGGTAAAGGTAACCAATTGCTGTTCATAATATTTTTTTGAATCCTATCATCGTAATATTGCAATGTGTAAATTAATGTAAATTTTCAAATCTTACTTTTATGAAACTATCAAAAATCAAAGAAATCCTGCCAACATTGGGCAATGTTGAATTTCAGTTAGAGAACGGAACACCTGTTCCCGAACATTTCCATGTGACGGAAATAGGACAGATTACCAAACATTTTATTGATTGCGGTGGTGTAGTCCGTACAGAGAAAGTGGTAAACTTCCAACTTTGGGATGCCAACGACTACGAACATAGATTGAAGCCGACCAAACTATTGAACATTATCAAGCTGTCTGAAGAAAAACTGGGTATTGAAGATGCCGAGATAGAAGTAGAATATCAGGGAGAAACGATTGGGAAGTTTGACTTAGATTTTGACGGCCAGCATTTCATCCTAATAAACAAACAGACGGCTTGTTTGGCAAGCGATGCCTGTGGTGTCACTAGGGCGAAACAAAAAGTAAAACTATCGGAACTTAATAGTGCTTGCTGTACACCTAATTCGGGATGTTGCTAAACACTAAAGACCAAAGGTCATGTACAAGAATTTAGCTGAAACCATAAAGGGGATTATTGACGTCCAAACCATAAACGAAGAACGCCAAACCATTTTACAACCGCTGATCGATTTTGTACAGCAAAAAGCAAATAGCGGAGCGAATATAGACCTCAATTTTATCTGTACCCATAATTCACGTAGAAGTCATTTAGCACAGGTATGGGCGCAGGTGGCAGGTGCATACTTCTATATCCCGAATGTGCATTGCTATTCGGGCGGTACTGAAGAAACTGCACTGTTCCCGAAAGTAGCGGAAACATTGACCAACCAAGGATTTAATATTTTCAAGATTGCGGAAACCGATAATCCTGTATATGCCATAAAATACAGCGATGATGCGTTGCCTATCATTGGGTTTTCCAAAAAATACGATAGTCCTTTCAATCCTGCATCGGCATTTGTCGCCATTATGACTTGTTCGCAGGCAGACGGCGGATGCCCTTTCATTGCAGGTGCCGAAAAACGGATACCCATCGCATTTGAAGACCCCAAGATTTCGGACGGCACACCCGAACAGCCACAGGTCTATGCCAAACGGAGTTTGCAGATAGCACGGGAGATGTTCTATGTTTTTTCGATGATTAAAAGTTAGCCGATGCAACCAAAACTAAAATTTCTTGACCGTTACCTTACCTTATGGATATTCCTTGCGATGGCGACAGGTATAGGATTGGGGCATTTCTTTCCGAGCATTTCCAGTGCTACCGATGCCCTGTCCGTGGGTACGACCAATATCCCTTTGGCAATAGGTCTAATATTGATGATGTACCCACCATTGGCTAAGGTGGATTATTCGTTGTTGCCCAAAGCATTTAAGGACACCAAAGTAATCGGCATATCTTTATTGCTGAATTGGGTTATCGGTACGGTATTGATGTTCGGTTTAGCCGTACTGTTCCTACGCAACGAACCCGACTATATGACAGGTCTGATACTCATTGGCTTGGCAAGATGTATCGCAATGGTCATCGTGTGGAGTGACTTGGCAAAAGGGAACAGGGAGTATACCGCATTATTGGTCGCACTGAACAGTATCTTTCAGATAATAAGTTACAGTCTATTTGTTTGGCTGTTCATCAATGTATTGCCGAACAAATTAGGCTTAGCCAATTTCAATGTAAGCGTATCAATGAAAGATGTAACCGAAAGCGTGTTGATTTATTTGGGTATTCCTTTTTTCGCAGGTTTTATTAGCCGTTATGCACTTGTAAAGTCAAAAGGTATAGCATGGTACAATAGAAAATTCATACCCAAAATTTCGCCCATTACCTTGTATGCGTTATTATTTACCATCGTATTGATGTTCAGCCTGAAGGGCGACAAGATATTGGAGTTGCCAATGGATGTTGTAAAGGTAGCTGTGCCGTTAATCATTTATTTCGTGCTGATGTTTTTTGTGAGCTTTTTTATTAGCAAATCGTTAAATGTACCTTACGACAAAAACGCATCCATCGCATTTACGGCCACAGGCAACAATTTTGAATTAGCGATAGCCGTATCTATTGCAGTATTTGGCATCCATTCACCACAAGCATTTGTTGGCGTAATTGGCCCACTTGTAGAAGTGCCTGTACTGATATTGTTGGTGAGGGCAAGTTTGTTGTTAAAAAGGCGATTTTACACATAAATTACTAAGAGTCATTCGCGAAACACCTTGTTTGCTACAGTAATTTCGTAGTCCTACAATAAGAAATAAATCACTGGTTTTCAGTACTTTCTGTTTTCGACGGGGTGTCAGGGACCCCAGTCGAACCCCTCGTTCAATTATTGATGCTTTTTGAAGGTCAAAATATCACAAATACCATCAACGATATAACAATGAAAGGAAAGAAATAGAGGGAAAATTACATACCAGAATTTCGACTGGATTTGCCTCCTTTTCCACTTTGGTAGAGGGAACTTTACAATGTCGAACTTTTTGGAGGATCTTGACGCGGTATTAAATACGAAAAACTGTATCCAAATAAGCGATTAATTGCTATACGTTCATTTTTCAATATAAAATGAACAAGGTCGGAAATGCGTAGGGTTCGAAGTTAGATCGACGATCACGAGGTGTGTCGATATCGATCGTACCCTCAGAGGTCCGAATCTGTTTGCTGGACTTGCCGTTACGCCGATTGCCAGTAGAACGCTGGGCTTCGTCCATATGGCTCTCCATCTCAGCTTCTAACGCTGCTTCTAAAAACTTTTTCATTAATGGAGCAAAAGCTCCGTTCTTGCCATAAAGTGATTCTCCGCTGCGTAACTGTTCCAGAGCTTTATCCTTCATGGACTCAAAATCAAAATCGCTGTCTTTAATACTCATAATTACTATGT
>DXCW01000155.1 GCA_019115805.1 Candidatus Sphingobacterium stercorigallinarum
CCACTACACCGCCAGTTCTACCCCCATTACTTCATCGCCTCGGAGGTCAGTAAAATGGGAACCTGAGGATTCAATACTATGGCCCGTGCTAGACTTTTTGTGAACAGGTTCTGAAAGAAGCTACGATTTACGATGGTCAATAAAGCGATATCCGCTCGGAAGCGAGCCAGGGTCTCCTCGACAACAGAAACCGATTCCTCACCTTCCACCAAATTAGCAACGAGCCCGCCCGAGGGCACCTGCTTTTCTAGTGTTGTTTTCCATTCGTCGAGACGCGATTGTTCTGCTTCCATGCTTGTATACTTTCCTGGCAAGATGTGCACCAGGTTCACTGAAAATGGCAAATCTCCAAACACCGTTTCTAAGCTGCGCAAGGTCTGGACATCCCCCGCTTGGTAGTCGCTAAAGAACACAACTTGTTTGAGCGCAAAGGAACCGACTTGTTCGGGCACCACCAGCAAGGGAATAGCAGTCGATTTCGCAACTTCATAGGTATTGCTGCCCAATAGATCCCGACGCACTGGCGATTTGCCGTGCGTACCCATCACCACTAAACCCACCTGCTGCTTTGCTGCGCAGTCTCCAATGGCATCGACCAGCGACTTATTGACAACACGCGTTTTCAATTCCCGGCGATCACCTAATTTTTTGATAAATTCCTCCATTCCCGTTTCCGCCTCCTTTCGCGCACGATCTGCGTCATTTTCATTCGTCGATGCACTTTGAAAAGCAGACTTAAAAGGCTGATAAGCATGCAAAACATATACATCCAATTTCAATTGCGCAGCCAGATCCAGGGCATATATCGCAGCACGTAATGCGTTTTCAGAAAAATCGGTCGGAATTAAAACGGTTTGCTTCATGGTAACGGGTTTAAATGGGTATGCGGTGTACCGATAAAAATAAACAGATTTTTGCGTAATCCCAAGAAATAATAATGCGCACGGTGCATTTACGAAACCGGGAGCATCGTTAAAAAAACGCCGGCTAACACTACGATACTGGCTAATGCTGTGCTCAGCGGGACAGATCTATATCGTTATGGAATTGATGATTTTTGCTGGAATTCCTCCTACAATGGTATTGGGAGGCACATCTTGTGACACCACCGCACCAGCTGCGACTACGGAGTTTTCTCCTATGGTTACACCGGGAAGAATCGTTGACCCCGCTCCTATCCATGCATTTTTCCCAATATGAATAGGCCCAGGAACTAGAGATTGTCGATCGGCCGGGTGAATGGGATGCCCCTCGGAAAGTAGACTCACCCGAGGTGCAATCAGTACGCCATCCTCAATGGTAATCCCTCCCAAGCCGAGAAAGATACAGTCGAAATTGATGAATACGTTCGCGCCAATATCAATAGACTTCCCATAATTGATATACAGCGGAGTAAACACGGCTGTGCTTTCGTGAATGGTTGATCCGGTCAACATTCCTAAAATATTTCGAATCTCAGAGGGGTCCGAAGATTGGTTCATGCGATCGAGTAATTCCTTACTGGCGTAGGTTTCCTCCCTCAATTTATAGGCATCAGGATCGTCAGCGGGAATCGTTTCTCCATTTTTTAAACGCTCAAAAATATCGTCTGGTTTTTCTTTCATGATCTGAATTTTCGTATGATCAAATATACAGATTAAATACCAACTCCTTTCTCGATATCCCTGGCCGATCTCAAACGATACCCCAGGCGTTACCGTGCAAATTGACCGGCATCCTTGGTTTCAATACGAATCTATTTTCCGGATCACGCGGTGAAGGACGTCGACGGTAGTCTGTTTAATGAGTACTTCGGGGGAGTAAGATTTACTTCGCATGGACTGCGGGGATATCTCTTTAGCGTGGGGTGTTGCCAGATAAGGTGCCACGCTTTTAAACACTAAATTAAGAGATTTGGACTCCACAATTTTCAATTCGTCCATCGCTCGAAACATCAATGCCAATTGCTCCACCGTGAGGTTACACCGCAATTTCTTCTCTTTCAAGGCGCTCCGCATTAAACGCTGGCGAGGCAAAACCGACGGACCGTCGAGGGATTCCATTTCAGCGAGCGTTTTAAAATACTTGACCTCTTTAGCTAACCAGTCGTTCACATACTTATCGACCGAACGGTAATTTGGGTTCAGGATCCGATCGGGCTTGCGATGCAGTTGCTGAAACTCCCGTTGAATGGTTCGCACAGACCAATAACTTCCACTGACCGTTTCTTGCGCAGTCACCACCTTATAAATACGTTGCACGAGCATATCCATAAATCGCTTGCTGTTGTAATTCATGTATATCAAGAATTGCTCAAGGCCGGTAAAAAAATGTTCTTCACTCGTCTGCTTTATCGCCGCTAACCCATCGGTGAGCTCCAGTTTGTACAAGAGTGCTCTTCGATCAAAATTCGGTACAGATTGTTTTCGTTCCGCGACCCTTTGCACGCGTTCCAAAATGACTTCGAATACCCTATCTTCTCTAAACGAACGAACATATAAGGTCCTTAACTTCTGGTGTATGTGCCGGAACACCGTTCTGGTCGACTGGCTGGACGCCCCCAATTGCGGTTCGGCATCAACCGAAGGGATATTTTGCCAACACATTTTCTTCAACTGTTTGAACTGATCTAGCAACCACGTTATCGAATTGGTGGGAAATTGCCCGCTGAACCGTTGCCACTCCCTAAGACTTTGGGAAATGCGGGCTACATCGCGGTGCGCTTCTTCCAGAAACGAAGCGACCTCGGAAACGCCCGAATCGCTATGCCCGAGCAGATCAGCGATCTTGGATCTCAGCACCGGAAGATAATCTTTCAAGTCGATTTCCAGTTGATCGCCGCCGTACTCTGCGCTCATGAGCCGTTCGATTGCACCCTGTACGGTATGCAACATCTTTTTGCACATTTCAATCTCATATGTTAAGCTCGCACT
>DXCW01000156.1 GCA_019115805.1 Candidatus Sphingobacterium stercorigallinarum
GTGAACTCGCTATTTCCCAGCCTAGCCATACTTTCGAGGAGACTTTATTTACGTGTTGTCCCCCCTTTCCTCCGGAACGAGCCGTTTTGAAATGCAATTCACGTATTATCAGATCTCGGTCAAAGTCCATAGTCAAAATTACTATTTTTAGGAATCTGGCAAAAATAATACGGAAACTACGTAAGGCATCCGTATCTTTAAAGCGAGATAATGAAGAAATTATGAAAATCGGAATTGTATGTTACCCTACTTTCGGCGGAAGTGGCGTGGTTGCAACAGAATTAGGAAAAGCATTAGCCAATAATGGTCATCAGGTTCATTTCATCACCTACAGCCAACCCGCACGCTTGGACTTCTTTTCAGAAAACCTGTACTATCACGAGGTCACCATCAATCAATACCCGCTGTTCGATTTCCCTCCTTACGAAACTGCACTGGCCAGTAAATTAGTGGATGTGGTTCGTTTCGAAAAATTGGACCTGCTGCATGTTCATTATGCCATTCCCCACGCCTCGGTAGCATTTCTAGCCAAGCAGATTTTAAAAAGCTATGGAATCAACATTCCCATAGTGACAACGCTCCACGGTACCGATATTACCTTGGTAGGCAAGGATAAAAGCTTCAGCCCGGTCGTCACCTTCTCCATCAACCAGTCGGATGGTGTTACTACCGTTTCAGAGAGTTTGAAAGAACAGACCTTCGATTACTTCGCTATTGATAAAAACATCAAGGTTATTCCAAACTTTATCGACTTAAATCGTTTTCAGAACAAAAATCACGAGCATTTCAAACGAGCCATTGCGCCAAATAACGAACGCATTCTGGTACACACCTCCAATTTCCGGAGAGTCAAACGCGTAGAAGATGTGGTGCTGATTTTTCATAAGATAATTCCACACATCCCCAGCAAGTTGCTTTTGGTAGGCGACGGACCGGACCGAAATAACGTAGAGGAATTGGCTCGAGAGCTCGATATCACAGATCATATCCGATTTTTAGGGAAACAAGATGCAATCGAAGAAATCTTATCGATCTCTGACCTTTTCATTATGCCTTCTGGTTCAGAAAGCTTCGGTTTGGCCGCCTTAGAGGCCATGGCATGTAGGGTTCCTGTGATCTCTTCAAATACGGGTGGTCTTCCTGAGCTGAATAAGAATGGCATTAGCGGATATTTGAGCGATGTCGGCGACATCGACGAGATGGCCGAAAATGCAATTTCCATTTTAAAAGACGACCAAACGCTCCACGACTTTAAAGAAAATGCGCACAAACGTGCCCAAGAGTTCGAACTGAGTAAAATAGTTCCGATTTACGAATCGTTTTATGAGGAGGTCATCCAAAAGGTGAAAAAAGGAAATTAACTAATTAATCGCAAGCAAAAAGTCCTATCTTTGGCTTTTGGAACTACTCCAAAATCAATATGAAATACAAACGTATCCTACTTAAACTTAGTGGCGAAGCCCTGATGGGCGAGCAGAGCTACGGTATCGACATCAATCGTGTTCAACAGTACGCCAAAGATATTCAACAGCTGCATAGCTTAGGTGTTGAAATAGCTATCGTTATAGGTGGTGGCAATATATACAGAGGGCTAAGCGCGGAACAGGCAGGTATGGACCGTGTTCAAGCCGATTATATGGGCATGTTAGCTACAGTAATCAATTCCATGGCCTTACAGGATTCGCTGGAGAAAGTCGGAATCAAGACCCGCTTATTAACGGCGATTAAAATGGAGCAAATCTGCGAACCCTTCATTCGTAGACGAGCCGTTCGGCACTTAGAAAAAGGGCGTATTGTCATATTCGGGGCCGGTACAGGGAACCCTTATTTTACTACGGACACCGCGGCATCGTTAAGGGCCATCGAAATAAACGCCGATGCGGTATTAAAGGGAACACGTGTAGATGGTATTTATACAGCAGATCCTGAAAAGGATCCTTCCGCTCAAAAATTCGATCACATTTCATTCACAGATGTCTACGAAAAAGGATTGAATGTGATGGATATGACCGCCTTTACACTTTGTCAAGAAAACAACCTCCCAATTATCGTATTTGATATGAACAAACCCGGAAACCTATTGAAATTAACAAACGGGGAACCGGTGGGAACAATTGTTAGTTAGTATTAAGTCAAACATTCTAAAGATATGAACGAGTTAATTTCACTTCAACTAGAGGATTGCAAAGAAGGAATGGGTAAAGCCATCGCTCACACCGAATCCGAGTTGACCAAAATTCGTGCAGGGAAAGCAAACCCAGCCATGTTGGATAGCGTATATGTGGATTATTACGGAACAGCTACTCCCCTTTCTCAAGTAAGCAACATCAATACGCCGGACGCTAGAACAATTGTTATTCAACCTTGGGAAAAAGCGCTTTTACAAACGATTGAAAAATCTATAATTGATGCTAACTTAGGATTGAATCCTCAAAACGATGGCACTATTATCAGACTTGCCATTCCGCCACTAACCGAAGAACGTCGTCGAGATTTGGTTAAAAAAGTAAAGGAAGAAGCAGAGAAAGGTCGTGTTGCCATTCGTACTATTCGTAAAGATGCGAATGAGAGCATCAAAAAGTTTAAAAACGATGGGGTATCAGAAGATGAAATTAAGCAAGGAGAAGCTGAAGTGCAAAAATTAACTGACGCCTTTATCGTGCAAGTCGACCAGCTCACTGAATTGAAAGAAAAAGACATCATGACTGTATAAACACATGATGCTCAAACTATAAGGAATGGATTCTTTGAAAAAGAATCCATTTTTTGTTATTTTTTATCTATCTTAAGACAAAAAAACATTCAAAAAAACATGGCACATTCAAGAAGAAACTTCCTTCGTCTCATGGGACTGGGATTAGCTAGTGGGTTGACCATCCCAAACTTGATATCATGTGATTTCCTGGAAAAACCATCCGGATCGACATTTAAAAACGTTGGTTTACAACTATTTACACTCCGAGAGCTGCTTACACAAAACCCCAAAGACGTATTAACTTCTGTTTCCAAAATAGGATACACACATGTAGAAACATATGGAGCGGATGGGGAAACAGGTACCCTATGGGGTGTTTCTGTTGATGAGTTAAAAAAGATACTCAACGACAACGGCCTCTACACGTATAGTGGGCATTACGATTTAGGGAAATATCTTGACAAAGATAATACAGAACAAGAAAACGTCGAAAAATACATAGAAATTGCGCATAATCTGGGACAAAAGTATATTATTGCTCCAGTTCCTCCTATGCACAAGATCAGTAGCCTCGATCAAACCGATTACCAGTATATGGCCGATCAACTCAATAAAGCTGGGGAAATGGCAAAAAAAGCGGGACTCACAATGGGCTACCACAATCATTTTTGGGAATTTAAAGAGTTCGGAAACGGCACAAAAGGGCTCGATATACTACTCGCATTCACCGATCCCGATTTGGTTACTTTTGAGTTGGATATGTTTTGGATCAATAAGGCTGGCGAGCGGGCAGCATCTTATTTCTCCAAATATCCAGGTCGCTTCCAACTTTGGCATATCAAAGACATGGATCGTGAGTTTTCAGAACCGATAGCGCAAAATAATATCGATCCGAGGACCGGCAAGCGCGACACGGTAAATTTACTAGAAATATTAAGTAGCATTAAATACACCGAGGTTGGATCGGGAAGCATCGATTATACCGCGTTGGCACAATATGCCGAAGAAAGTGGTTTAAAATACGCGTATGTGGAACAGGATGAAATCTACGCTAATGACAAGTATAGTAGCATTAAGAAAAGCTACGATTATATCCAGAGAAACTTTAAGTAAATCGGTCTGTCTTACCCAACAGATGCATTTTTATGATTTGTACAAAGGCACAAGAATTTATGCCTTTGTACGATATCGAGTCCATTCTGGTTGCTAAAACCGAAGTCGTTCCACCTCTTCTGCACTTTCCTCCACCTTTTCCTTCAACTCATTTTTGAAAGCGACAACACGGCCGGCAAGTTCCTGATCACTAGTGGCTAGAATTTGGGCGGCTAAAATTCCGGCGTTCTTCGACGCATTCAATGCTACCGTGGCCACAGGTATGCCATTGGGCATCTGGAGAATAGATAACATAGAGTCCCAGCCGTCAATCGAGTTTGTCGACTTAACCGGCACGCCAATTACAGGCAGATGTGTGATGGACGCCACCATCCCCGGCAAATGTGCGGCACCTCCAGCGCCAGCGATAATTACCTTTATCCCCTTACCAGCAGCTTGTTCAGCGAAGTCGTACATTCTCTTGGGCGTACGATGAGCAGACACGACCGTTGTGAATACCTCAACTCCTAAGAACTTCAATACCTCAATGGCGTCCTGCATAACAGGGAGATCGGACTTGCTCCCCATAATCACAGCTACTTTCACGTTTTCCATATGTTTTTAATCCAATTTACGCTATAACTTTAATCAATTCTTGCACTCTCCTGGCATTAGCAATTGCTACATCTCTGTTTTCATTTACGATGCATACATGTCCCATTTTCCGGAACGGCTTAGTGTATTTTTTTCCATATAAGTGCACATACACACCGGGTATGGCTAACGCTTGTTCTATCCCTTCATAACGAGCTAAGCCCTGAAAACCCGTTTCGCCCAGAAGGTTTACCATCACCGCATTACTCCGTAC
>DXCW01000157.1 GCA_019115805.1 Candidatus Sphingobacterium stercorigallinarum
TTAAATCAAATATAATTGCGAATCAAACAATTCATGCGAAATACGGAGGTGTGGTTCCTGAGTTAGCCTCACGAGCACACCAACAACACATTATTCCCACCGTTAATCAAGCTATTGCTGAGGCAAAAATACATAAAAATGAGATAGATGCGATAGCTTTTACGCGCGGACCGGGCTTACTCGGTGCCTTATTGGTCGGTACCTCGTTCGCAAAGGCTTTTGCCTTGGCATTAAACATTCCCCTGATTGAGGTGAATCACATGCAAGCTCATATTTTAGCCCACTTTATAGAAGAACCTAAGCCGAGCTTCCCATTTCTCTGCTTAACCGTTTCCGGAGGACATACCCAGATCGTTCGGGTAAATGACTATTTCGACATGACACTCCTGGGCGAAACATTAGATGACGCAGCGGGAGAAGCCTTCGACAAAACCGCGAAAATACTCGGCTTACCCTATCCTGGAGGACCATTGATTGATCAACATGCCAAGTTGGGAAATCCTACCGCATTTAAATTGCCGGAACCGCAAATTGAGGGGTTGAATTTTAGTTTTTCAGGACTCAAAACAGCAATTTTATATTTGGTGCGCGATGAAGTGAAGAAAGCTCCGGGGTTTTTATCAGAAAGAATTGACGATTTATGTGCTTCAGTGCAACAACGAATTGTGTCTATTTTACTCAATAAGCTAAAGCGAGCGGCTCTAGAGACCGGTATCAAACAGGTAGCTATCGCTGGAGGGGTATCGGCGAATTCCGGCTTGAGAACCGGTTTGCATGAACTCGGGAGCCAGCTTGGATGGGAAATTTTTATTCCAAAGTTTGAGTATTGCACCGACAATGCAGCGATGATTGCAATTGCCGGCTATCATAAATATCTTGTGAAAGATTTTGTCCAACAAGATGTTACCCCACAACCGCGAATGTCCGTTTAAAGCCGCGGCTGCCTCCAAAAGCTGACGTTCCCGGTTTCAGCATACCGCGTGATGCGGTCTTCGATGCGAACTCGGGTTGGGTCGGGCTCATCGGAAAAAACACCTATACCTGAAGTACTCCCGCTAAGCTTACTTGAATTCGACGTCTACTTTAATTTGTTTACCATCATTTCCTTTTTTCCAATCCGGGCCCCGTTGTATGATTTTTACAGCCGTTGGATTCAGATCCGGATTGCTGGATTTCTCTACGCGAATTGCGATTGGCCTGCCGAATGACGACAGCTCAAAGCGTAGGGTAACTTTTCCTTGGCCTACTTGACTTTTCTCCGCTTGGTTGTTGATGTATTTTTTATACGCAGACCACCCGATTAGTGGCACGGATTTGATTCGGGTTGTTTTAGAGGTACGCCCCACCACAATCTCGTCCAAAACCTGAAAATCAGGTTGTAAGTGGATAATCTTATTGTTACTAGCGGAGACTTGTGCAGATTGGTAGCCAATTGATAAAATATCTAAGATTTGATCGCCTGAGGTCGCTGAAATCGTGTACTGTCCGGTGGAATCGGTGGTTACGACCTCGCCTGTTTTCGCGTCCTGCACAGTCGCGTTCGTAATCGGACGTCCAGACTGTAGGTCCAATACCACACCTCTAATGAGTTCGCTCGCCTCTTCTAAGGCCGCTAAAGAAACAGTTTTTGCCTGGGGATAGGCTGTTAAAGGACTTCCCGCTCTTCGATCAATCTGTATGACGGCGGAATGGTCGATCTGCGCTGCAGTTAAACGGGGGTTGGGAGAGGTTCTGTCGCTGTCAATTTCCGGTAGTTCTAATAAGGGACCTTCTCGTTTTAAAAACGTGCCGGCACTATTTCTTACAATTTCTTCAATGACTTTCTCTTGATCTTTTTCTTGCTGTTGTTGACTGAGCCGCGTGGGGGTTTGGGATTGGGGTTGTTGTTCTGCGGCATTGGGTACCTCCGCAACGGCCGAACCTTCATCTGATAACGTCTCTGGTGGACGGATGGCCCCCAACAAAATAGCGGCTGAATCTGTGGGCTTTTCTTCACGGTCCTGTACGGCATACGATCGATCGATGCGACTAGACGTCCGTTTTTGGTACGTTAACCAAATCGTACCTATCGTTAATGCCAATAGGACCGTCGCAGCGACTGCCACGACGCGGTAGTAAAAAGATACGGGCTTCCGCTCGGGTCGGGTACGCTCGTATATAGCCGCATGTATATCACGCAAGTCCATCGGGTTCCCCAAACGCTGCTCCTCTTCGAGACCTGAGATCAGGGTCATCAATTGCTCATCGTAATGCGAAGCTTTCTCAATGGCATACATCTGATCCGCACTGAGCTCACCTTTTACATACCTGCGAAGATAGTTGATGTCAAATTGATTATTCATCGATGCTCCTTTCCATACACAACTTCAAGTTCCGCTTGCCATTTTGGATATAACTTTTGACCTCTTTTAAGTCATATCCAGTAGATTCGGCTACATCCTTATAACATTTTTCTTCTAGAAAAAAAAGTTGCACCGCTCTCCGTTGCCCTTCTCCCAATCTGTCTAAACATTTTTCCAAAAGCAATAAACGTTCCTCTCTTTCATGTTGTTCGTCAGAAGGATGAAAATCGATTTTAAATTCCACAAAACTGTTTGTAACAATTTCTTGATGTTTTTTGGCGTCCCGTAGGCACATCAGGCAGTAGTTTTTGCTGACCACATAGAGCCATCTAGGGAAGTCCCGGATGTCCTGTTGCTTGGCTTTGGATACAAGGATTTCGAATATTTCCATTACGGCGTCCCGACTCGCTTCGCTGTCTTTGAAATAGTGTAGGCAGACGTAATAGACCATTTCGCTATGCCGGAGGTACAGTTCACCGAGGTGTCGAAGATCGTTATCCTGAAGGTATTGATTCAGCAGATCGTCATCGGTATATGGAGGCTTATGGGGCACAGTATTAAAACTCATTCGTGGCGGGGAAATTAAATTATTTTTCTGTTTTATGGAAATTTGCTTTTTCCTGCATCCTTAAAGCAAAAAGCCATGATGAAAAAAACCTATTTGATACTGATCGCCTTATGCGCACTAGCAGCTAGTGGAATGGGGCAGGAAAAAAAGCGGGTGTCGGGAATTGTTAGGACGGCAAACCAACAAGAACTATCGGGGGTATCCGTTCGTTTGGTAGGAACGGCAGAAACATCGACAACCGACAGTAAGGGACGATTCGAAATTCAAGCGGAAATTGGAGATACCCTTCTTTTCAGTTGTCTTGGATTCGAGCCTTTAAGAGAAGCAATCAGGACCACAAAAATGGATGTCAATTTAACGCCGGAGGAGCGCGTATTGGAAGAAGTGGTGGTGCAGCATACGTTAAAGGCCGCCAATCGATCTTCTGGCATCCCGATGGGTGTTTTTTCGCCCAAACTCATCGAGCGAGCACGAGTACAAGAGGAATATGCTAAAATTGACGAGAACCGCTTTATCTCACCGCTTCAAGAAGCACTCTCTACATTTGCAGTTGATGTAGATGGTGCATCCTACAGCAACATTCGACGCATGATAAATGCAGGGCAACTGCCTCCAAAGGATGCCGTTCGCGTAGAGGAAATGATCAATTATTTCGCTTACGAAATTCCCAAACCGGAGTCTAACCAACCGGTCGCAGTCGTGACGGAATTGGGTTCCGCACCGTGGAATACATCCCATCAACTCTTGCGTGTGGCATTAAGGGCGAAGGATATGCCTAAAGAAAGTTTGCCGTCTGCCAATTTGGTGTTTTTGATTGATGTATCGGGATCCATGTATGGGCACAACCGACTGCCACTGGTAAAGTCGTCCCTTAAACTCTTGGTCGATCAATTGCGTGATCAGGATCGGGTAGCTATCGTTACCTACTCAGGTACTGCATCCGTGAAACTGTCCAGTATTCAAGGGGATCGAAAGATGCGAATCAAACAAGCGATCGATGAGCTGGAGGCAGGTGGTAGTACTGCTGGGGGTGCCGGATTAGAACTCGCTTACCGCATGGCGAAGAAAAATTTTATAAAAAACGGAAACAATCGAGTCATTCTTGCTACCGATGGTGATTTCAATGTAGGGGCGAGTAGCGATGAGGAAATGGAAGATTGGATTGTCGCGCAACGAAAAAGCGGAATTTCGTTGACCGTTCTTGGTTTTGGAATGGGGAATCTGAAAGATAGTAAAATGGAGTTGTTAGCCAATAAAGGACACGGGAATTATGCCTATATAGATGACATTTCCGAAGCGCGAAAAGCGATCGTTACCGAGTTTGGCGGGAGTTTGTTTACGGTGGCGAAGGATGTGAAGGTACAGGTGGAGTTCAATCCCGCATACGTGCAAGCATATCGCTTGGTGGGATATGAGAATAGGCTGCTAGAGGCCAATGAATTTAATGACGACACAAAAATGGGCGGCGATATGGGGGTAGGGCATACCGTCACCGCACTTTATGAAATTATACCCATCGGGTTGACTAGTTCGATGATCGCTGGCGTAGACCCACTCAAGTATCAGTCACGGCCTGATGTCGTGGCAGGAGAAAAAAACAATGAACTCGCGACCGTCAAGTTTCGGTATAAAGACATCAAAAGTGAGCAGAGCGAATTACAAGAGACGATTGTCATGAATGAAACGCGTGGCCTGGACCAGCTATCCGAGGATTTTCGTTTCTCCAGTGCGGTAGCTGAATATGGCATGTTGCTACGCGATTCCGACTTTAAGCAGGGTTCGAGCTTCGAAGGCGTCCTTCAGCGTGCTGCTGCAGCAAGAACACACGATAAGGAGGGGTACCGACGGGATTTTATTAAACTCGTGGAAAATACCCAGCTCATGATGAGTTCGGCAATTGGGGATTCGGAATAGCATTAGCCTTAGTCTTTCTTCAGCATGTCTCGCGAGTGTACGACGAGCGAGACATGCTCTTTTACGATGACTTTTCGTTTTTTTGACGTTCTTTCCATTGCTTGGAAAATGATTTGTCAGCCAGTTTGGGTAATTCACGTTTCTCCCCCCAACTTTTCTTGAAAAAGTTGCGCAATACCGCATTTTTAAACTTCCCTCCAAATAAATCCAACAGCTTGCGTTTGCCCACCAGCCAGCTAAAAAAGGACCATCCTTTTCTTTCGATCGAGCTGGTCATTTGCTGTTGTACGGCGTCTCGACGGTTGAGCAATAGCATTTGCTGTATATCGATTCCCACAGGACAGACCTCGGTGCATTTCCCACAAAGCGAGGTGGCATAACTCAGGTGCTTAAATTCTTTCATGCCGTTTAAATGCGGTGTTATCAAGGACCCGATTGGGCCCTGATAGGTGGAATTGTAGGTGTGTCCTCCGATGTTCTGATACACCGGGCATACGTTTAAACAGGCGCCACAACGAATACAGTACAAGCCCTGCCGTTGCTCTTTATGTTGAAGAAGTTGAGAGCGACCGTTGTCCAATAGAACCACATACATCTCTTCGGGACCGTCATATTCGGTGTTTTGTCTCGGCCCGGAAAGAATGCTGTTGTAAACCGTCAGATCCTGGCCTGTTCCGTGGCTAGCTAACAACGGCCAAAATAAATCCAAGTCTCCGATGCTCGGTATTATTTTCTCTATACCGACGACTGCAATGTGTGTTTTTGGGAACGTGGTCGTCAGGCGTGCATTTCCTTCGTTTTCTGATATCGCAATACTCCCCGTGTCTGCTAAGAGGAAGTTTGCACCGGTAATTCCAATATCGGCTTGCTCGTAATGCTCTCTAAGTATTTCTCGAGCTTTCATCGTTAATTCTTCGGCAGACGCTTCGATTGGTGTGCCGAATTTTTCGTGAAATAATTGCGCAATTTCTTCCAGTTTCAGGTGCATCGCCGGTGTCACAATATGGTACGGCTTCTGCTCCAATAGTTGGATGATAAATTCACCCAAGTCACTTTCGATCGTTTGAATGTTCTGGCTCTCCAGAAAAGCATTCAAGCCAATTTCCTCAGTCGCCATGGATTTAGACTTGACAACGGACCGGGCTTGATTTTGCTGGATGATTTTCAGAATTTCTTGACGTGCCTCATCAGCATCATTTGCCCAAATCACTTTTCCACCGCGCGCGATAAAATTCGTTTCAAAGTCCAAAAGATACCGATCCAGATTCTCTATTGCTTTCCATTTTACCAGATTGGCTTTGGTTTTGGCGTTTTCTAAATCCAAAAATGCAGACTGGCCCTTTTCGAAAGCCGCTTCATATTTATCGATGTTGTTGCGAATGACGTCACGATGGTCCAAGTCAAACGACTTGCTTGTGCTTTCTTTCAGGAATTTTTCAGCGGTTGTCTCGGCCATAAAGCGTGATGGAAAACTGGGGTTTTTGTAATGAATAAAAGAAAGTTGGTCTCGCGAGACCAACTTTCAAATATAAGACATTTAATAACGTGTTAACGTCAAATTAATCTCACTTATTATTTGGTAGGCTCCAAATTTATGTTCAGTTCAAGCAATTGCTCCGGACTAAGTGGCGAAGGGGCGTCAATCATGACATCCCGTCCAGCATTATTTTTGGGAAAAGCAATGAAATCGCGGATGGTTTCCTGACCACCTAATATAGCTGTTAGGCGGTCCAGTCCAAAAGCCAAGCCGCCATGTGGTGGCGCTCCGTATTGAAAGGCATTCATTAGAAACCCAAACTGCTCTTCAGCTTCTGTTTCGCTGAAACCTAAATGTTCAAACATGAGTGACTGCGTATGCCGGTCGTGTATACGTATGGATCCGCCGCCAATTTCGTTGCCGTTCAAGACCAGGTCGTACGCATTGGCACGGACGCTCCCCGGATCGGTCTCGAGTAAGGGAATGTCTTCGGTCTTTGGTGAGGTGAAAGGGTGATGCATGGCGTGGAATCGTCCGGCTTCTTCATCCCATTCCAATAAGGGGAAGTCAATGACCCATAGCGGTGCGAATTCATCAGGTTTACGAAGTCCTAATCGGTTTCCAAGTTCCATACGTAATGCGCTGAGTTGGCTGCGAGTTTGGGCAGTCGGGCCAGATAAAATTAAAATCAAGTCCCCTGGATTGGCTCCGGTGATTTCTGCCCATTTTTGAAGATCTTGGTTGTCGTAAAACTTATCTACCGAGGATTTAAAACTCCCGTCGGCATTGTATTTGGCATAGACCATTCCCGAGGCGCCCACTTGAGGACGTTTGACCCACTCGATCAACTCATCAATTTGTTTCCGCGTATACGCGGCAGCACCCGGTACGGCGATTCCTACCACCAGCTCCGCTGTGTTAAATATAGAAAAATCTCGGTGTTGACTGGCTTGGTTAAGTTCTCCGAATTTCATACCGAAACGGATATCCGGTTTGTCATTCCCGTAATCCCGCATTGCTTCTTGGTAGGTCATCCGTGGAAACTCTTCGATGTTGATTCCATGTATAGACATTAATAGGTGTCGCGTTAAGCCCTCAAATGTGCGGAGTACATCTTCTTGTTCAACAAAGGACATCTCACAGTCAATTTGAGTGAACTCAGGTTGTCTGTCCGCTCTTAGGTCCTCATCGCGGAAACACTTAACAATCTGAAAATATTTGTCCATCCCCGCAACCATTAAGAGTTGCTTGAAGGTTTGTGGGGATTGTGGTAAGGCATAAAATTGTCCCGCGTTCATACGTGAGGGAACCACGAAATCTCTAGCACCCTCGGGGGTTGATTTAATTAGATAGGGTGTTTCTACTTCACAGAAATCAAGCGCAGAAAGGTAATTCCTAACCTCTTGACTTACTTTATGACGAAACAACAGGTTCTCTTTTATGGGATTACGTCGAATGTCTAAGTACCTGTATTTCATTCGGATGTCTTCACCCCCGTCAGTTTGATCCTCTATGGTGAACGGGGGGAGCTTAGCGCTGTTTAAAATCGCCAATTCCGTTACTTTAATTTCAATATCACCCGTCGCTATTTTATTGTTTTTACTGGACCGTTCAATCACCGTTCCGGTGACTTTAATTACATATTCTCGGCCCAATTCCCGCGCCCTACCTCTTAGTGAAAGATCATCATCGCTATCGAAGGTTAATTGGGTGATGCCGTAACGGTCGCGCACATCGATGAAGGTCATGCCGCCTAAATCTCTCGACTTTTGAACCCAACCAGATAAGGTCACCGTTTTGCCGGCGTCTTGTATTCTAAGCTCTCCACAAGTGTGTGTTCTATGCATTTTTTGAAAATTACGTTGCTTGCTAAAAGCCACAAATATACGAACGATATTCTGAAATATCGGGAGAGAATCAAGGCAATCGAAGCAATCTGCATAACCATCCGGATAACGATATTTTGTAAAGGGTGGGATAGTCGTCCCACAAGTTCCCACTGTTTGCTTTTTTGCCGATTTTGTCCGGCTCCTAACGGCCTGCTAAACAGGGTGTCATTCGCTTTTTTGCGCTTTAATGGAGGTCTGATTGGGTGTATTTTACAATTACATAAGTGTCTGTAAAGCAATTGAAACCTAAATTCTAATGCCGTAGGGGGCTGTTTTGTCGACTTATAGCGATGTGGAAAACTTTTTTGTGGGGCAATGTGGGGGATTGTGGGGGAAAGTGTATACTTTTACATTAAAATCACTGTTAGAGGACTACATGATTCAATTAATCGGAGAATTCGAATGCAAGCTGGACGCCAAAGGTAGATTGGTGGTTCCCGCCGCGCTCAAACGGCAGTTGCCGGCTGTGGAGCAGGAGGGGCTTGTGGTGAATCGTGGTTTTGAGAAGAATTTAGTGATTTACACAAAGTACGAGTGGAATCAGAAAATGGTTCAACTCAAAAAGCTAAACCCGTACAGTGCAAAGAATCGGAATTTTGTCCGCCAATTTATGCGTGGTGCGACCGAGTTAAATCTGGATTCCGCTGGTCGGGTGTTGTTGCCCAAATCGCTACTTGAGTATGCGGGTATTCAGGGAGAGATTTTCTTGCAATGTCAATTCGATAAAATTGAAGTGTGGGCGAAGGCAGAATATGAAAAATTAATGGATGAGGGGTCAGAAGAGGATTTTGCGTCATTGGCCGAAGAGGTGATGGGGGATTTTGATTTTGGAGGGACGATCGATGAATAGCGGGGAGCGAGGATATCATGTTCCGGTGATGCTGGAGCAATGTATGGACGGATTGGCCATTCGGGAAGACGGCGTATATGTGGATGTGACGTTTGGTGGTGGTGGGCATGCTAGAGAGATTTTAAGGCGTCTGGGACCTAAGGGGAAGTTGGTCGCTTTTGATCAAGATCCGGATGCGGTGGCGAATGCGCTGGATGATCCTAGATTTCTATTGATTCATCAGAATTTTAAGTTCTTAAAAAATAATTTGCGACTTCATGGTATTCATCAAGTCGATGGCATATTGGCCGATCTTGGTGTCTCTTCTCATCAGTTCGACGCGGCGGATCGGGGGTTTTCCATTCGCTTCGATGCGATACTGGATATGCGGATGGATCAGGTCGCTAATCAAGATGCGCGTACAGTATTGAATACCTATGCCGAGGGAGATTTGCATCGCATTTTCGGGATGTACGGTGAGATTCAGAATGCGAAATCGCTTGCTAAAACCATTGTGACGGCTCGATTGAATCAGCCGATCGAGACAGTCGGTCAATTGAAAGAAATTGTTGCTCGTTTGGTTCCCAAAGGAAGAGAGCATAAATATCACGCGCAACTGTTTCAGGCTTTGCGGATCGAGGTGAATGCGGAACTCGAGGCTTTGCAATCGTTTTTGGAGCAGTCGGTGCAGGTGTTGTCGATTGCTGGACGATTGGTGGTTATGTCCTACCATTCCTTAGAAGATCGTTTGGTGAAGAATTTTATGGCAAAAGGAAAGTTTTCGGGAGAGCTGGAGAAGGATTTTTATGGTAATCCAATTGCGCCGTTTAAAGTCATTACGCGGAAAGCAGTGGTGGCGGACGCTAGTGAGGTGGGCCAAAATAACCGTGCGCGAAGCGCGAAGTTACGTGTGGCAGAGAAAATCTAGAAAGTAGACGATGGCAAAACAGAATACAATAAAGCAGAAGGAGTTGAGTGAAGAGGCGCAGGAGGAAATGTCTGACGAGCTGGAAGAAAAGGTAGAGGAGACAGAGCATTTTATCAAGTCGTTTTTTTCGCAAAAACGAGTCTCTTCGTACTTAGTGGCTAGGAATCTGCCGTTTGTGGCTTTTTTGGCTTTTCTGGGCTTATTGTATATCTCGAACAGGCATCTGGCTGAGAATACGGTCCGGCGAATCGATCAGCTGGGTCGGGAGGTAAAGGAGTTGAGTTGGGATTTTAAATCCTTGAATGCTGAGCTGATGAAGTTGACCACTCAAACTGAGATAGCCAAACGAGCGGATACATTGGGATTGCGGGAACGTACCGAACCACCAATTAAATTAGAAATTGTAAAAGAAGAGCAGTAAGCGTAATAATTATACAGAAAACCAAACTATGAATATTAGAAAGTCCATATTGATTCGGGTATACCTGGCTTTTGGCCTGATGGTATTCGGGGCTTTGCTGGTTTTTGGGAAATTGCTCCATTTACAGTATGTCGATGGGGATGAGTGGCGTGCGATTGCGGATAGCTTGACGATTCGGGAGCGTGTCATTGAGGCAACAAGGGGAAACATTTATTCGAACGATGGTAGTTTGTTGGCTACATCTGTTCCGGAATACGATATACGGTTTGATGCGATGGCGATTCCATCCGAGCATAGCGATGTGTTTAACGCTCGGGTGGATTCTTTGGCTGCGAAGTTATCCGAGTTTTTTGGCGACCGATCAAAGCGACAGTATCTAACCGCTCTTAAAGAGGCGCGAGCAAAAAAACAACGCTACGTTTTGGTTAAAAGAGATGTTTCTCACCAACAGCTTAAAAAACTAAAGACCTTTCCTTTACTCAAGGTGTTTAGAGATGAAGGACAGCGATTCCCAAGCAGTCTTATTGCGGTTAGGGAAAATAAGCGCATCCTGCCGTTTACGAATTTGGCTGCGCGTACCATTGGGTATAAAAATACAAAAGGAGATACGGTTCGGGTCGGACTAGAAGGTGCTTATGGTGATTACATCGAAGGGAAAAGTGGTGTGCAGTTGATGCAACGGATAGCGGGTGGCGTGTGGATTCCCGTGAAACGTGATCAGGTGGAGGTTGCACCTACTGACGGATCGGATATTATAGCGACCATCGACGTCAATATGCAGGACATGGCGCAGCGCGCCTTAGAAAAGCAGTTGATTGAAAGCAATGCGGACAACGGATGTGTGGTATTGATGGAGGTGGCTACTGGGGAAATTCGGGCGATCGCGAATTTTACTCGTGACGGAGAGGGCGTGTATAGGGAGAAATTTAATTATGCGATTGCCCAGGGTGCGGATCCGGGCTCGACGTTTAAAGTAGCGCCTTATCTAATGGCCTTAGATGATGGGGTTATCGACACCAATACGATTATTGATATTGGTAATGGAACGTATAAAGTTCCGGGGCATACCATTCGCGATGCTCATGCGCCAAAAAAATCTAAAGTGACCGTAAAAGAGGCTTTTCAGCAATCGTCTAACGTGGGGGTTGCGAAAATGGTTCACACCCACTACGGGAAACACCCGGAAAAATTTACAGGTAGACTTCATGAATGGGGTTTAAATGATTTCTTAGGGCTACAGATTCCTGGAGAAGGAAAGCCGTGGGTGAAAATGCCCGACAGTAAGTCTTGGAGTAAATTGTCGCTGGTTCAGATGGCCTATGGATACGAGCTTAAATTGACGCCCTTACAAACCCTAGTGCTCTTTAACGCTGTTGCCAATGATGGAAAGATGCTGGCGCCGTTGTTTGTGAAGGAAATTCAGCATTTGGGCAGCACCGTTAAGAAGTTTGAGGCCCGTGTCATTAATGAGCAAATTGCCTCAAAGGACGCGATTTCAAAAATGCAAGACCTGCTAAAAGGGACCATGGAGGAAGGAACTGGGCGACGTTTGAGAAGCCCTCTGTATAGTTCTGGCGGAAAGACCGGGACCGCACAGATGGCGGACGGTTCCCGCGGATATGGTGCGCGAAGATATCAGTCCTCCTTCGCCGGATATTTTCCTGCGGAAAACCCAAAATATTCGATGATCGTTGTTATTCGTAATCCACGTAACGGATATTACGGTGGCTCAGTGGCAGGGCCGGTGTTTCGAGAATTGGCGGATATGGTGTATGCTAACGACCTATCGTTGCATAAGACCTTTAACACCAGGGATGTCAATCTTGCCGGCTCTAAAGTGCCCTACACGTTAAAAGGGTCGAAAGACGCTAGTGAAAAAGTATATCAAATGCTCGGCGTAAAGTCCGTCGATTGGAGTCGGGCTGTGTTGGCCTCAGATGACGGCGAGTCGGGACGACTCGAATCGCTAGCTATAGGTAATATCAAAGAGGGAGTGGTTCCTGATGTCTGTGGTATGGGGTTAGTGGATGCAATATATGCCATTGAAAACTCAGGCTTTAAGGCGCGAGTGAAAGGACATGGAAAGGTGATTAATCAATCTTTGGAGGCAGGGAAGCCCGCGCAGCGAGGTGTAGATATATTTTTAGAATTGAACTGATGAGACCATTAAAAGAATTGTTACATGCCATACCGGTCACCGATTATCACGGTGATTTAGATGCGGTTGTACTTTCCCTTTGCTTTGATTCACGAGAAGTAGAGCCCGGAAGTGCGTTTGTGGCGGTTCGAGGCTATCAGACCGACGGTCATCGGTTTATTCATCAGGCTGTTAAGCAAGGTGCTCGCGCCATCATTGTGGAAGAATTTCCTGATGATTTGAGTGCGGAAGTGACCTATATCAGGGTGGCGGACACCGCCTATGTTTTAGGTGTAATGGCTTCAAATTATTATGGGAATCCCTCGCAGAAATTAAAACTGGTTGGCGTAACCGGTACTAATGGGAAAACCACCGTGGTCACGCTATTGTTCAATCTCTTTCAAAAAATGGGACATCGCGTCGGTTTGCTCTCTACCGTACGGAATCAAATTGATACTAAAGAGGTGGAGGCCACCCACACCACACCTGATCCAATCTCGCTAAACGCATTGCTTAAGGAAATGGTGGAAGCGGGTTGTGGTTTTTGCTTCATGGAAGTGAGTTCTCATGCGGTAGCGCAACAACGCATTGCGGGTTTGCATTTTGCTGGAGGTGTTTTTACGAATATCACTCAAGATCATCTCGACTATCACGGTTCATTCCCAGCCTATATCAAGGCCAAGAAAAAGTTCTTCGATAATCTCGATCGCGCCGCCTTCGCACTGACAAATGTCGACGATAAAAACGGACAGGTGATGTTGCAGAATTCTTTTGCGCATCGCAAGACATACGGTTTGCATCAAATGGCTGATTTTCGTGCGAAAATACTTGAAAGTCACTTCGATGGCATGCTGCTTTCCATTGATGCTCAGGAAGTTTGGGTGAAGTTAGTGGGGAATTTTAATGCCTATAATCTGCTTGCCGTTTTTGGGACGG
Organism: Candidatus Sphingobacterium stercorigallinarum; assembly: GCA_019115805.1. Lineage (GTDB taxonomy): Bacteria > Bacteroidota > Bacteroidia > Sphingobacteriales > Sphingobacteriaceae > Sphingobacterium > Sphingobacterium stercorigallinarum. Next base: position 13,442 of record DXCW01000157.1, read on the forward strand.
CCATTTTATTGGAGCAAGAGACGATGCGCATCCTTACGGCTTTAAGTGAAGTTAGTGGGGCAAGTGGTCGCTTTGAAACCTTGAAATCACCGAACGGCGTAGTGGTTATTGTGGATTATGCGCACACACCAGACGCGGTAGCTAACGTGTTGAAGACGGTCGGTAGCCTTCGGAAAAATCAGCAGCAGGTTCTTACTGTGTTAGGATGCGGAGGCGATCGTGATAAAGGCAAGAGACCGGAAATGGCTGCTGTTGCATCAGAGCTTAGTGACAAGTTGGTGCTGACATCGGACAACCCGCGCTCAGAGGATCCGGGGCAAATCATTAAAGATATGGAGGCGGGAATTTCTGAGGATCGTAAAAAGAATATGTTTTCTATTACCGATCGTCGCGAGGCCATTCGGGCGGCGATGCATTTGGCCCAGCCAGGTGATATTGTTCTGGTGGCGGGCAAGGGGCATGAGACCTATCAAGAAATAAAAGGAGTGCGACACCACTTTGATGACAAAGAGGAAGTAATAAAAATTTTTAACGAACAGAACTAGACTGCATGTTATACTATCTATTCACTTGGCTGAACGAACATATCCATATTCCTGGGGCAGGGTTGTTTCAATACATTTCCTTTCGCACGGCTATGGCAGTCATCGTTTCTCTGGTGATAACCACCGCGTACGGCAGTCGATTGATTCGTTTATTGCAACGCAAGCAAGTGGGAGAAACAATCAGAGATTTAGGGTTGCAGGGCGAGGAGCAGAAGAAAGGCACACCAACAATGGGCGGCTTGATCATCATATCAGGTATTCTGATCCCTACTTTGTTGTTTGCCAAATTGGATAATATTTATGTCGTATTAATGATCATCACTACCTTATGGATGGGGGCGATTGGATTTTTGGATGATTATATAAAAGTATTTCGCAAGAACAAAGAAGGATTGGCGGGGCGATTTAAAGTGATCGGACAGGTGGGATTGGGTGTCTTAATTGCGATCACCATGTATTTTCACCCGGAGATCGTAGCCCGACAACAGGTCACCAACCCGACTTCTTCGAAGCCCGTAGAGGTGATCATTAATCCATCCACAGGTGAGAAGATTTATGCGGAGAATGTAAAGTCAACAAAGACCAACATCCCCTTTTATAAGAATAACGAGTTCGATTACGCGAAAGTACTCAGTGCGTTCGGTATTCATAGCTCATGGGGTACATTCGTGATTTTTCTACTTGTCGTGGTGTTCATCATCACCGCGGTCTCCAATGGGGCAAATATCACCGATGGTATAGATGGCTTGGCGACCGGTACCTCCGCAATTATGGGCATCACGCTGGCGGTCTTGGCCTACGTGTCGGGTAATATCATTTTTGCCGATTACTTGAATATTATGTTCATTCCCAATTCCGGCGAATTGGTAATCTTCGCTGGTGCCTTTGCCGGTGCCTGCATGGGCTTCCTGTGGTATAATGCCTATCCGGCGCAGGTTTTTATGGGCGATACCGGAAGTTTGGCTATTGGAGGGATTATCGCTGCCTTCGCTATTTTAATTCGAAAAGAATTGTTGATACCTATTCTGTGCGGGGTGTTCTTGATTGAGAACGTATCGGTGATTTTGCAGGTGTCTTATTTTAAATATACCAAAAAGAAATACGGTGAAGGGCGGCGCATCTTTTTAATGTCCCCGCTTCACCATCATTATCAGAAGAAAGGGTATCACGAATCAAAGATTGTGACCCGTTTCGTAATCGTATCGGTGATGCTTGCGATTTTAACTATTGTTACATTGAAAGTCAGGTAAATAGATGTCGAATATTGCACATACATATTATCCCCAATCGGGACGCTTAGTCGTATTAGGCGCGGGCGAAAGTGGTGTGGGTGCTGCGGTCCTGGGAAAGGATCGTGGTTTCGATGTGCTAGTTTCAGACCGGGATGCGATTGCTTTCTCGTATCGAAACACCTTGCTTGCTGAGGAGATAGCATTTGAAGAACGTGGGCATACGCTGGATCGCATCTATCAGGCCGATTTGGTAATTAAGAGCCCCGGGATTCCTGACACCGTTGAATTCATTAGCGAATTACGTAGACGAGGGATACCGGTTATCTCTGAAATCGAATTCGCTGCACAATACACCGATGCGAAATTGATTTGCATAACCGGATCGAATGGCAAGACCACCACCAGTATGCTGACCTATAGGTTGCTATGGGATGCTGGGGTAGATGTGGGATTGGCCGGGAATATCGGCCACAGCTTTGCTTTGCAAGTGGCCCGTTCGCCTAGGGAGGTGTTCGTATTGGAACTCTCTAGCTTTATGTTGGACGATATGTATCATTTCCGCGCAGATATCGCTGTGCTGCTCAATATCACGGCCGACCATCTGGATCGATACGACTTTAAGATAGAAAACTATGTGGCGTCAAAGTTTCGGGTGTTGAGAAACCAGAGCGAAGCCGACGTTTTTATTTACTGCATGGATGATCCACATACCGCGCAAGCGTTAGCACGATTCCCCACTGCTGCACAGTCCTATCCGTTTTCTCAAAAGGAGAAGCTGCATATGGGGGCGTTTCTGGACGCCAATAACGATTTAACGATTTTATTACCTAATAGAGAGGCATTTATCATGAATATTGAAGAATTATCATTGCAAGGCAAGCATAATGTGTACAACAACATGGCTTCCGGACTCGTCGCTAAAGTCCAAGAACTGAGAAATCAGACGATGAAGGAAAGCATGGGGTCGTTTGTCAACGTGGAGCATCGATTAGAGCATGTAGCTTGTATAGGTGGTGTCAACTATATCAACGATTCGAAAGCGACCAACGTCAATTCCGTATGGTATGCTCTAGAAAGCTTTTCTAGCGATATTGTATTGATCATGGGCGGCGTGGACAAGGGGAATGACTATGAAATGATGCGTGACCTGGTTCGGGATAAGGTAAAAGCAATTATCTGTATCGGTAAGGAGAACGGTCGTATTCACGAGGCTTTTGAGGAAGATACGGAGGTGATTGTGAATAGTGCGTCGATGTCTGATGCCGTTCAAATTGCATCACATTTGGCTAAAAAAGGGGATACCGTATTGTTATCGCCAGCTTGCGCTAGTTTCGATTGGTTTAAAAATTATGAAGACCGAGGAAATCAGTTCAAAGATGCGGTCATGACATTGTAAGCAAATAGAGGGAGGAGCTATGGATTATATTTTTACTAAACTCAGAGGAGATAAATGGATCTGGATTATCGTGATCCTGTTGTCGATTTGGTCCCTTCTAGCGGTCTACAGTTCAGTAGGTACACTGGCCTATAAAGAAGGTAAAGGAACAGAAATGTACTTGTTTAAGCATCTGTTTATCGTCGCAGCGGGTTTGGTGTTAATGTATCTTTCGCATAAGCTAGATTACCGCTATTACGCTGGCATTTCTAAACTATTAATGGTCATTACGATACCGCTGTTGCTGTATACGTTGATTTTTGGTAACGAGGTGAATGACGCAAGTAGATGGTTGACCATTCCAGTCATTAACCAAACTTTTCAAACCTCGGATTTAGCGAAGCTCGCCTTGATCACATTTTTAGCGAGAATGTTGTCTAGGAAACAGGAAGAGATAAAGGACGTGAAGAAATCGTTCATCCCCATAATGGGAGCGGTTTGCGCTGTTTTTGTATTGATCGCATGGGCCAATCTTTCAACAGCTGTTATGCTATTTGGCGTAAGCGTGCTCTTGCTGTTGATCGGACGAGTCAGTTTTAAGCAAATCGCTACTGTGTGCGTAGGTGGGGGATTTTTGTTGCTGCTGGTTATTTTTACCGGTCCGAGAAAAGCGACTTATATCAGTCGATTGAATGGTTTTTTTCAAAGCGAGCAAGTTGACGGAGAACGAACTTCCTTTCAGGACGACAAGAATTACCAAGCGAATAACGCAAAAATAGCGATTGCCACTGGAGAGATGTTTGGAAAGGGATTGGGGAACAGTGTGCAGCGGAATGTACTGCCGCATCCGTATTCGGATTTTATTTTCGCCATCATTATTGAAGAGTACGGTACCTTGGGAGGAGCGGTGTTGTTGTTCCTGTATGTGGCACTGATGTATCGATGTATACGGATTGTAACCATGAGTCCTAAGGCTTTCGGTGCGTTTTTAGCAGCGGGTCTCGGTTTTAGTTTGACCATTCAGGCGCTGGCTAATATGGCGGTAGCCGTGGGACTAGGTCCGGTAACAGGGGTACCTTTGCCGTTAGTCAGTATGGGAGGGACATCGATTTTGTTTACCAATATTGCCTTGGGGATTATTCTGAGTGTAAGTCGGAATATAGAGGAATTGAAATATAGAGAGCAGGATGAAGCCGTCGTGCCAAACAATAAGGTGGTCGTAGGGAGTATTTAATCAGGGCGATAAACGCATTTAAAATGGCAGCAAAGATAATCATAAGTGGAGGTGGAACGGGAGGTCATATTTTCCCCGCTATCGCTATAGCCGATGCGCTAAAGCGATTGGCGCCGACTACGGAGATCTTATTTGTGGGCGCCAATGGTAAAATGGAGATGGACCGCGTACCACAGGCTGGTTATGAGATTGTCGGTTTGGATATTGTCGGAATCGATAGGAAATCGCTTTGGAAAAACGTGCAGTTGCCTTTCAAATTAATGAAAAGTTTGTGGCGTGCTCGTGAAGTACTGAAGGCTTTTCAGGCGGATGTGGCCGTAGGGGTAGGTGGTTATGCTTCAGGCCCCTTGTTGATGATGGCCGGTTGGATGGGGGTGCCGACACTCATTCAGGAACAAAACTCTTTCGCGGGGGTGACTAACCGAAAACTGGGGAAGAACGCCCAGCGGATCTGTGTGGCCTATACAGGAATGGAGCAGTTTTTTTCGGAGGATAAACTGATTCTTACGGGCAATCCGATTCGTGAATCATCGGTGACCATAGACGGTAAACGAGCGGATGCTTTGCGAGCTTTTTCCCTGGACCCCTTGAAAAAGACCGTTCTGATTACCGGAGGTAGTTTAGGCGCTCGGACATTAAACCAAAGTGTAAAAGCCGGAATAGATCAATTTCTACGCGAAGATATTCAAGTGATTTGGCAATGTGGTAATTATTACTTTTCATCGCTCCAAGAAGAATTAGGGGAATTGCCCCAAAACATCAGATTATTGCCATTTCTAGAGCGAATGGATTACGCTTATGCCGCGGCGGATTTGATCGTCTCCAGAGCTGGCGCAGGTACGATTTCAGAATTGGCTTTAATCGGCAAGCCCGTTATTTTGGTGCCGTCTCCCAATGTAGCAGACGATCATCAAACCAAGAATGCGCAGGCCTTGGTAGAGCAAAACGCGGCGAGATGGATTCGCGATCGGGATGCCGTAGAAAACCTCGCCGGTGAAATTGTCAGCTTGCTGCAAAACGATCAGGAGCAGGATAGAATGTCTACTAATTTGAGGCGTTTAGCACGACCCCATGCCGATTTGGATATTGCTAAGGAAGTATTGGCACTAATAGAAAGGAAACAATGAATATCGACCATATAAAACGAGTTTATTTGCTAGGGATTGGCGGGATCGGCATGAGCGGATTAGCTCGGTATTTTCGTCGATTGGGCTGTGAGGTTGCGGGGTATGACAGAACCGAAACAGCGCTAACAAAAACCTTAGAAAGAGAGGGCATTCGGGTTTCCTACCAGGACGATTGGCTTGAGGTGTCTACAGTTTTTCAGGAAGCCGGTGCGGAAACGCTGATTGTATATACGCCAGCAATACCTAAAACACTAGGTTTGAAGGCGTGTTTTCAAGACGGTGGACACCGTTTGTATAAACGTTCAGAAGTGCTCGGGATCATCTCGCAAAGCCGATTTACAATTGCTATAGCAGGTACCCACGGAAAAACAACGACCTCAACGATGGTGGCCCATGTGCTGAAGCATTCAGGGTACGATTGCTCGGCATTTTTGGGCGGAATCAGTACCAATTATCAGAGCAATGTATTATTCGGAGAGAATAATGTGGTGGTGGTCGAGGCAGACGAGTACGATCGATCTTTTTTAACCCTGCACCCCAATATTGCGGTCGTCACCTCTGCGGACGCAGATCATTTAGATATTTATGGTGATGCCGAGGAAATGCACCGCACCTTTCAGGAATTTCTAGACCGGGTTGTTTCCGACGGTGTCCGCATTGTAAAGGATGGACTTCCCTTTGAAAGTGCTATTTCTTACAGCGGAAATACGGTAACCGATGCCTATGCGGAAAACGTGCGGGTGGAGGCCGGTGAATTTATTTTTGATTACCGATCCGAAGGACTGAACATTCCGAATATTCGTCTGGGTATTCCAGGCGTACACAATGTGGAAAATGCGGTGGCCACCGTTACCGTGGCGAAATTATTAGGTGTTAGCGCGGAAAAAATAGCCGCCGCATTAGCAGACTTCCAGGGCGTCAAGCGCCGCTTTGAATATGTGATTAGAACGGAATCAACGGTTTTTATTGATGATTATGCACACCACCCTGAAGAACTGAAAGCCTTTTTTGCTTCTGTTCGGCAGTTGTTTCCGGACAAAAAGCTGACCGCAATTTTTCAGCCGCACTTGTTTACCAGGACCCGAGATTTCGCTGAGGATTTCGCTGAAGCGTTAGCGCTCGTGGACGATTTGTTGCTCATGGAGATTTATCCTGCACGCGAAGAGCCGATTGAAGGAGTGGACTCCAAGTGGCTGAGTGGTTTGATTGCGTTGGAAGCGAAGCGGGTACTAAGCCCTGAGCAGATTTTAGAAACCGTTCGGAGGGAACAACCTGAATTGTTAGTTACGGTTGGAGCAGGTAGTATTGACCGGCTCGTAGAACCACTTAAAAATATATTAAGCCATGATCAATAGCATCCGAAAACTCCGTTGGTCACATGTAGGCTATTTCGTTTTAAGTGTAGCCTCATTAGTCGGCGTCTTTATGTTAATGGGCTTGGTAGCGAAAAAGGACCAAGGACAATATTGTACGTCGCTGCGTGTAGTGGTTCAAGGACGGGAAACCTTTATTGATCAACAAGATGTTTCCTCAATGATCGAGGAGAATTTTGGTCAGGTCATCGGGCAACCGCTTCACGAGCTTCCTGCGCAGCAGATTGAATCGGAATTAAAACAATCACCGTACGTTGCGAAAGCCGATGTATTTATGGATATGGACGGTGTGTTGCAGGTCACCATTCAGCAGCGGGAGGTCATCGTGCGCATTATCAATCAGCAGGGCGACGAGTTTTACGTCGATGGAGAGGGGAAAAAGATACCCGTGACCTTGAAATACGTGCCGCATGTTATGGTAGCTAATGGGTTTATAGCCGAGGGCTATCAAACTCCGCTTGAGCCAGTAGAAACGGAATTGGTCAAGGATTTGGTTAAAATAGTGAAGTGGACAGCGGATGATGAATTGTGGAAGAATCAAATTGTTCAATTGTATGTCAATCAAGACCGTGACATCGAAATCGTCCCCCGAGTAGGGCAACAACAACTGATTCTTGGATCTGCGGATTCCTTAGCACATAAGTTGGAAAGACTAGAGAAATTTTACACCCATATTCTGCCACGAGTCGGTACCGAAGCGTACAGCTCAGTGAATGTGAAGTATGGTGGGCAAATCGTTTGTGAACGTAAAGGAGATTGGTTTATAGATAGTTTGCAAATGGTGATCAATAAAAAATAGCGATTAAATAAGATAATTTTATATACAGCACAAACACAGCATATGAAACCTAGAATTTTAGAAAACGAAAGAGAGAATCCAATCATCGTTGGCTTGGATATCGGAACAACAAAAATATGTGTCACCGTCGGTCGTCGCAGCGGTTCCAATAAGGTCGAATTATTAGGTGTGGGTAAGGCAGAGTCCGCGGGTGTAAATCGTGGGGTAGTTGCGAATATCCAGAAAACGGTTACTAGTATTCGCGAGGCTGTTGCTGTGGCTGAAGGGCAATCTAATGTAGATATTAAGGTGGTTAATGTTGGGATTGCTGGTCAGCACATCAAGAGTATTCAGCACCGTGGAATTCTTACCAAAAGCGATGATGACGAAATTGGCCGTATCGATATTGAACGCCTTATTTCCGACATGTATAAGCTCGTGTTGCCTCCAGGAGAAGAAATTGTTCATGTTCTTCCTCAGGAATTTACCATTGACAATGAGCCGGGCATAAAAGAACCCATCGGGATGGCTGGGCGTAGGGTGGAAGCCAATTTCCATATCATTTCAGGCCGTGTAACGGATATTAAAAATATCAAACGATGCGTTGATAACTCCGATTTAGAAGTTTCGGATCTTGTACTCGAACCTCTTGCCTCATCTGAAGCTGTGTTAGATGAAGAAGAAAAAACTGCCGGAGTCGTTTTAGTCGATATCGGCGGTGGTACGACTGATGTTGCTATCTTTCACGAGGGCATTATTCGTCATACCGCTGTGATTCCATTGGGTGGAAATATCGTGACCGAAGATATTCGCCAAGGCTGTGCTGTGCTGCGCAACCAGGCTGAGCAACTGAAAGTTCGTTATGGGTCAGCTTTAGCTGATGAAAACAAGGACAACGAGGTGATTTGTGTTCCGGGTATCCGGGGTCGGGAAGCGAAAGAGATTTCCGTCAAAAACCTAGCGTATATCATTCAAGCTCGTATGGAGGAAATTATTGAACATGTCTATTACGAGATCAAATCCTCCGGTTATGAAGATAAGCTGATTGCGGGAATTGTCATTACTGGCGGGGGTGCCCAATTGAAGCATTTGGTGCAATTGGTAGAATACATTACAGGCATTGACTGCCGGATTGGCTATCCGAACGAATATTTAGCGAAAACCGATATGTTAAATAAACAGGCTTTTGATGAATTGAAAAGCCCGTTATATGCGACCGGAATTGGGTTGCTCATCAAAGGGATTCTAGCGATCGAAGAGGAAGAAGAGAAAATAGAAGAGCAAACGATAAAAAGAACCGGTGTAACAAAAGAAAAACCAAAAGAAGGCGTTAAAGAAATAGCGGAAGGCCAAAGCAAAAAGGAAGGTTGGTTAACCCGTTTTTTAGGCGATTGGATCAAAGATGGCGCGGATATAGACGATGATACTTTTATAGGAAAAAAATAGTTTTCAACAAGGCTTTCTTTTTTCCACATTCCTCACAGTTGTGGAAAACTGTTGTGAAGAATTTGCTAATATTACATTAGAATTGTTGACTCAAGTAGCGTTAACGTTAGGGATCAAGAATTAAATAGGATAAAACATATGTCGATACAATTTGAAATGTTAAAGGAAAACTCATCGATTATTAAGGTAATTGGTGTGGGTGGTGGCGGTGGAAATGCAGTCAACCACATGTATAAGCAGGGAATAAGTGGGGTCGATTTCATTGTGTGCAATACCGATGCCCAAGCACTCGAACTGAGCCCTATCCCCAATAAAGTGCAATTGGGTATAAGTTTGACAGAGGGTATGGGAGCAGGTGCCGATCCAGATGTTGGCGAGAATTCCGCAATCGAAAGTATCGAAGACATAAAACGAATGCTGGGGACGAACACCAAAATGCTGTTCATAACCGCAGGTATGGGAGGTGGAACGGGTACTGGCGCCAGTCCTGTCTTAGCGAAGGCCGCTAAAGAGCTTGGCGTATTAACCGTTGCGATCGTGACCACACCGTTTACCTTTGAAGGCAAGCGACGCCGCATGCAAGCGGAGGACGGCTTGGAAGAGTTGCGTAAGTATGTAGATTCTTATTTGGTGATTTCTAACGATCGTCTGCGCGAGATATTCGGCAATTTAACCATGACTGCAGCGTTCGCCAAAGCGGACGATATTCTTACTACAGCGGCTAAAGGCATTGCAGAGATCATCACTATTCCAGGGTATGTGAACGTCGACTTTAAAGACGTACGTACGGTGATGAATGACTCGGGTGTGGCGATCATGGGGAATGCGGTGGCGACCGGTGAGCAGCGGGCTTTAGATGCCGTTACTGGTGCTTTGGCATCGCCTTTATTAAAAGATAATGAAATCGAAGGAGCGCGATATATTTTGTTGAATATCACCTCCGGAACTCGCGAAGTTACGATGGATGAAGTCGCGATTATAACAGATTATATCCAGGAGAAAGCTGGACTTTCTGCGGATCTTATCTGGGGAAATTGTATCGATGAGAATTACGAGGAGGAACTATCGGTCACTATTATTGCCACTGGATTCCAGACTGCCGAGGAGCGAGTAAAGGAAAAAGAAAAAGAGAAAATTGCTATTCCTTTGACGCCGGAAGTACCGACTTCGGCTTTTGTAAAGCCCGTGTCAAGTAACCAATTTGCAGGCAAATCAACCGATGAGACCGCTTCTTTTGTGAAGCCTAGCATTCCCGCTACATCACCGGCGGATGAGGTCACACCCAGCACTAAAGCTTCTCAAGCAGATCTATTTACGAATAAAGCAAGTGCTGCACCTTCGGTAAATAATACCAATATCAATGAGCGTGTGGAACGGGCCGAAGCACAGGTTATCCGTCATACTTTAGAGTTGGACGAGGATAAACAAGAGCATGATGCAGAGGAAACTAAGGATCCGCATGGTTTCGAGTTAAAGACCTCGAGCTCGTTATTCGAATTTAAGCTGCCGACGGTATTCGATTCGTATCAGGATTCGGGGAGCGTGAATGATGAACAGACAGAAACCACTGATCAGATAGAGCCTGAGGAACAGCCGAAAGCCGAAATTCAGTTGGAAGAAGCCAAAAAGGAAGAAACCAATTTCGAAGATCAACTGATGAAAACCAAAGAGCGTATCCTTCGCCTAAAGGAGCTTAGTATGAAGTTGAAATCTTCGAATGGCTTGCAGGAGCTTGAAAATGAGCCTGCCTATAAAAGAAAACAGAAAACATTAGACGATGTGCCACACTCGTCACAATCACAAGTTTCTCGTTTTACTTTATCGTTTGACGATGGAGAAACTGAGATTAGACCGAATAATTCGTTTCTACACGATAACGTAGACTAGAGATTTTTCCTATTTATTCAAAAAAGGTGGTCGCTTCGATCACCTTTTTTGGTTTTAGTTTTTTTATTTCGAAAAAGATGCTAATTTTAAGGGACTTACTAAATAAATCATAAATAAATCTAACAATTATGGCAAGTATTAATAAATTCCAAGAATTAAAGTCAATTATTGACGGTTTAGAAGGGGATGCGGAAAAATTTTTCTCCAAAGGCAATAGCGCGGCGGGGACGCGTGTCAGAAAAGGGCTGCAAGATGCTAAGAATGTTGCTCAGGAATTGCGTCTAGGCATTCAAGAGTTGAAAAACAGCAAATAGGATGCTTTTTATTTGTGTCGTTAAGCCCATTGTTTTGGGCTTTTTTTGTGAGTAGAGTTTGGGTAAAAATGAAGGGGTCTGAAGCTGTTTTTAGACACGAATAGCCGGCTTAAAATTCATTTATTCTTATAAAATGTACAAAAATCAATAATCCATGAATACGATCCAGAATCCAATTTGGTTGATGAGTTCCGCGTATGATCAACTCGATCAAGAACAGCTGATTACGGCGGCAAAAGCTGCTGGTGCTCAGGGCATAGATCTATGTGTATTCCGAACAGATGGCACGCGTGAAGACCACACGGCAACACATCTAAGCTATGAGAACTTCGGTACGGAGGAAGCGAAGCGGACGCTGGATAAATTTAATGCGCATGGATTACGTCTTTCTCTTGGCGCTTTCGAGAACATGATCGGAGGCGATGAGGCGGAGCGTATTAAGAATCAGAACCACTTGTTGAAGTTGATTCGAATAGCCTATTTGTTGGGGGGGGACGATAACGACATTAAAGTAGGAACTTTTGTTGGCTACAACCACGATCTTGGAAACCAAATTGATGGATTTCAACGAAATCTAGACGAGTATTATCGTGTATTTGCTCCCATTGTCGACTATGCGGAAAGTTTGGGTGTTACTATCGTCTATGAGAATTGCCCAATGGAGGGGTGGCGTTCTTCTCGCTACACAAGCACGTTTAACAATCTTCCGGGGGTGTTAGCTGCGAGAAAGTTGATGTACGCTATGATACCCAGTGCAAGCCATGGGGAGATTTACGATCCTTCACATGATATCTGGCAAAATACCGATCCGGTTGAGGTGATCAAAGCGATGGATATCTCGCGATTGAAGCGTGTTCATGTGAAAACAACCCGGATGCGTAATGACACAGCGCGCACGCAATGGGGCGGGATGTACCCCATGCAACAAGTAGACGAAGCATTGGCCGAAAGAGCCGGTGTGCGTACACCAACGAACGATTGGGATCGCCATCATTATCAAGCGATGTTGCCTGGGTTCGGCGGGACTGATCATATGGATTGGAATAACTTTGTAGAGGAGTTGCATCGGTGTCATTTCTCTGGGCCTTTTGAGATTGAAAACGAAGCCGGAAACTCGAAGGATACGCAAAATCTTCAGGCCATCCATCAAGGGGCGGAGAGTTGTGTGCGCTTTTTAGCGCCTTTATTGTGGCCCTTGGGAGACAAGGGATATCATTTTAGTGCGCAAGAGCCATTGAAAACAATACAGGTAAAAGATATCCCTGTTGTACGTATGGATCAATTGTCTTCGTAGCCCGGGGGACTCGCTTCTTTGCTATTCCTTCTCGGTGTGCATTTTAAATAAAGCGATAAGGTCAGGGATGTTGCTGACACTCAGCTTTTCAAATATTCGGCTTTTGTAGGTGCTTACGGTCGATGAGCTTAAATCCAATCGACTGGAGACCTCCATAATACCTAATCCTTCGATGAGGTGTCTAGCGACGTCCATTTCACGATTTGATAATCGGTATAAGGGGTTGAGGCTGTCTACGCTTGATTTGCTGGTCGTTAGTTTGCGTACATATAGATCTTGTACCGCATCGGACATATAGCGGCCTCTTTCAAAAATGACTTGAATAGCGTTGATAAACTCTTCCATGCTGCTGGCCTTATTCACATAGCCCGCTGCGCCAGCCTCAATATAGCGCAGTGCATAAAGCGACTCGTCATAGGAAGAAAAGACTAAAATTTTCAGCTCCGGCTGAACAGTGTGTATCTCTTTAATGACCTTGATATTGTTGCCACCCGGCATATTGATGTCCAACAGCAGGAGGTCGAATGTATGTTTTTCTAGTGCCTCAAACACTTCGTCGTAGGTTTGGGCATAGCTAATATCTATCGTCTTGAATGCATCTTTGATCGCCGTTGTGACGCCCAAACGCACAATAATATGGTCGTCGGCAATTAATATTTTCTTCATCATTTTTTACAATGGTTAAGTGTGTCGTCCTATTGAAAAAGGACAGGCTTTCCCTGCGAAAGACCTTTCCTTAAAGTTCATACGACTGCTCAAATATACTCAAATTTAGGATTTCGTTTGAACAAACATCGTTCTCCCCGGGAAGTTTGTTGTTCAAACTAATTTTTTTGGTTTGGTTTTTGAGTTTTAATTAATTGTCTTTTTTATTGTATTATAAGATACATTCTTTATTTTTAACAACTTTATACTACTAAACTATGGGATTTTTAAAAGAATTTAAGGAGTTTGCCATGAGAGGCAGCGTCGTTGACTTAGCAGTGGGTGTGGTCATCGGTGGTGCTTTCGGGAAAATTGTTACTTCTTTGGTGGACGATATCATCATGCCACCGATCGGATATCTTACCGGTGGGATTGATTTCTCTAATATGCGGTATGTCATTAAAGAAGGAAATGAAGCTGCAGAAATTGCGGAGGTTGCGATCAATTACGGTAACTTTATCAATGTGATGATTCAGTTTATCATTATCGCATTTTGTATCTTTTTAGTCATTAAAGGCATCAACTCACTGAAGCGACAGGAAGAGCCGGAGCCGGAAGCAGATCCCGCACCATCAAACGAAGAAGTTTTGCTTACTGAGATTCGCGACTTATTGAAAAATAAATAGTCACTGAGGATAACCTAACGTGCAGATTAAGCGTACCCACTCGTATTAATCTGCATTTTGTAATTAATTGAGCTAAGGTTGTTGCGTAATTGTGAAATAAACATTATTTTTGCATTCCTCTTTTTGAGGATCATTTGATAAATAGTATTTAAAAAAGCATATAAGCGTCATGAAGAGAACATTTCAACCTTCGCAAAGAAAAAGAAGAAATAAACACGGATTTAGAGAGCGCATGAGCTCAGCTAACGGAAGAAGAGTGCTAGCGGCTCGTCGAGCTAAGGGAAGAAAGCGTTTGAGTGTATCGGATGAGTCCCGTCACAAAAGATAAACTTTGAATGTGCCGGTGATTTAAGACCGAGCTGACTAGGCCGGCTTTAGAATCATCGAAATGAAAAAATATACATTTAAGAAAGAAGAACGGTTGTGTAATAAAGGGCGGATTCAACGCCTTTTTCATGACGGTTCTTCTTTTATTGTATACCCGCTTCGCGCCGTGTATTTGCACGAAAGAGCTGTTCAACCCAAATGGCCGCCACTCCATATTTTGATATCTGTTCCTAAAAAGAGATTTAAACGAGCGGTGGACAGAAATCGTATCAAGCGCTTGGTCCGAGAGGCTTATCGCTTAGAAAAATGGCCGCTCCATTCCTTTTTAGCTTCGCATTCTTTACATTTGTCTTTGGCGATACAGTATGTGGGAAATGAAGAGGTACCCTTATCTGTATTGCAGGAGAGGATACGGAAACTGACGTGTAAAATCGAAGATGACTTGTCTAAAATTCATGTGGAACAACGGGATTAAAAGACCAATCGGATGGCTTTTTTTGTTGTTAATTCGCGTCTATCAGTTGTTTATATCTCCCTTGTTAGGAGCGAATTGTCGCTATATACCCAGTTGCTCCCAGTATGGAAAAGAGGCTATCGTGAAACACGGTCCTTTTAAGGGAGGCTGGTTGGCCATTAAACGAATATTGCGCTGTCACCCCTGGGGTGGGCACGGGCATGACCCAGTACCTTAACATGATGTCGACCAACTACATATTATCTATAGATACCGCGACACCGAGCTGTTCCGTGTCATTAGCTTGTCAGGGGAAGCATATGGCTACCATCGTCAGCGAGGAACCCAACGTTCACGCTTCCCACCTTACGCTTTTTATCGACCGTTTGTTGAAGCAGCAGAACGTTGCGATGCAAGAATTGTCAGCTGTCGCTGTCAGTCAAGGCCCGGGGTCTTATACAGGGCTACGGATCGGCGCATCTACGGCTAAAGGACTGTGTTACGCGTTAGACATCCCCCTGATCGCTAACGGCACCTTGGAGGGATTGTATGAGGGCTTTATCCATCATCAAACAGCCCGAAGTTCCCAAACGCTGTGGTGCCCGATGATTGATGCGCGGAGACGCGAGGTGTATACATGTATTTACGATAATCGTGGCGACTTATTGGAACCGACACACGCCTTAATTGTAGATCAACATACTTTTGATGTTTTCGTTGAACAGGGGCATCGCCTCGTTTTATTTGGTCCGGGGGCGGACAAATTCGTTGACACCTTCAAAGATAACCCTTCCATCGAGATCGGTGTTAACTTTCCTTCTTTAGCACAGTATCAGGATGCGCTTTCTTACAAACGGTACCAACGTCGTCAATTCGAAGATTTAGCTTATTTTGAGCCTTTTTACTTAAAAGATTTTGTCGCTACTACACCCAAAAAATTGCCGTTTTTATAGCCAACCTTTTCTTTTGAACCAAAAATAGATGCCTACCGAGATGCCTAACATCAGGATCCAGACCACGGCATACCCGTATGCCCAGTTTAATTCAGGCATGAGGATGAAATTCATCCCGTAGACTCCTACGATAAACGTCAACGGCATAAAGAAGACGGAGATGATGGTCAGCGTACGCATGATCTCATTGGTGTGATTCGACTCGACGTTGAAATACACGGACAGTAATTGACCGGTGTTTTCTGCGATATCGGTGAATAACGTCGTGACGCGACTGTAGATATCTCGAAGGTCTTGGGTGTAAATATGTTGGTAGCCTGGTAGATGAAAATGATCAATGAGATCACGGTAGTGCGTCAGAATAATTCGTATGAGATCAACTTGTCGCTTTAGGTAGTACAGTTTTCGCAAAAACGGTTTGCGGCGATGATGTAAGAAAATCCGCTCCTCGTAATCGTCCAGCCTGGAGGACAAATCCTGCAATAAGAGCTGTTCAAACGTCTTAATGGAGTTCATGACCAGCGAATTTACTAAGCTCTTGCTGGATTGTAGCACGGGATGATTCGGGTCTAAAGCGATCAATTCCTGTAGACCCCTTAGTGGTTCTCGGTGCGCGGTAATAATGAAATCTTCGTTATAGAATATCGATATGCTAGAGGTGAGCTCGGTCAACGTGTCTGAGGTTTCTGGAAATTGATCAGAGATGGCACGAATAATTAAAAAATGATACCGATCGAATTGTTCAATTTTAGGTAGGTGCCCGCGCTCTGTACAATCGGTTATGGAGGCGTCCTGTAATCCGTATAGCTCTTTGAGCTGATCAAAGTCTTCGAACCTCGGCTGGGTAATCTGGTACCAATCGTAACCGTGTTCGGATTTGTTTAATAACTGTTTTATCATTTCTTTTTTCGTAAACGTTGATGCGGTATCCTCTCGTCTGCAGAGTTAACAAATGATGGCAAAAAAGGTTGAATGTGCAAAGCGGCAAAAAAAAACGGCCTCCTACAGGAAGCCGCTCTTTCACCCTTATCGTTGGGTCTATTTTTTCTTTTCTTCGTTTTTCTTTTTATACTCTTCGTTCAACGCATCAATCACCTGATTGGTTATATCCATCACCGGATCGGCATATAAGACCGCAGGATTTGTTTTAGAATACGTAAGTACTAAACGATATCCGTTTTCTTCCGAATGCCGTTTTAAGTAATCGGTGATTGTGGTATATACCTTAGTGAACTCGGTTTGTTCTTCTTCGGCGATTGAAGTCGATGCTTTTTGATCCATCTGCCCCAAATCATTTTGGTGGCGGATCAGACGTTCTTCCGCAGCTTGGCGCTCAGAAGCACTCATGGTTGCCGCTTTTTGATTGTATTCTGCCAGTTCTCGCTGATACGCTTGTCCTTTGGCTTGGAGGTCGTTTCGGGCTTTGGTTACTTTCGCTTCCAGTTTATTGCGCACATCCACGAAATACTGATATTTTTCGGCAAGTGTATCGGAATTAACGTAGACAATTTTTTCTTGCTTGTCTGTCGAATCGGATGATGCCGGTGCGCTAGTATTGGTGTTATTCGATTGGTTATTGGCCTGCTGATTACATGCTGCTAGGGTCGCGACAGCCGCAAGTCCTAACGTGAATTTTAATAGTTTGTTCATTCCTGTTGTTGTATTTCAATTTTCTGAATAACAAACCTAAGATAAAAAAATCAATAATAATAGATTTAACCCCATTTACTGTGAAAAAAACAATAGTACAATGTGCCGGAACCTCGGTTGAAACCCACCGTTTTACATTTGATTTTTTCACATAAATTTCGTATTTTTGAAAGTTAGTCAATAGTAATTTAAACGTTTTTCATGAGCGAAGAAAATAATAACGTATCTACGTATTCGGCAGATAACATCCAGGTTCTGGAAGGTTTAGAAGCCGTACGTAAGCGTCCTTCTATGTATATAGGGGATACTGGTGTCAAAGGATTGCATCACTTGGTTTATGAGGTGGTCGACAACTCCATTGATGAAGCCGTAGCAGGTTACTGTGACAATATTGTGGTCACGATACTCAAGGATAACGGAATCTCGGTCCGTGATAACGGTCGGGGTATTCCTACAGGTATTAACAAAAAGGAAAATAAATCGGCTTTAGAGTTGGTCATGACGGTGCTTCATGCCGGGGGTAAATTCGATAAAGATACCTATAAAGTATCTGGAGGACTTCATGGTGTTGGGGTTTCCTGTGTGAACGCGCTTTCCCAGCATTTGCGTGCCGAGGTGCACCGCGAGGGAAAAGTGTTCGTCCAAGAATACGAAAAAGGCAAGCCACAAGCGGAAGTCAAAGAGATAGGGGAGAGCAGTGTAACGGGGACGATTGTCACCTTCCAGCCCGATCAAGAGATATTTACTACGATCAGTACGTATAACTATGATACCCTAGCGAATCGCTTGCGCGAGTTGTCATTTCTGAATAAGGGGATTACATTGACGTTGATCGATGAGCGGGAAATTCTAGAAGATGGGGAATTCCGGAAAAACGTGTATTTCTCTGAAGGAGGGCTTCAAGAATTCGTGAAGTTTTTAGATGGCACCAGACAGGCGCTGATTCCTGAACCTATTTACGTCGAAGGAATTAAACAAGGTATTCCGGTCGAGCTTGCGCTTCAGTATAACGAAACCTATTCTGAGAACGTCCATTCGTATGTGAATAATATCAACACCATAGAAGGAGGGTCTCATGTCGCTGGTTTTCGTCGCGGGTTGACGCGTACGCTGAAAAAATATGCGGATGACTCGGGCTTATTGAAAAATCAAAAAGTAGAGATTACAGGCGATGACTTTAGAGAAGGCCTCACGGCGGTGATTTCGGTAAAAGTTGCGGAACCTCAGTTTGAAGGGCAGACAAAAACGAAGCTCGGTAACTCCGAAGTAATGGGTGCAGTAGACATGGCCGTAGGGGAAATACTCAATACGTACTTAGAAGAAAATCCGAAAGAGGCCAAGCTGATCGTTCAAAAGGTGATTGTTGCAGCGCAAGCGAGAGCTGCTGCAAGAAAGGCACGTGAACTGGTTCAAAGAAAAACAGTCATGGGCGGATCAGGCTTACCTGGAAAGCTAGCGGATTGTTCAGATAATGACCCGGCGAAATGTGAAATATTTTTCGTCGAGGGGGATTCTGCAGGAGGAACCGCTAAACAAGGAAGAGATAGACGGTATCAGGCGATTATGCCACTCCGCGGTAAGATCTTAAACGTGGAAAAAGCCATGGAGCATAAGATCTATGAGAACGAGGAGATCAAAAATATGTTTACGGCTTTAGGCGTCAGTGTCGGAACCGATGAGGACTCCAAGGCGCTCAATCTAGCTAAATTGCGTTATCATAAGATCATCATCATGACAGATGCCGACGTCGATGGCTCGCACATTGCTACGTTGCTGTTGACGTTTTATTTCCGTTACATGAAAGAGCTGATTGAACGCGGCTATATTTATATCGCTACACCACCTCTGTATCTAGTGAAGAAGGGCAAGGACTTTGAGTATGCGTGGGATGAAGACCAACGTATTGCCGCTGTCGAACGAATAAAAGGAGCAGGGAAGGAAGAAAGCGTACACGTACAACGTTATAAGGGACTTGGTGAAATGAATGCGGAACAGTTGTGGGAAACCACAATGGATCCCGAGGGCAGGACCTTGCGACAGGTGACAATTGAAAACGCTGCGGAATGCGATCGTATATTCTCGATGTTGATGGGTGACGAAGTTGCGCCGCGTCGAGAGTTTATTGAGCAAAACGCACGGTATGCAAAGATTGATATCTAACCTACGGGTTTAAAAAAATAGAAGATAAAGGGGGCATAATCGGTTGCTCCCTTTTTTGCTATACAGCTCTTTTGCTAAAGAATGGAATACATGGAGAAAACAAGTTTAGCGACATTGAAGCAATATTGGGGCTACGATCGTTTTCGCCCCATGCAGGAGGAGATCATACATGAGGTGATGTTGGGGCGTGATACCCTAGCTCTGCTTCCTACTGGCGGGGGTAAATCCATTTGTTTTCAAGTGCCCGCATTGGTTCAGGAAGGAATTTGTATTGTGATCAGCCCATTGATCGCACTGATGAAAGATCAGATACAAAATCTTCGGGAACGTGGAATCCAGGCGGTTGCCATTCATGCAGGAATGACGTATCGGGAGATTGATATTCTATTGGATAACTGCATCTTTGGTCAGATAAAATTTCTTTATTTAGCCCCGGAGCGGCTCTACAGTGAGCTGGTCATCGAGCGATTGAAACACATGCGTATCAATTTATTCGTGATTGACGAAGCGCATTGTATATCCGAATGGGGACACGATTTTCGACCTTCCTATAGAGAATTATCGAATCTACGTACCCTGCACCCCGCTGTACCGATGATGGCCTTAACGGCGACAGCCACTCCGCGCGTAATCGCCGATATCCAGAAGCAGTTGCACTTTAGACAGGAAAACGTCCTGTCGGCAAGCTTCCAACGGGATAACCTTGCGTATATGGCGCTTGAGGAAGGGAATAAAATGGAACGCTTAATCCGTATTCTAACACAAACCGGGGGAGCGAGCATTGTCTACGTGCGCAATCGTAAAGAAACCCGTGAAGTCGCTCAATTTCTCTTGGATCATGGGATCTCGGCAGACTATTATCATGCCGGACTCGAAATGCCTGTCCGTATGGCCAAGCAAGAGGCTTGGAAAGGGAATCGTACGCGTGTGATCGTGGCCACTAATGCCTTTGGGATGGGGATCGACAAAGCCGATGTGCGGACGGTTATCCACTTGGATATTCCAGAGACCATAGAAGCGTATTTTCAGGAAGCTGGGCGTGCTGGGCGTGATCAGAAGAAAGCATTTGCCGTGTTGCTTTACGATCAAGAAGATCGAGATCGATTATGGAAATCTGTCGATAAACAATTTCCTGATTCTCAGTTGATCAGGCAAACTTACCATCACCTATGCAATCACTTTCAGATAGCGTATGGAGCAGGAATGGGCGTGTCCTTCGAATTTGATTTGATCGAATTCAGTAAAAAATATCAACTTGACCCCGTCATCACCTTGCATGCGATAAAATATTTAGAGCGAGAACGTTGGGTCGCGTTAAGCGATACGGTATTCGTTCCCGCCAGATTTAAGTTTGAAGTCTCGTTTCAGGAATTGTATCGTTTTCAAATCCAATATGCGAAATACGATCCGCTAATTAAAGCGGTTTTACGCGCACATGGGGGAGTATTCGATCACTTTGTACCCATTAATGAGTTTCAACTGGCCAAACAGTTAGCTCGTCCCGCACACGAGGTTATTAAAATGCTTGACTTTCTGCAACAACAGGAACTAGCGACTTACCTGCCCCAAACCCATACGCCGCAATTGCAGTTTCTTCAGGCTCGCGTGGACTATAAAAATTTACATGTCGATCATCCCTTTATCGCAGCCAGAAAGCGAGTTCGACAGGAGCAACTGCTTGCCTTTTACGCTTATCTCGACGAAACGGAATGTCGAGGATTATCCTTGCAGCGCTATTTTGCCGACCAAGCGGCCAGCACGCCCTGCGGGCAGTGTGACCTTTGCCTGAAAAGGAAACATCAGGAGCGGCTTCAACAGCGTATCATCACCGAAATACAAGCACACTTAATCGACTCGCCACATTCTCAATCCACCCTTTTGGCGGGGTTAACGGTAGGCAAACCCACCCTCCAAATTCAGACCCTGGAGCTCTTGATCGCATCGGGGAAGATACACCGGGAAGACGATGTCTTGACCTGGGTTCACCCCATTTAATGTAAGGCGGGTACCTATCAGGCGGTATCGTTTCCGATTGCAGTGCGTGCTGCGGTATTGATGTCGGGCACTCGAGTTTCATTTTTCAGAGGCGTATTTTGTTCATTGTCAGGGCGACAGTGAAACCTATCGGGTGGAATAAGTTTATTTTTCTGTAATAAAATTGATAACTTTAATACAACCAAATAAACTTTTCTATGGAACAATTCATGATCTATCTTCCCGGGCTGTTAGCGCTCGCAGGATTAGCTTTTATGTTTATAAAAGCAGGCTGGGTGGGCAAACAGGATGCCGGTGAACCCCAAATGCAATCGATTTCCAAAAGTATCCAAGAGGGAGCCTTAGCTTTTCTTCGGGCGGAGTACAAGATCTTGCTGATTTTTGTTGCGATCGCGAGTGTGGCGCTTTTTATCGTGTCTACTTTAGTGGAGACCACACATTGGGTGATTGTTGTCGCTTTTATATTCGGTGCTTTCTTTTCCGCACTTGCGGGAAATATAGGCATGCGGATTGCCACAAGTGCGAACGTGCGAACGACGCAAGCGGCACGAACAAGCTTGCCGCAAGCGCTGAAAGTATCCTTCACAGGCGGAACCGTTATGGGACTCGGTGTCGCTGGGTTAGCTGTATTGGGGCTGTGTATTTTTTTCCTATTATTTCTCAAGCTATTTTTAACCGATTCAGGAGATTTTTATACAGAGATGACGGTTGTTCTGGAAGCATTAGCTGGTTTCTCATTGGGAGCCGAATCGATCGCTTTGTTTGCTCGAGTGGGTGGTGGAATTTACACCAAAGCAGCGGACGTGGGAGCAGATTTGGTGGGAAAGGTAGAAGCCGGTATCCCAGAGGACGATCCTCGTAATCCCGCTACTATAGCCGATAATGTAGGCGATAATGTAGGCGATGTGGCCGGTATGGGGGCTGACCTTTTTGGTTCTTATGTAGCCACGGTATTGGCATCTATGGTGCTGGGGAACTATATCATCAAAGACATGACCGAGGTGACGGGTACTGCCTATAGTGACGCCTTTGGCGGGATGGGCCCCATCTTACTGCCAGTAGTCATCGCTGGAATTGGCATAATAGCCTCCATTATTGGGACGTTTTTGGTAAAAGTAACGGGGAATGATGCTAAGGAAGCCGAGGTGCAACGAGCCCTGAATATTGGAAATTGGGCGTCCATTGCCTTGACGATAGTCGGCTGCTTTTTTCTAATTCGCTATATGTTGCCGGAAAATATACCGATGCACTTTTTTGGAGAAGGCTATATAGACGTACCGCGGATTCATGTTTTTTATGCCACATTGGTCGGATTGGCTGTAGGTGGCCTCATTTCGGCTTTTACTGAGCATTATACGGGTTTGGGTAAACGCCCCGTCTTAAATATCGTGCAAAATTCCTCAACTGGAGCGGCTACCAATATCATAGCTGGATTGGCAACGGGCATGAAGTCGACCGCCTCATCGGTGATCTTGTTTGCAGCGGCGATATGGGGCTCGTATGAATTAGCAGGTTTCTACGGGGTAGCGATTGCCGCATCGGCGATGATGGCGACCACTGCGATGCAGCTCGCCATCGACGCCTTTGGACCGATAGCGGACAATGCCGGTGGCATAGCCGAAATGAGTGAACTGCCGAGTGAGGTGAGAGAGCGGACCGATATCTTGGATTCTGTGGGGAATACCACCGCTGCGGTAGGGAAGGGCTTCGCTATCGCTTCGGCCGCATTGACGGCCTTGGCGCTATTTGCCGCCTACGTTACCTTTACCGGAATCGATGGTATCAATATCTTTAAAGCGGATGTACTGGCCGCATTGTTTATCGGCGGTATGATTCCTGTGATCTTCTCCGCTTTAGCCATGCAATCGGTTGGAAAAGCAGCCATGGAAATGGTCAATGAAGTACGCCGTCAGTTTCGCGATATCCCCGGCATTCTTGAAGGGGTCGGAAAACCCGACTACGGGCGCTGTGTGGATATTTCTACCAAAGCCGCTCTTCGTGAAATGATGTTGCCCGGCGCCATCACCATTATTACGCCGATTATTGTCGGGTTTTTGATGGGAGCAGAAGCCTTAGGTGCCTACATGGCGGGTGTGACTGTGTCCGGAGTGCTTTGGGCTATTTTTCAGAATAATGCGGGAGGTGCGTGGGATAACGCGAAGAAATCTTTTGAGGCAGGCGTAATGATTAACGGCGAGATGAGCTATAAAGGATCTGAAGCCCATAAAGCAGCAGTGACGGGAGACACGGTGGGCGACCCCTTTAAAGATACTTCCGGACCCTCCATGAACATACTGATTAAACTCACATGTTTAGTGGGCTTAGTCATCGCACCCATTTTGGGTGCGCAATATCTTGATCAATCCGCGAATGATCAAGATGATCAATCTGTGAAAAAAGAACAGGTAGCGATTACTGATCAATAAATGGCAGAGCACCTGTTGCCTCCGTATTGTTAACAACCTTCAGTGTTTGTTAACAGTACGGAGGCTTCGTGTTTAAGAGAGTGCTTTGTGTAGAGTATCGATGAAGAGCGGTACCGCAGGATTTGAATTTCTCGGATTCCACAACACCGATAAGGTCGTGCGTTGAGGAATGTCGGCGAGTTCGATGAAATCCACAGCGGCGTGATACCCTTTACGGAGGCTGGAAGGGACAATGGCTACACCCAAACCCTGGCTCACCAACGTAAAAATAGACAATGCGTTAACGGTTTTTAGGGCAACTTTGGGTTGGAAATGGTGATCCGTAAAGATACTCATGACCAGATCATAATACGAACCACTATACTCTTTAGAGAATAGAATAAACGGAGATGCGGAGAAATCCGTTAATTGACGTTGGTCGTTACCGGCCTGTTTAGGCACCACCAACGAAAACGTTTCCTGGAGGACTGGAAGCGACTCCATTCCCAAAGGCGGTTCTTCCATCCGCACGAAACCAATATCTAAATCGAAATTCTGTAAAAGATCAAGTTGTCGACTCGTTGAAAGTTCATTCAAGGAGATGTCAATTTCCGGTTGCTGTTGATTGAGGTGGAGCAATAAGTCCGGTAATACCGCTTGAATAGCTGACCCGATGAATCCCACCTGTAAAGCCATCGATTTACCGCTTGCGATTCTTTCCATCTTTTTTTCTAAGCGATGAAGCTGATCGAAGACCAAATTTACCTCCTGTAATAGAC
Source organism: Candidatus Sphingobacterium stercorigallinarum (assembly GCA_019115805.1). Lineage (GTDB taxonomy): Bacteria > Bacteroidota > Bacteroidia > Sphingobacteriales > Sphingobacteriaceae > Sphingobacterium > Sphingobacterium stercorigallinarum. Next base: position 38,101 of record DXCW01000157.1, read on the forward strand.
TCCGTCCTGCCGAAGTCAACTCCACGCGTCGTTTGTTTCGAAGGAAAAGCGAAGTACCGAAGTGCTCCTCCAAATATTTGATCTGTCGCGATAGTCCCGGTTGGGCAATATATAAGCGTTCGGCAGCTTTTCGGAAATGCAGTTCTTCAGCAACGGTTTTAAAATAGTAAAGGTGACGCAGTTCGATTTGATAACTCATGGGTATCAATTGTTGGTGAAAATGGTATTTCTAAGTATCAAATATAGCCGATAAATTTGGAACAGGAGGAACAATTGATGCAGGAATTTCATTATGGCCAAGACCAATTGACTTGGTCAATGGCCCTGGCCATTGCAGACGGACGACGAAGCGGTACATTGACGGAGGCCACACGTATAAAAATCCACCAGAATGCGATGACGGTGGAAGAAATCGCTCAATCCGATCAAGTTGTGTATGGGGTGAACACCGGTTTCGGTCCCTTGTGTACCACCCGTATCAATGCTAGGGATACCAGAACATTACAAGAGAATATCCTAAAAAGCCATGCAGTAGGTGTCGGCGACGCCATTCAACCGCGTTTGAGTAAGTTGATGCTGGTGCTGAAAATTCATGCACTGGCTCAAGGTTATTCTGGCGTAAAAGTAGCCACTGTGGAACGCCTCATTTGGCATCTCGATCAGCATCTTATTCCGGTCGTACCCCAGCAGGGATCGGTAGGTGCGTCGGGCGATCTCGCTCCGCTTGCCCATCTGTTTTTGCCTTTAATCGGACACGGCGAGATTTGGAAAGACGGAAAGCAAATGCCCGCCGATCTCGCGCTAAAGGAAAGCAAATGTAGGCCCCTGGTTCTCGGTCCTAAAGAAGGGCTGGCATTGATTAATGGAACTCAGTTTATGACCGCTCACGGTATCGTTGCTTTGGAGGAATTGCGCTCGGTCATGGATCATGCGGATTTGATCGGGGCGTTAATGATCGAAGGATTGAATGGATCTATCAAGCCGTTCCGGGAGGAGCTGCATCAGCTGCGCCCGTTTAAAGGCACGCAGTACACCGCTGCTACAATTTTCAATTTGCTGAACGGATCAGCTATCCAATCCGCGCACCAACAGTGTGCTAAGGTTCAGGACCCGTACTCCATGCGTTGTATCCCCCAAGTACACGGTGCTACAAGGAACGCGTGGCTGCATGTAAAGGATTTGTTGGAGACGGAGATGAATTCCGTGACCGATAATCCCGTTATTATTTCTCGGGAATTGACCATCAGCGGCGGATCGTTTCACGGCCAGCCCATAGCTATTCCCATGGATTATCTGGCTATTGCGGCCTCCGAATTGGGTAATATATCGGATAGAAGGGTATATCTCTCTTTAGGTGGAGAAACCGAGCAGGTGCCCAAGTTGCTGATGAAAGAAACGGGATTGAATTCCGGGTTTATGATTTTACAATACACCACGGCCGCACTGGCAAGCGAGAATAAAAGCTTATGTTTCCCCGCGAGTGCCGATAGCATTCCCACTTCTCTAGGACAGGAAGATCACGTGAGCATGGGATCCATATCGGGAAGAAAACTTCGGGCGATTATTTCGAATGTCAGAAAGATTCTGGCGATCGAGATGATATGCGCAGCGCAAGCTAAAGATTTCCACCGACCACGGCGGTCCACGCCAATTATCGAAGCGATTCATAGTGAATTTCGGAAACATGTTCCGCATCTGGAAGAAGATCAGCCGATGGGGCAGGTGCTGCATGCTGCTCAACAGATCATCGAAAATGGTGATTTACTGAAGGTAGCGGTGAAGACTGCTCGAGCCGCTAAACTCCCCTATTTTGGCAAACATAACGAATTGTTTAGAACGGAAGACTAATTATGAAAAGAAAACTGATTGGACCGTTTCAGGAAATGGTGACGATGAGCGGGATGCCACTCAAAGGACCGCTTCAGGATGTGGACCTGAGTGTCCTGCAGGAAGGGGGAATCGTGATCGAAAGGGATCAAATCGTTGAGGTTGGGGGATTCCAGCAGTTACGAGGAAAGCATACTGGACCGGATGTGGAGTTCATTTGGCAGGCGCCGGGATCGATAGCGCTTCCAGGTTATATCGATTGCCATACGCATATCGCATTCGGAGGGGCACGGGCTGCTGATTTCGCGATGCGTAATGCAGGTTGTACGTACTTGGATATCGCAGAAGCCGGAGGAGGAATATGGAGTACAGTTCGCGATACTCGGGCCAGCGATGAAGCCACTTTAGTAGAGTGGACGATTCGAAGGGCGTTTAATTTATTAAAGCAAGGTGTGACGACCATTGAGGTCAAAAGCGGATATGGTTTAACCGTAAAGGAGGAGCTGAAAATGTTACGCGCTATTCAGCGAGCTGATCGCGAGTGTGTCAGTGATTTGGTGCCCACCTGTCTAGCGGCGCATATGTTGCCCCATGATTTTAAGGAGAGCGCAGCGATTTACCTTCAGCAAGTCGTTGACGAATTGTTTCCGGTATTGAAAGAGGAAAAGTTAAGCAGTCGGATCGACGCCTTTGTAGAAAAAGGCGCATTTTCCGCAGACACCATTCGACCCTATTTATGCCAAGCAAAAGACCAGGGGTTTGACTTGACATTGCATGCCGATCAATTCACGGTTTCCGGTACGGCATTAGCCGTGGAGCTACAAGCAAAATCGGCGGATCATCTGGAAGCCTCCGGAACGGAAGAGATCGCCTACTTGGCGGCCTCCGATACGGTTGCTGTTGCCTTACCCGCAGCTTCGTTAGGTTTAGGATGTGCATTTGCACCTGCTCGCGCCTTATTGGACCGTGGTGCTTGTTTAGCGATCGCGACCGATTGGAATCCGGGAAGTGCACCAATGGGAAATTTGATGACCAGTGCATCCATTTTGGCCGCTCGAGAAAAGTTAAGTAATGCAGAGCTGTTTGCCGCCATAACCTACCGAGCGGCGCATGCGCTTGGACTTGAAGATCGGGGTCGCATTGAAGCGGGAATGAAGGCTGACCTGGTGATCTATAACGTCGAGAGCTACCCTTACATTAGTTATTTACAAGGAAGTGTAATGCCTGTTGCCGTTTGGAAGAATGGGCAAGAAGCTTTCCGCAACACCCAGGCCAATGCAGATAGACCAATTTAAAGCATGTATTAGACAGGGCATACCCAAACATTTGCCGCCAATGATGGAACGCGATGCCTCGCTCAATCGTGCACCTGTTCGATCCCTCGTTTTAAATTCACAAGAGCAAAAATTAGCCTTGCGGAATGCCTTGAGGTATTTTCCGGAAGAATGGCATGCAGAGTTGGCGCCAGAGTTTTTAGAAGAATTACGCCAGTTAGGCCGTATCTATATGCATAGGTTTCGACCCGAGTATGCCATGTATGCAAGACCGATAAGCGATTACCCTGCTACCTGTCCGGAAGCGGCAGCGATTATGTTGATGATTCAAAATAATTTAGATCCGCGAGTGGCTCAACATCCCGAAGAGCTGATTACCTATGGCGGAAACGGTGCCGTATTTCAAAATTGGGCGCAATATCTGATCACCATGAGATACCTGTCTGAGATGAAAGACAATCAAACCCTGCATATGTACAGTGGGCATCCCATGGGATTGTTTCCGTCCAGTAAGCATGCGCCTCGTGTAATCATTACCAATGGGATGATGGTACCGAATTACTCTACTCCCCAGCATTGGGATCGTTTTAATGCCTTAGGGGTGACGCAATATGGACAAATGACGGCAGGATCGTATATGTATATTGGCCCGCAGGGAATTGTACACGGTACCACGATTACCTTGATGAATGCGTTTCGGCAGAAATACCGGACCATGGATGGTGCTGGAAAGATATTTTTGACCTCCGGTTTAGGAGGAATGAGTGGAGCACAGCCGAAAGCCGGGTCGATCGTGGGTTGTATTACGGTGTGTGCAGAAGTGAATCCGCAGGCTGCACATAAGCGTCATCAGCAGGGTTGGGTGGATCTGTTGGTGGAGGATTTGGATGAATTAATCCGAACGGTCAGGCAAGCTATTCGAGATCGAGCTGTGCTCTCCGTGGCCTTTATAGGGAACGTCGTCCACGTTTGGGAAGCATTTGATCAGGCAGACATACCTGTAGCTGTGGGCTCGGATCAAACCTCTTTGCACAACCCGTGGTCCGGTGGTTATTATCCGGCTGATTTGTCATTCCAAGAAGCGAATGAATTGATGGTGAGCTCACCCGATCGGTTCAAGCGTATTGTACAAAAGTCGTTGATCCGGCACGTTGCAGCCATTAACCGACATGCGGCAAAAGGCACGTATTTTTTCGATTACGGAAATGCATTTTTACTGGAAGCGAGTCGGGCAGGCGCGGATGTGCTAGCTGAAAATAAAACCGACTTTCGTTATCCGTCATACGTGGAGCAGATATTAGGTCCGATGTGTTTTGATTATGGGTTTGGACCATTTCGTTGGGTATGTACCTCGGGCGATCCTAAAGATTTAAAAACCAGTGATCGCATTGCGTTGGACGTACTGAATCAACTGGCCGCTACAGCCACCCCTGAAATCGAGCAACAAATGCGTGATAACATTCGCTGGATTAAAGAAGCGGATGCCAATCGGCTCGTCGTAGGATCACAGGCTCGGATCCTGTATGCCGACGCAGCGGGTCGGATAGCTATTGCCTTAGCATTCAACCGTGCCGTAAAACAAGGTGTTATACAAGGACCTATCGTGCTCGGGCGAGATCACCACGATGTTAGCGGTACCGATTCCCCGTATCGGGAAACAAGCCATATTAAGGACGGCAGCAATTTTACGGCAGACATGTCTATTCATAACGTGATAGGTGGAGGATGTAGGGGAGCAACATGGGTGTCGATCCATAATGGGGGAGGTGTAGGTTGGGGAGAGGCAATTAACGGGGGCTTTGGCCTGTTGATCGACGGTTCTGAAGAAGCTGCGCAACGTGCAAAAGACCTGCTGTTTTTCGACGTGAATAACGGTATTGCGAGACGTGCTTGGGGACGAAGCGCAGGTGCACGAGATACCATTACTCGGGAGGCAGCTCGTTCCTCATTACTGGAGGTGACCCCCGCAATGGAAGTGAAAGATGACATCATTGATGACTTATTTAAGAAGCGTAATGGGACGTAAAATAAATGCTTATCGTAGGGGAAGCTTGGACCGTTGGACAGGTCGTCAAGATCTCCGTAGTGGCTTGGCGCAGCGGTGGTACCAGCGGATCAAGACCGTCGATTTGTCCTCTGATATGGGCGCTCTTTTAAATACGATTGTGTTGCTAGGCTTCCCCTGTGACCAGGGCGTGTACAGAAATCAGGGAAGAATAGGCGCTAAGGAGGGGCCGGACGCGATCCGTGCGATACTCGGGAATCTTCCGATACATCTAGAGACCAATTTTGCCGTTGTGGATGGAGGCGATGTCTATTGCGAGGACCAAGATCTGGAAGGTGCGCAAATGTCCTTGGCGGATGCCGTGGAGCAGATTTGTATGCACCATGGTTTTCCGGTACTGCTTGGTGGCGGGCATGAGATGACCTGGGGACATTATCAGGGATTACGTCGCGTGTTGTCGGGCGCTATCGGTATCATTAATATCGATGCACATTTTGATTTGAGAGTACCCGCAGAAGGGAAGGGAAGCTCAGGTACGGGATTTTTTCAGATCGCCGAACATGTGCAATCGATGGGGGAACCTTTTTACTATTTGGCTTTAGGAATACAAGAAATGAGCAACACAGCTGATCTTTTTAAGGAAGCGTCAGCTAGAGGGGTGGAGGTTGTTTTGGCTAGGGATATGCAGCAAACCAATCAACAGTCCGCAATTTTAGAACGTATACAAGGTTTTGCCGCGCGAGTAGATCAGCTATATTTGACGATAGACCTAGACGCTTTTGCTTCGCCTTATGCACCAGGAGTAAGCGCGCCGGCCTACAATGGGATTGTACCGGATGGTTTTTTGATGCATGTATTGGACACGATTTTGAAAACACCTCATCTTTGCGCAGTAGATATAGCGGAACTGAATCCGCGTTTCGATCAAGATAATCGAACGGCACGATTGGCCGCGGAGTTAATATACCGAACGGTGGCTGCCCGGTCGTCAATGCCTTGATTCGATCTAAAAAAGAAAACCCCGATCAGCTTGATCGGGGTTTGTATTTAGAAAATCGATATCTTATTTAGATTTCTTTTCGTTGTCTTCCATCTGCTCTTTAAGTTGAGCGAGGACGTCAAGATCTCCAAGAGTTGATTTCTCTACTGAATCCTTCACTTTTTTCACTGCTGAAGAAGCGGCTTTTGCTTCTTTCTTACGCGCGTTGAATTCTTCAATACGAGCTTCCGCTTTCTGATCTTCCCAGATACGAGAGTGAGAAATCACTAGACGTTTGTTTTCTTTGTTGAATTCAATGATTTTGAATTCATTCACTTCGTCAACTTTCAACGGATTACCGTCTTCTTTGATCGCGTGCTTGCTCGGACAGAATCCTTCTACACCGTACTGAAGTGCAACGATATCGCCTTTTTCACCAACTTTAATCACGGTACCTTCGTGTACAGAACCTTCGATAAAGATTGTCTCGAATGTATCCCATGGATTTTCTTCCAATTGCTTGTGACCTAAAGATAGTTTACGGTTTTCCTCATCAAGCTCAAGTACAACCACTTCTAAACGTTCTCCAACTTTCGTGAATTCATTTGGATGGTTGATTTTTTTCGACCAGGATAGATCTGAAATGTGGATCAATCCATCGATACCATCTTCTAACTCTACGAATACACCGAAGTTAGTCATGTTTTTCACTACCGCTGATTGTTTAGAACCAACTGGGTAACGTTCAGTAATGTTTTGCCATGGATCTGGTGTCAACTGTTTGATGCCTAGACTCATTTTACGATCTTCGCGATCTAAAGTCAACACGACAGCTTCTACCTCATCACCCACTTTCAAAAACTCTTGTGGAGAACGTAGGTTTTGCGACCAAGACATTTCCGAAACGTGAATCAATCCTTCTACTCCAGGAATGATTTCTAAGAATGCGCCGTAATCTGCAACGGTAACAATTTTTCCTTTTACTTTTGATCCGATTTCTAGTCCTTCATCCAAAGATTCCCAAGGGTGTTCAGAAAGTTGTTTAAGACCTAAAGCAATACGTTTTTTCTCATCGTCGAAGTCAAGAACAACCACGTTGACTGTCTCGTCAAGAGACAACACTTCTCTTGGGTGTTCGATACGACCCCATGAGATATCCGTAATGTGAAGTAAGCCATCTACACCACCCAGGTCGATGAAAACACCGAAGTCGGTAATGTTTTTGACGGTACCTTCCAGTACTTGACCTTTTTCCAGTTTTGATACGATTTCTGATTTTTGGTTTTCTAAATCGTCCTCGATCAATACTTTATGAGAAACCACTACGTTTTTGAATTCGTGATTGATTTTAACCACTTTGAATTCCATGGTTTTGCCTACGTAAATATCATAGTCACGAATAGGCTTGATATCAATTTGAGATCCAGGTAAGAATGCTTCGACTCCCTTGATATCAACGATAAGACCACCTTTGGTACGAGATTTAACGTAACCATCGATTACTTTGTCGTGCTCAAGAGCTTCGTTGATTTCTTCCCAAGATCTTTGTGTTTTAGCACGTTTACGGGATAATACCAACTGTCCATTCGCGTCTTCTTGAGACTCAACGAACACGTCGACTTTATCACCCGCTTGTAAGTCAGGTAAGTCGCGGAACTCAGATAATGCTACTAGACCGTCTGATTTGAAACCGATGTTTAACACAACATCCTTGTTGTTGATCGATACGACAATACCCTCAACAATCTCACCTTGATTAATCTGGTTAAATGTACCAGCGTACTCTGCTTCCAATTTCGCGCGTTCTTCGTCGCTGTAATTACCGAAAGCTTTTTCATCAAAGTCCCAGTCGAAGTCTCCGTCTGGAGTACTCCATGCGTTTGATTTAATCTCGTCGATTAAATTTGAATCTGCTTCAGACTCAATCTTTTCGGTGTCTGTCGCAACTGTTGCGTCAGCACCCTGTAGCTCTGCGTTTTTCGCCGCTAACTCTTTTTCTGCTTCTTGTTTTTTTGCCATTAATTAATTATCTCCTTTTCCCTACATTGTAGGGATGGCAAAGATACGAAAAACTTTTATTTACAATAGTTTAGAGCGAAAAAAAGTGAAAATAATCTTTTTTACCTGTCTGGCGCCGTAAAAGGAACTATGGATTGTTTCTGCTGTTTGCTGCGGTGCCGAACCTTCGGTTCCGGCATATTGTAAGGGGTGAAAAGCACGCAGAAGCATAGCTTTGAGGGTCTGGTGTAGCCGTTTTCGTTTCTAAAAGACCTGGACCCGGCAGCGGCATGATTCCCGAAAAACGGACCCGCTGTACTCCGACAACTCTAGTGGAT
>DXCW01000158.1 GCA_019115805.1 Candidatus Sphingobacterium stercorigallinarum
GAATCCCGACTTTGTAGTCGATGCGATTTAATACGAAATATGATGAGAACCAAGATGTGGAAGAACAGCCTTATTTATTTCAGCTTTCTTTTTGTATTGGCTTCCTGTGGAGGAGGTAAATATGCGACAACCGAGAAGATATACAAAGGCAAAGCGAAGTCTTTTTCCGAGTTGTATAAAGGTGTGCCGGACAAGGATCAGCTAGAAAAAATTCAGTTCAATGATAAGACATGGATTGCCTCACCTAACTTTGGGGTGCGAAAACCGAACTACGTGATGATACATCATACGGCGCAAAATTCCTTAGATCATACCGTCCAAACATTTCATAACCAAAAGGTCGGTGTCAGCTCGCACTATGTGATTTCTCGGGATGGTAAAATTGTGCAGATGGTCAATGATTTGTATCGGGCGCACCACGCAGGTCTCGGCCGTTGGGGCAATGATACGGACATGAATTCCTCGTCAATTGGGATAGAATTGGATAATAACGGCACGACAGATCCCTGGCCGGCCGTCCAAATAGAGTCGCTTATTGCACTTCTTGATTATCTAAAGGACACGTATAATATTCCTACAGCTAATTTTATTGGCCACATGGATTACGCACCGAGTCGGAAGATTGATCCGCATAACTTTCCCTGGGAACGATTGGCTGAGGCCGGATTTGGATATTGGTACGAGCAGCCTTTAGAGGAAGTACCGGTGCACTTTGACCCAAGACTGGCCTTGCGAGTCATTGGCTATGACGTCTCTGATTTAAACGCGGCTATTCGCGGGTTCAAACAACATTATATCCGAGAGAACCTGGACAGCACCGAGTTGACGGCTGTGGAGCTGCGTGTTTTATATGCGATTTTTAAAAAATACCTGTAGGCGTGCGGTGTGATGCATCCCCTATACCGTTTTTACATATTTTTCGTCGTAATTATCCACATCTATGATGTAGCGGTTTGCCGTTAAGAAATCAAAGAGTGGTTTAGCCTCTGGCGAAACGGGCACATTGTGTGTGGTGATGATTTCATTGGTCTTCCGATCCATGTAGGGATACGCATATAACTTCACATTTTTACTGAACATGCCGGAGATGTAGGAAAGCAATTCATTGGTGTAGTTGGATTTGTTATAGTTATCCGAATTGAAAATGTTTTTGATATTCGATACGTTGGTCGCAATGCCTACATTTTTGGGCTTAAAGGTCTGCACAAACTCCGCGAGATGATTGTTGCGGCGAAAGTTAGACACTAATATATTGTTGCCTGTTGCGCACAGGTATTCAGCTCGCTCGGCGAAATAGATCAAATCTTCATCTGTAATGCGGGTGTTTTCGTCAAGTACATTTCCCATCAATACTTCAATAAGTACCACGGTATCCTCCGCGCTTGCGCCCGTGTTTTTTCGGAATTCGTCCACAGCAAGATTAAATAAATCGAAGTTGGGGTTTGATTTCTGCCGGTATTTTGTCCGAAGAATGATGATGTTTTTTTTATACAGATAGTCTTTGATCTGGGCGGCCTTACTATTCGGTTTAAAGATCGCAGCTCTCGCGAAGCCTTTAGCGATTAAGTACAGGTTAAGAAGCCGCTCATTTGCATCGGCGAATACCGGGCCGGTCACTTTGACCAGGTCAATTTCAACGGATCCTACAGAAAGGTTGTCAACCAATGATTCAATCATGGTTTGCGGGTTTTCTGCAAGATAATAGGCGGCAAAAACAAGGTTTACTCCCAGAATTCCAAGTACTTTAGACTGTAATCTGGTGTCGCTATCTAATAAACGGACGTGGATGATGATATCGTTTGTAGGGCCATCGATTTCGTGTTGGAAACGAATCCCGATCCAACCGTGTGGCTCATTGGTCTTGGTGAAATTGAGTGTAGTCACCGTGTCGGCAAATGCAAAAAATTTCTTATGGCTATATTTTTCACTTTGCAAACGTTCTGCAAGCAGGGAGTATTCGTGCTCCAACATCTTGGTTAGGCGCGTACGGCTGACATATCGCCCAGACTCTTCGGCACCATAAATCGCATCACTAAAGGCCATATCATAGGCGGAAATGGTTTTCGCTATCGTGCCCGAGGCAGCGCCGGCTTCAAAAAAGTTTCTTGCTACCTCTTGCCCTGCTCCGATTTCAGCGAACGTTCCGTAGATATCTGCATTTAAGTTTATTTTAAGTGCTTTTCGCTTGGTTTCGTAAATTTCTCTTGCCATGGCGGCAAATCTACGAAAATCGCGTCATATTACCGCTTAATTGGAGCTCTGGGACAAGCGCATGAGCGCGGTTAGCGAGGATCGATTGCGTTGAAGGCGTAGAAGAGTGCAGCGGCATGTAGTGACTGGCCAATTTTATTTTCAAAAAGTAAAGTTTTGACGGCATCGATGTCCATTAAAAGTACCTCGATGTCTTCTGAATCGTCTAGCTGCTGCTCCTGAATCTTTTTTCCACCAGTCAGCAGATACGTATAAGTGAGATTCCCTGAGGTTGCGGGATTGGCGTATAGTTGGCAGATCAATTTGCAGTCATCAAAGGCATAGCCTGTTTCTTCCAATAACTCTCGTCGGGCAGCTTCTGCGGCATCTTCTTCCTCTTCGACGACGCCAGCAGGGAGTTCGACCATGACCTGTTGTGCGCCGTGGCGGTATTGTTTCACCATCACCATCTGGCCCTGGTCGGTTAGGGCGACCATATTTACCCAGCTGGGATATTCTAAAACATAATACTCGTCTTTCACATGACCGTTAGGCATCAGCAGCCGGTCCACTCTTAAAGTGGCCCAAGGCTGCTGAATAATGTATTTCGAATCGAGTATTTTCCAGTTCTCCATTAAACGGTGACTAAATCCTGCATAATGACATCGATTTTTCTTTCCAAGCGCTGTGCAATCTCTTGGGAAGGGTGGGCGGTGCCGGGCGCTTCTTTCACCGAGCAATAGAACTTAATTTTGGGTTCGGTCCCCGAGGGGCGTGCCGATATCACATCTCCATCCACTGTAATGAATTGTAGGACATCGGATTTTGGTAGCTCGATAGGTTCCCGGCGACCATCGAGCATCATTACGGTCTCGCTGGAGAGGTAGTCACGAACTTCCTTAACGGTCACCCCACCCAAGCTCGTCGGCAAATCCGCTCTGAGGTCGGCCATCATCTGCTTGATCTGATCTGCCCCCGCTTTTCCGGTTTTGGTCAATGAAATCAATTTCTCTTTATAGTAACCAAATTGCTCATATAACAGGTCCAGCACATCGTATAACGTTTTCCCTTGCGCCTTAAAGAATGCGGTCATTTCGGCGATAAATGCACAGGCATTTACCGCGTCTTTATCCCGAACTAAATCGCCTACCAGAAACCCATAACTTTCTTCGCCTCCCACTACATATTGTTTTTCCTTTTCCAGGCGGGTCATCATCTGGCCAATATATTTAAAGCCCGTCAGCGTATCGTAACAGGGGACGCCGAACGATTCGGCGATGTCGGAAATCAGGTTAGAGGTGACAATCGTTTTGACTACATAGGGCTGCATGCCTTGCAAGCGATCGTTGGAGCGAGCAGACAGGACATAATAGGTGAGCAAACTACCGATTTGATTGCCATTTAATAGGGAAAAAGCACCAGACGGCAGCCGAATTCCTACGCCCACACGGTCGGCATCAGGATCGGTCGCCATCACCACATCCGCTTGAGAATCCTCGGCCTTTTTTAGTGCCATAGACATCGCTTCCTGTTCCTCTGGATTGGGGTAAATTACCGTAGGGAAATTCCCGTCAGGCTCGTTTTGTTCTTCTACAACCTCAACGTGCTGGAATCCCCAAGCTCGGAGTGTTTTCGGAACGATGGTGGAGCCAGTACCGTGAATTGAAGAAAAGACGATACGTAGATCACGCTGTTGTTTTACGGATTCTGGATGAATACTTAATGCTTTATTCGCAGCGATATAAATGTCGTCAAAATCCGCTCCGATCAAGGTGATCTGGTCTGGATTGCTTTGAAACTTAATATCGCTTATAGACTGTATACTATTGACTTCATCGATTACATTTTTATCGTGCGGTGCCACCAGTTGACCACCGTCTTGCCAGTACGCCTTATAGCCATTGTATTCTTTTGGGTTGTGTGAAGCAGTCAACATCACGCCCCCTTGACACTGAAAATGGCGAACGGCAAAGGATAACATGGGCGTAGGGCGCAAGTCTTGAAAAAGAAAAACTTGAAAGCCATTCGCAGAAAAAACAGCTGCCACTAAATTACCCAATGCCTTGGAGTTATTGCGACTATCGTAAGCTACCGCAACGCGAAGGGGGCCATTGGGGAATTGTTTTTTGAGGTAATTCGCCAATCCTTGTGTGGCTTTTCCAATAGTGTATTTATTGATGCGATTGGAGCCGACGCCCATCAGCCCACGGAGTCCACCCGTACCAAACTCAAGGTCTTTATAAAAGGAATCGAGCAATTCTGTTTCCTTTTTTTGATCGATTAGGTCTTGTACGGCGTCACGTGTATCGGCGTCGTATTCAGTCGACAGCCATTGTTGAATTCTTTTTTGGGTGTCTTGATCGAGATTCTGCATAAATATATGTGTGCAAATAGTTGTGTGGTAAATATCGGAATTATGCGTCACATCCCGCATAGGC
>DXCW01000159.1 GCA_019115805.1 Candidatus Sphingobacterium stercorigallinarum
TTGTCGGATATGAATAACCACGAGCAATTGATGCCAGAAAACATATACAACTGGTCGTCTACGGTTGATCAAGCGTCATTTACGATACAAAACATGGCCAAACTCTCGTTACGTATTAGTGAGCGTTTGGAAAATAAAGAGCTGGTGAGTACACCAATTGAAGAAACGCCATTCCCGTTGACGTTGCGTTGGAAATTAGAATCCACGCCGGATCAGCAGACTCGGGCAACGTTTGTGATTGAAGCGGGTTTGAATATGATGATGAAAATGATGGCTTCAGGTCCGCTGCAGAAATTAGTGGATTTTCAAGTTAGCCAATTGAAGGAAGTACTCTAGACGGAGTTGAAATCCTTTTACAGAAAGAATAAATAGGGCAGCCTCCTCGCGAAGAGCTGCTTTTTTTATGCCCGATTCGATTGAGAAATTCTTCGCTGATCTGGCGGATGTGATTGTGCTGGTCTGCGTTGCCCTTTTTCTTTATCTTTGTCAGGCGGAGCATTCAAGAATAGTCGATTTGCTATTCGAAATTGATCAGCGGAATGTCAAACGCAGCTTGCTGATGTGTGATGCACTGGTATGCTCTGATAAGTATTTGTAAATTTGTACGTTTTAATATCCGATAAGTAAAGATAATAATGGAATTAAACCTAAAACGTCCCTTGGCTTTTTTTGATTTGGAGACAACGGGAGTGAATATTTCAAGCGATAGAATCGTTGAGATTTCAATTTTAAAGATCAATCCGGACGGCCGAGAAGAAACGTTGACCTTACGTGTCAATCCTCAGCGGCCTATTCCTCAGGAATCGTCTATGTTTCACGGAATTTACGATGAGGATATCAAAGACGCGCCGACCTTCCGAGATCGCGCCCAAGAGATTGCCGATTTTATTGGCGATGCTGACTTGGCTGGGTATAACTCGAATAAATTTGATGTGCCGATGTTGATGGAGGAGTTCTTGAGAGTCGGAATACCCTTTAGTTTAAAGGGGCGTTCTTTCGTCGATGTACAAAATATTTTTCATCAGATGGAACAACGTACCTTAAAGGCGGCTTATCGATTTTACTGTGATAAAAATTTAGATAATGCGCACAGTGCTGAAGCAGATGTTCGGGCTACCTACGAGGTGCTAAAGGCCCAACTCTCTAAATACGAAAATGCCACCTTTGAAGATAAACACGGCGCGACCTCCCAACCGGTCGTCAATGACGTACAGGCCTTGCATCATTTTACCAACCTCAGCCGACCCGTGGATTTCGCCGGGAGATTGGTCTATGACGAAGACGGAGATCCGACCATTAATTTTGGTAAGCATAAGGGGAGAAAAGTAGAGGAGGTGTTTCAAGCCGAGCCCAGTTACTACGCATGGATGCAGAATGGTGACTTTCCGTTATACACCAAAAAAGTGTTGGAAGAGTTGTGGAATAGTTTTCGGGAGAAACGTAAAGAAAAGCAGGAGGCTACCCGGCTGGCTACGCCGCCGGATCGTAAATCCGATTCGGTACGGCCTGACGCTAAACGCGATCGACCGTCGAAACCAATTACGGAAGATATGTTAAAAGGTTTACAGGAAAAATTCAAAAAATAAGATTGATACGTGATATGATGCATAAAGAACAAGAAGTAGAACACCTTTCCTGCTTGATCATCGGATCAGGACCCGCAGGATATACGGCAGCGATATACGCTGCTCGAGCTGATTTAAAGCCGGTTATATATACCGGAATGGTTCCGGGAGGACAGTTGACGCAAACCACGGATGTGGATAATTTTCCAGGGTATGCGCAAGGCGTTACCGGTCCGGTGATGATGGAGGATTTAAAAGCGCAGGCCGAACGATTCGGAACAGAAGTTCGGTTTGGTTATGCCACAAAAGTGGAGTTTTCAACCGATGGTGGGGTGCATCAGGTAGAAGTTGATGGATCCAAGTTAATCCATGCAGATACCGTGATCATTGCGACAGGAGCAACGGCGAAATGGTTGGGGCTGCCTTCTGAGGAGAAATACAACGGATTTGGTGTATCCGCTTGTGCGGTTTGTGATGGATTTTTCTTTAAAGAGCAGGATGTAGCGATTGTAGGTGCGGGTGATACTGCTGCGGAAGAAGCAACGTATTTGGCGAAATTATGTAGAAAAGTATATATGCTGGTTCGTCGCGATGAGTTTAGGGCCTCCAAAGCGATGGTTCACCGCGTCCTGAATACGCCCAATATTGAGGTGATGTATCATAGCGAAGCGGTGGAGATTTTGGGTGATGGACAAGCGGTGACGGGGGTTCGCGTGGTGAATAATCAGTCGAATCAAACACAAGATTTGGACGTGACTGGCTTTTTCGTAGCGATTGGACATCAACCGAATACCGAGATATTCCAAGGTGTGTTAGATATGGACGAAACCGGATACCTGATCACGAAATCCGACAGTACCGCGACCAATATACCGGGTGTGTTTGCTTGTGGAGATGTGCAAGATCACGTGTATCGCCAGGCGATTACTGCGGCAGGAACGGGATGCATGGCCGCATTGGAGGCGGAACGTTATTTGATGGCCAAATCCGATGCGTAAAAACAGGAAGCCTGTAATGAAATAGAAGCATAACGGGATATGTTAGTTCATATCCCGTTATTTAGTATGTCGCGATGGTCGGTCTATCGGCATTAAATCAAACCGTAATGCTGGAGCGCGGCCTGTATGCCATCCTCGTCGACCTCAAGGGTAATATAGTCTGCTATTTCTTTAACCTCGGGGTTGGCATTTCCCATAGCGATTCCGATTCCCACATGCTGAAGCATGGTGATGTCGTTTCCACCATCTCCAAAAGCCATGGTCTGCTCCACGGGAATCCCGAAATACTTACAGAAGAGATCTATTCCTACTTTTTTACTCAATCCCTTCGGATTGACATCCGCAAATAAGGGCGTCCATCTGGAGGCGATAGAGTTCGGCATGACCGTTTCCATAAATTCCTTTTCCTGCTCAGGGCCCAGGAAAATATTTGTTTGCAATATGCTGGCCGTATCGACTTGTTCCACATCGACTAATGGCGGAACCGGTAAGTTTAAATGCGCGTACATACCTGCAATTTCGGGAGTGACATCGTGAATCGTGACCTCTTGCTCGGACATGAATGAAAAGCTCAACGGTTGTTTTTTTGCATACGCGAGCACGCGTTGTATATCGCCTTGATCAATCGTCTGGCGGAACAAGATTTCCATATCGCGATTCACGCAATATCCACCGTTGAACGTAATATAACCATCAAAATCTAAAAAGCTCACGTGATCGATGCTATTGATGGACCGCCCGGTCGCCAAAATCGTCTTAATCCCTTTACTCTGTAAGATTCGGATTGCCTCCACCGTACTATCGGGCACCTGGTGTGTTTTAAAACTCATTAAGGTGCCGTCTATGTCAAAAAAAACGGCTTTTATTTCAGGTTGTTGCATGTTTTATGTCTTGTGTTTCTTTAGTTGATAGTATCGTCCGATGTGAAGCAGATGCGAATTGCGCTGTCCGCTTATCGTGACGGCTGATGGCCGTGAAAATCGATATTGTGAAAATACGTATAAATGTATTCAACTAAAAGCTTTCTTCGGAAAAGCTGCTTTTGATTCTCTTCGGCACAATACATACTGTAATGTTCTGATTTGGATATGTATCTTTGTCGCGAACACCATCTAAAAATTAACATGCTAAATTTCCAGCAGCTAGAGTCCGAATTTGCCGAATCCATCAGCGCTCCTGATTTCGTTAAAGTATCGTTTGGGAAATATAAAGGGGACGTGCGTGGTTTGAAAAAAATAATAGGAAAGCCTGTGCTGATCAAGCAGCAAGCGAAGTTTTCCCTGGTGTATCGGTATCAGACTCGGGATGTGACAAAGAATGTGGATACTCGGGAGTTCCTGGAACTCTTTCGATCCATGATAGGGTACGCTGGCTTTCAATCCGTCGTTGTGCAAACCGTGGATAAAAACAAGGTGTATTCCATGGCAAAAAAGGGAGATTGGAAGCATCATACGGAACAGGTTGCGGAACGTGATCAGCCTAGCCTCAAACACGATCGCGTAAAACAGCGATCGCTAAATAAAGCGGCCAACGCCGTACACTGGCGGGATTTAGGTTTAACAGATGCCGAAGGCAATGTGTACAAAGCCGCGCAAGATAAATGGAAACAGATCAATCATTATATTGATATCCTTTCTTCTGCGTTAGCTGAGTTGCCCGAAGGAGAGAATATCCGAGTGGTCGATATGGGAGCGGGTAAGGGCTATCTTACGTTTGCGCTATATGACTACTTAACAAACGTGTTAAAACGCCAGACAGAAGTGCAAGGAGTTGAGTATCGGGAAGACTTGGTCGAACTCTGTAACCGGATAGCCCAAGATGCCCAGTTTGATGGATTGCGTTTTCGTCAGGGAACGATTCAGGAATTCGATGCCAGCACCAGCATCGATATATTAATTGCTCTACACGCTTGTGATACCGCGACCGATGACGCTATTGATAAGGGGATTCGCGCGGGCGCATCGTTGATCGTTGTGGCACCGTGCTGCCATAAGCAAGTTCGTCGGGAACTGGCGGGTAGTCAGGTTGAAAATGATCTGGAATTTATGACGCGCCACGGCATTTTTATGGAACGCCATGCCGAGATGCTGACCGATAGTATCCGTGCGCTGATTATGGAATACTACGGATATAAGACCAAGGTGCTACAATTTATTTCCGATCAGCACACGCCAAAAAATGTTATGATTATCGGTCAACGCGTAGGGGTTAACAAGGAGCGCCAACAGGAACTATTAACGAAGCTCAAATCGATAAAACAATATTTTGGTTTGACCGCTCATCATTTGGAAAAAGTCACAGGTTTATGGTCTTAATATGTTGTTTGGTAGCGTTTTATTTGGTGTTAAGTGTGTTTCTTATTTAGGTAAGGCCAGTTGCTGGTGGAGGGGTGGGGACGTAAAGGTTCTATAGCGGCTTATCCATCTGCCGTTTTTTAGCTGTGCATTTAAAGCGCAAAAACCTATCTTTGTCACTGACAAAATTAATAAAATGAGGATTTCATATAATTGGTTAAAGAATTTTATTGATATCGATAA
>DXCW01000160.1 GCA_019115805.1 Candidatus Sphingobacterium stercorigallinarum
CACGCCCCCGCATCGTCATGGTGTACCACAAACGTCCTTGATCCAGAAGTGGTGTGCCGTCTTCATAAGTGATGGCCCGGATATCGGCTAAGCCCGTACCGGTGGTCAAATCTACTGCAGCTTTATTTACCGAAATATGGGATTGATGGGTTTGGAAATACACCCAAGTCTGAAACTTTTGGATCCGTTCTTTTTCGCGCAAATCAATCCAATGGTTGAAATCCAATTGTCCGATTACTTGAGGCAAATCGTCTTGTTGCAAGTAGACGACCAGACCACTCCCCAACAACTGCACAAGGAGTACGCCCTTCATCGGCTGTCGATCGAAATTTTTTACTTTCATCGAACCTTTTGCCGGTGCCTCGGTGCCCCACACCTGATAGCGAATATCCTTCAAGACACCCTCTTCACTATGAACGGTGATCCGCATGCCCTGATCGGCGACTGGTGAACGAAACTCAAACCCCACTGCCGCAGGTCCATTGACGGTGTCCAAATCCAAGCTATAGGTAGCAAAAGGGTTAAAACCACTCAACCAGAGCCAGCTCTCACGCGATGCACTCGAACTTACCTGTAGCTTGCCTTGGTCTATGCTTAACTTGGCGGGATGCGTCGTATCCGAATGAATCGCCGGATGCATGGCAGACAAACCTACTACAGTCTTGGGGTTCAGCTCTGCCAGCGGAATACGCTGCTGTTCATCAAATATAATCCGCTTGACACCCTGTCGTACAAATTCAATATCGGTCGCCGTTTTTTGAGCGCGAAGCGAGGGCAAAAAGAGCGCTAAGCTTGCGCCCAGTAAAAGGTATTTCCGTATCATAATCCGGTAGGTTGAAATATGGGTTTTTGGCTGTTAATTTTCTGCGATATCGACGCGTTTGATCACTCCATTGAAACCGCGGATGGAGTCCGGTAAGCTCTCTAAGTCAATGGGCAGATGCTGATCGGCTTGGATCCCTTGAATATGTCGATAGTCCAATCCAGAATCTTTAGGGATTCGGATTAACGCATAGGCTTTCAGCGGGGCCATGCCGCTGCCTAGAAGCGAACGGGGTCCACCGCCAAGCGCGCCACTATGTAACAAATGCACCTGTTTTTTCTGTCCCGGAAAATAAACGTGCTGGTGCCCCGAAACATACATATCCACGCCATTTTCCTGTATAAATTGTAAAGTCTCATCCGCTGCGTCCAATACCTCCCCCGCTTTGTTTTTCGACTCGACAATCGCATATAAGGGCAAATGCCCCAGTAGAATACGTGCTCGGGCGTCTTTTGCAATCGGTCGAGCCAATTGCTGCTGCATCCAGACTTTCACATCCTCAGGTATGTGCGCAGACGAGGCATCCCAACTGATAAAAAACACATTGTTTTTGATATACGAAAAGTAGTAGGGATAATACCGATCATCCACAAAGGTAAGGTGAGTAGACGTTTTCTGGCTTTCCCAAAATGCAGATGCCGCCTGACGGTCGTTGTGGTAATTTGGCGAGGCGTCGTGATTGCCCAATGTGAAGCCAAACGGAATTTCTTTCTTACGGATCGGATCAAATACGGTCTTTTGAAAAGCGGCCCACATGGCGCGCAGTTGCTCCAGCGTAAGCGATTGCAGCTGACCGGCAACCATATCACCGGCACAAAGGATCATATCGGGTTGGATGACATCGATTTTAGCCACAACGTCATGTACTTCCTCGCTATAGCGTTCCGAGCCGTAGCTGCCGTTTAAATCGGAGATCAGCAAGATGTTCAAATCACGATCAATCTGCTCGGCACGCATATCTTGTACCTGGGCGACCGACCTGATGAAAAGAAAAATGAAAATGATAAGAAGAGGTAAACGCATTAAAAAAACATATGTACATCGGCCCACGACGTCGGGTTAAAGGCTCCGTAGAATTTTCTCCATCGCCTTGCCTTTGGCCAGTTCATCAATCAATTTATCTAAATAGCGTACTTTTTGTACAATAGGATCGGCTATGTCTTCTACGCGATAACCACAAATCACTCCGGTAATCTTATCCGATAGTGGATTCCAGTTCGGCGCGTTTAAAAAAAAATGTTCCAGATCGCTGCCGCGGTCAATGTGTTCCTTTAAACCGCCGGCATCGTATCCAGTCAGCCAGAAAATGATTTGATCAACTTCAGCAGCGCTACGCCCCTTCCGCTCTGCTTTCTGAATATAAAGCGGGTAAATACTGGCGAATGTCATTTGGTAAAGTCGGGAATGGTCTTTCATCATGAATCGGGTTTAATCAGCACCACCAAGATACAAATTTCAGCTTAAAGACCGGTGCACCAGCGCCTGCGTCTACTGACAGCCGTATTTTCGCTTGGTCGCTCAGCGGTAATCTGAAGGAGTCTGCTCTTTTTTGTGACTTCCAAATCCGAACATACTCGGTTCGTATTTCCCCACTGGGTCCACGTTTAAATCCACTTTGATCCGGTCCGAGAGCCCAAGTAATGCATATGTCGCATTGACAAACAATCGCCGGAGATCCGGATTTTGAAAATCAATGGACGCGCCCATGGTGCTGGTAAACACCTCGCCCTGCTCGCCATTAGGTAGCTGGTAGCTTGTCGTCCAGGCGATCGGCATCGTGCTTTTTTCCCACATCACCCGGCTATCCGGTGTCATACCTGCCGTCGGTTGTCCCCAAAGTAAAATGGTGGCATTAGCCAGTGTATTTCGAATCCCATACACATCGGAAGGAACCCAAATGTCATGCACGCCACGAAGAATGGGATGATCGGCAGCGGCGTGCAATCCATTCACCAAAGCCCGCGTTCCCTCTGTACCGTGCTCGCCGTGATGATCGATCCAGGTTTCTCCTAATATCGATCCGCCGAATCCTCCCGGCCAATCTCCTCCGCTTTGGTTAAACGAGTAATGTCTAAACGAACTCGTCACCTCTTCTGGGAAATGGAAAGCGTGGGTCGCCGTGCGTAAACCGATCACCGGTTTTCCCGCCCGAAGAAACCCATCAATATGGGCCATTTGCTCGTCGGGCAATGCGCGAAATCGAGTGGCAATCACCATCAGATCGGCATCACGCAGCTCGCTTAAGCCCGGAATGTTCTGCTGATACTCCGGATTGATATTACCGGTTTCCGGATCGATGGCGAATAAAACAACGGTTTCAAAGCCGTGCCGTTCTGTAAGCAATTTGGCTAACATGGGCATGCTTTCTTCCGAACGGTATTCTTCATCACCAGAGATCAGTACAATTTTTTTACCTTGATTTAAGTCGCTTGCCGGCAGATAATGTAGCCAAGGGTCCGTTTGACCGCAAGCTATACATCCCATAAACAAGCCCAACAGCAATACACATAATTTGACGCCGTGAGCGGAATAAGTCACAGCGCGCTGGTGAATCTTCATAAGCGTTTATTTTTAAGCGTAACCGATGTCTTTACCTACGCGTATTAATTATCCATTTGATTTTTGAGCAGCTTGCCTTTGATCATCTCGTAGCCTTTTTCGGCAATTTCCCAAGGATCGGAATATTCGCGCCACACATTAATCGCATTGGCGAAATCAGGGTCGGCTCTTGAAAACGATTCGATGGTATACCAACCTTGAAAGTCGATTTCGGCTAACGATTGAAACACCTGTTCCCAGTGCACCAGTCCCTTGCCGGGCGTACCCCGATCGTTTTCACTGATATGTACGTGCGCTAAATGTGGGGCAATCCTAGTGATCGCCTCCGCGATAGATTTTTCTTCTATGTGTGCATGGTGCGTATCGTACATCGCTTTAACAGATGGATGATTCGTTTGCTCCACCAAATCGGCTAACTGATCCATTGTATTGGCCAAATACGTCTCAAACCGATTGACCGCCTCCAGCGCCAATACGACTTCCGTAGATGCGGCATACTCCCCCGCTTGGTGTAGATTTTCGGCGCTCCATTGGTATTCCTCAGTGCTCGGGGCGGCACGAGAAAACACGCCATGAGCCGAGTGAAACGGTCCACAGATGATCTTTGCTCCCAGCTCATTTGCTCGGTCAATCGCCCATTTTATTCGATCCAGGCCCCGTGCCCGAATCGCCGGATCTGGGGATATCAAATTTTCGTCCTTTCCCAGAACCAGGACCGCTGTTGCTTCCATTTCCAGTGATTGGAGATGGGTAGACAGGGCCGCATATTCTGCTAACACGGGGGATCCCAGCAGCAGCTCTACTCCGTCATAACCGATTTCCTTTAATCGCTCCACCAAAGGAAATACCTTTGAGGAGGTTCCTGCCGACCAGGGCAATAAGTTAAATCCTATTTTATTCATTCGTATCTAGGTTTAGTGTGATGTCATCAATTTTCAAGCGGATGGATTTTCAACAATTCATCGGGGGAGTAAAACCCTTTATGCTCTGCAATGGCGGCCCGGATGGTTTTTACTTGCTCTGCTGAAATCGCGGATGCTTTATTGCCAAAACTGTTTCTCACATATGTCAACACATCGGCCATTTCCTGATCGTCCAGCAGTGCACCGAAGGGCGTCATGGGCACCTGCCCCGGATAATTTTTTCCTTTCACTTGTATTGGCCCTAAAAGTCCGTTCAACGTCAGCTTGATTAAACGCTCCTCACTACCTGTAACCCAGCGAGATGCATCTAGTGGAGGAAAACCCGATGCGTCTAAGCCCTTCCCGTCGGGCTGGTGACAGGTCACGCAATACCCATCACGGGCGTAGATCGTCGCGCCACGCTTATACTGTTCCAACGCCGGTCCCGTTAGGTCGGTATCCAAGCTAGCCGTCTTTTCTTCGTTTGGAGATCGTCCCTCCACATAGGCCAGCGCGGCTCGATAACTGGGTGCATTCCATTCATCGAGTACCGTCGTATCTATACGGCTAAGGATATGCTGACCGATTTCGGGCTTAAGCCAGGTGGCGGCAGCGATGACCTCCAACAACACCCGACCGTGTGAATCACTTGCTGCTGCTAAAAACAGGTCCTCGTGATCTGCCAATTTATCGACATTATAACGCAGTGCTCGGACCGCTGCCGATCGTGCCCTGTGATCGGTGCTCTGTAACAACTGCTTCAGTAAGGATTCATCGATTTGATTGGCTCCCCAGGTGACCCACATCGCCTCAGTCGTATATTTCAGGTAATTCGAATCGGTGCTGTCCAGCTGTTTGGCCCAAGATTTCACCGCGCGCAGGACTTCATCGGCATCTCGCATACGTAGCTCGGTCCGCGTACGCTCCCGCGTTCTGTTTTCAGGAAGCTTCAAATTCTCTAATAGCTCATCGATAGTAGCGCCATCAATTTTAGCAGGTTTTACTAAAGGACGAGAGGGATAGGTGATGCGATAGATTCGTCCGTGCATGTGGTCACGTAGCGGATCTCGCGCATTGTGCTGCATGTGCCCAATCAACAAATTGTGCCAATCGACCAGATACAAGGATCCGTCCGGTGCAAACTCCAAATCCACGGGCCGAAAATTTTTATCATCCCCCCAGAGCAAATCTTGTCGATGTTCCGATACAAAGCCCGTTCCTGAGTCGACCAGCGTATGTTGTTTCGTGCCCAGAAAACCGATGGTGTTGTTGATGAGGAAATCCCCCTGCACTTCGTCCGGAAAATGCCGTGATGAAACGATTTCTAAACCCGAGGTCGGGCGTACCCGATGATCCGGGTCCACTAAACTAAATCCCTTGGGATTGGCCTGTCCATATTGGGTTTGGAGACTCCCAGGCAGCATCCATCTCACATCCGGCCCGGAGGTTTCCGAGTAAATGGTCTGATTCCACGCATCAGTAGCAATCCCCCAAGGATTGGGAATGGATACCTGAGCGACTCGTTCTAATTTTTTGGTTTGAGGCTGGTAGCGGTAAAAGCCACCGTTGACACCCCGAACCGGTCCATAGGACGTTTCCACGTTACTGTGTAGGAAAAGCCCTTCTGCCATATAAAAGGCACCCGATGGATCCATACTGTAAGTACTGTGTGCGTGATGGGTATCGTGATCATCAAATCCTGTGAGCACGATTTCCTTCCGATCCGCCTTTCCATCGCCATCCGTATCGTTTAAAAGCACCAAGTCTCGTCCTTGAGAGATGTATACGCCATCTGGCGTGAAGGCGATTCCAGTAGGCAAGTGTAAGCTATCCGCAAATACTGTTTGTGTATCGGCCTTTCCATCGCCATCTATGTCTTCCAAAATGATCACCTTATCGTTAGGCCGTCCGTCTCCGGCTTTCCAATGGGGATAACTCGGCATGGTGGCTACCCATAATCGCCCCTTACTATCGAAAGCAATTTGTACGGGATTGGCGAGATCGGGAAAGTCTTCTTCAGATGCAAATAAGTCAATTTTATATCCCGGAGCGGTATGTAAACTCGCCACTGCCTCCTCGCCATATAAGTATCTTCCGGTTTCTCCTTCCTGAAACTCATAGTTGGTTTCTACTTCCGGAAGTTTCGAAGTCGCACTATCCATCTTTTTTAGATCGACGAGCTGGCCTTTCGAGGCCAGCCATATAGCGGTATCTCGATTGTAACCCATCTCACGAAGCTTCTGAATTTCAAATGGATAGTTATCTGGACCGAAAGGATTAAAACGCCTTCCATAAGCGTGTACTCCATTGGGTATCTTATAATCTTGACGCCAAATCCAGTCTTTTTCCAATACCGCCTGGCGCAGTCCGTCTCTTAAGGCGGGTTCACCTTTCTCGCCTTTCCCGAAAATCTGTTCCACCAGATAGCTAGCAAATTGATCGTATCCCGACTTGGATAATTGAGAACCGTCAATCGTCATCGGTTCCGACTGATTTTTATACCAATACTGCGTTATGGTAAACACATCCAAAAATGGGACATCCTTTTCTGCAGCTACCTCCTGCATGGCCTGAGTATACAGCGCTAAATTCGTGTTGATCTCCTTTCCGTCAGGTAAATCATAACGATCCGAGAGATCCTCAAAAGCGATAGGCGATATGAGAACCAACTGGGTGTGGCCCTCCGAGTTGTAGCTTTGCTGCCGACTGTGCTCGATAAAGGCGGCCAGCTCACCACGAAAGTCGTCGAGTTTTTCCGGGCCTCCAAACGACTCGTTATAGCCGAAAAATGCCAAAATCACATCGGGTTTCAACTCTTGTAACCATTCGTCATCAGTAGGAAAGTGTCCCTCGCTACCGGTCTCCACAGCAAACTGACTGTTAAACGCTTCCGCCCCTGGAAATGCCCACGGTGAATTCCTCGACGGGTGCGGTCTGAAACCGGCTGTGTAGCCGGGGAAACACATGTTTCGGATAAACACCGTACTGTCAGCGTACCGCATATGCAGCTCTAAATCGAAACTCCCAAACTCCATCATTCGAGATCCCAGGTTATTGCCAATCAACACCACGCGCTCCCCTTTGTGCAAACCGATAGGTTGCATAGATGATTGAGGTGGACGATCACATGACCATAACATACAACCAATTAAAGCAGTAAAGATGGCGTATAAAAAACGCATAGGGCTCATCATATCACTAGGTTTAACAAATAAGATCCGATGGTATCTTAGAGATCAAATATATGATTTTTTGATAAAGCACGGTATCCTGTACTGTCCCGTCTATGGCAAGCAAAAACCAGTTGCTTTTAAAACCTACTGCCTTTTTGCCATGATAAAATCATTTTGTAGAAATATAGTCTACCAATCCTATATAATTTATATATTTGCCCGAAATTTCAATATAGATGCGGGAGCTCGTGGTTCTGTTTAAGCAATCTGAGAGTAGCACTCCAAGCCAACAATTGAAACGAAAAAAGCAAATCAAATTAAACGCATATGCACACTAAATCAACCCCTTACCTACTCTTCATATGGTTACTCTTGGGTAGTTTCACCAGCCTTCAGGCCATTGGCCAAGAACGCGAAATTACCGGACAAGTTCGTGATGCACAAACCAATGAAACCCTAGCGGGCGCGACGGTCGCGGTAGTAGGCTCACAAGCACAGACAGCGACAGACCCCTCGGGGAACTTTCGCCTGCAGGTCGACGAAAACAATCAAACCTTAACTGTTTCCTATGTAGGGTATGAAACCCAACGATTGGAGGCGGTAAAAAACAATCTACAAATTCTTTTGCAACCCGTCAGCAAAGACATGGAAGAAATCGTTGTCGTGGCTTACGGTACCTCTCGCCGATCGAGTATTACCGGATCGGTCTCTACAATCAACAATGAACAGATCGAAAACCGACAAGTATCTAGCCTCTCCAAAGCATTGGAGGGACAGGTACCCGGACTGCAATCGGTATCTTCCAGTGGACAACCGGGGACCGACGCTGCCATACGCATCCGAGGAATCGGTTCCATCAACGCGTCGAGTGAACCTTTATACGTCGTGGACGGCAATCCCTATTCAGGCGACATCAATGCCATCAACCCAAATGACATTCAATCGATTTCCGTGTTGAAGGATGCCGCATCCAGTGCACTATATGGATCAAGAGGCGCTAACGGTGTGATCATCATCACCACAAAAAGCGGCCGAGCGGGAGAAAAAACAGCGATTAACCTCAACTTTACACAGGGGCTTTCGAATCGTGCGGTACGCGACTACGATCAAGTATCGACCGATGAATACTTTCAATTGTATTGGGAAGCGGTGCGTAACAAAAATCTATCCAACGGTCAATCGTCGGAAAACGCTGCTAGAAATGCGAGTCAAACGATCTTAACCGATTTAAACATCAATCCCTACGGTTCGAATTACCCACAGCCTGTAGGTACTGACGGAAAAATAGTCGATGGAGCGGTGCCACTTTGGGACGATAATTGGGCGGATGTTCTTCAACGTACCGGTCATCGTACACAAGCGGATCTGAATTTCAGCGGTGGAGGCGATCATCACAATTTCTTTATTTCAGGGGGCTACTTGAACGATCAAGGAATTGCCATTGAGTCGGGTTTTAAACGTTATAACTTACGTGCAAATCTCGA
>DXCW01000161.1 GCA_019115805.1 Candidatus Sphingobacterium stercorigallinarum
TCCGCCATTTGATTCATTAAATAGACTGTGTGTCGTAGGTTATCGTAATGGGCTTCACCCGCTTTTTTACTTTTCGTAAGTATAGTGAATTAATTGATATTAAAAAATACTCCGTGTAAACTTTTTTAACCAAAAATGCGTTTGTGATCGGTTCGAAAAACGACTCTTGTTTTAGTAATAAAAATAGTTTTGAAGACCTTTGATTATTAGAGTGTTTCAGTGTCCGCGATCGAGAAAGTATACTGTATAGTTTTTTTATCTGTTTTTTTCTTTGACAATTCTGCTTAATTGCTATCTTTGCATACCGAAAACGGCGGGGTAGCTCAGATGGTTAGAGCGCAGGATTCATAACCCTGAGGTCACGGGTTCAACTCCCGTCTCCGCTACGACTTCAAAGGGGCTCTCAAGCCCCTTTTTTTGGCTAATAGGGAAGTTTTTTGCATTAGCGCACAATTTACTAGTTAAGCTTTGACAGGAATAATTGGTAATACAAAACGCAAATACTTTACAAAAACTTTACAACTATGGCTACTTTATCCGCGGTGGTGTTTAAGCATCAGAGAAAACCTGACGGTACCTATCCCGTAAAAATACGAATTGCACAATTCAGCAAGTCCTCATATCTTCCTACTAATTTATTTGCTAATGAAATATTCGTTGATCGTAAATATAAATTAAAGCACACTTATATTCGGAAGGAAGTTGCCTCTTTACTTGCCAAGTTGAACTCATATATTCCTGAAGCTATGTCCAGGGATTATGAGGCTTATAGGATCAAAGAGCATTTAATAGAGATGCAAGGAAAAGAGCTCGAGGACTCAAATCCAGTGTCACTAAATTTCATCGATTTCTGCAGGTCCTATATAACGGAATTAGAAGACGACAAACGTGTCAATTCAGCAATTCCAATGCGAACGGTGCTTAACTCTTTGGTTGATTATACTGGGAATGATTTGCCCCCACGTCGTATCACTAGTAAGTGGTTGAAAGCTTATGAATTATACCTCCGATCAGAAAGACAAATGTCAAGGCGTGATCAATTTGGTAGGTTGGCCACTGTGACTCGAGCTGGGCTGTCGGACGCAGGGTTGTTTAAACATATGGCCAACTTAAGGACTATGTTCAATGCCTGCTGTGTACGATATAATGATTATGACACCGGAAAAATAGTGATCCCAAACCAACCATTCGTTCGGTATAAGATCAAGCCCACTCGTGTTTCTAAGAAAAGGCACTTAACGATTGATGAATTGACGAAGTTGTATCGGTGTTCGGCAGAAACTGATCGTGAGTCAATCGCAAAGGATATGTTTTTTTTATCGTTTTTCCTGTGTGGTATGAACTCTGTTGACATATTCAATTACATTGATCGTCTATCGATTTCTGCAGGTAGATTGGAATATCGCAGGAGTAAAACGATGCACCGAGAAGATGGAGCTTTTATTAGTATTGCGGTACCAGAGTGTACTACAGAGATATGGGGTAAATACTCTGGAAAATTGGCCCGGTCTTATTCAAGCGACAGGACGTTTAATAAGGCGCTAAATTTGGGATTGAGATCGCTAGGGGAGAGGTGTGGTATTGATTGTACTTTTTATTTCGCCAGGCATACATTTGCTACGATCGCTCGGAATGATTGCGGCTTCAGTAAGGATGATGTTGCGGCAGCGTTGAATCACGTGGATCAATCTACGCGGATCACTGATAGGTATATTGCAAAAGATTGGAGTAAAATAGATCATGTGCAGTCGGCAGTGCTACATTTTTTCTTCGATAAACTTAAGGAGTGATTCTAATTTTTGTTCCACATTCATCAGTTTTAATTCTAGCTCTGTAACTCGCATTTGCAGAGCTTTTTCTTTTTTGAATCCTTCGTCTGCAGGTAAGATTTCCTCGATGTTCATCCCGAAAGATGCCAGCGCTGCAAGTACTGCGGCTCCAGGCTTCATCTGATCGTTTTCAATTCTAGAAATTGTCGACCGGTTGCCTCCAAATTTCTTAGCCAGCTCATCTTGAGAGATGCCTTTCAGTGTGCGGAAGGTTTTGATTTTTTCTCCAATTGTTGCCATATGTATTGTAAATTATAAGTGTGTCTTGTTTTAAAGTATTCTTCACTTCGGAAGGTGTATAGATGTCTGTCGATAACTGCCGAGTCCAAATAGCCATTTGTATTACTACTCGGAACCGACGCGATGCATTGGATAAATGCGCTGCTCAGCACACATTGTTTCGCGTCCCTACCGCGAAGTACTTCATTGTTAATGATGCGGGTGAACCGACTCCGTACGATGATTTTCGTTTCTCAGATCGGGCAGGCATTCCACTAGCTAAAAATAAATGCATCGAATTGGCTATGAATTCGGGGGCCGAGCATATATTCCTGTTCGACGACGATTGCTATGTATCCGCCCGACCAATTACATATTGCTTAGTCTGAATACGAGGCCGATCTTTGTGTCATGAGCACAGAAGAAAAAAGAAAGAGGATGCTTTCGATGGTTGAGGATTGGAAAACGAGCGGGTTGACCCAAAAAGCATTTGGCCTATTGCACGGGATCAACGTGGCGACCTTGGGTTACTGGGTCGCCAAGTCCAAGGAACAGGAAACCAGTAGCAGAGGTTTTATTGAGATGACCTCCGGATCAGCAGTAAAAGTTGAACAGGTAGAGATTATCTATCCAACAGGCGTGAGGCTGAAAGTACCGCGTGATCTTTCTTTGATATCGCAGCTTATCCGATTGTAGCACGGTGTTCTCTTTAGGATCTTCTCATCGTTTCTATCTTTACGATGGCCATTGCGACATGCGGAAATCATTCGATGGGCTCTGTGGCTTGGTCATTTCGGTGATGCAGCGTCAGCCGACCAGTGGCGAGGTGTTCGTTTTCCTAAACCGTAGCCGTACGCACATCAAGCTGCTGCACTGGGAACACGGAGGGTTTGTTCTCTACTACAAACGGTTGGAACAGGGTACTTTTGGCATACCCGCACTTAAAAAAGGTGAGCTGTCGTGGAGCGATCTGGTATTGCTCGTAGAGGGCGTCCAGGTTGTGAAAAGCATACAGAAAAAACGTTATTCATTACCACAAAAACAGCTTTTTTGATTGCAGTAATGCATGAAAATCCGTATCTTTAAGGTATGGAAACAGCGCTGGAAAACCTCTCGAAAGAAGACCTTCTGAAGGTCATTTCCAGCCGTGATGAAAAGATAAAATCACTTTCCAAGGACTCCTCTTCTAAAGACGAAAAAATCGAATATCTGGAATCCCAGCTTGCGATGTACAAGCGGATGCAGTTCGGGCAGAAGCGTGAGCGCTTCGAGGGCGACCCCAACCAGACAGCACTTCCTTTTGAAGCTGAGGCCGCAGAAGCGGAACAACAACAGGAAGAAACCAAGCAGAAGATCGAATATACACGCAAACGCCCTAACCATAAGGGACGCGCGAAGCTTCCCGAACATTTGCCGGTAATAGAAAAGCACATCCACCCTGAGGGTGACCTGTCAGCAATGGTGTGCATCGGCAAAGAGATCACAGAGGAACTGGAATGTGAGCCTGCCAAATTCTATATCAACCGCTATATCCGCTATAAGTATGCCGCTAAAAACAGAGATGGCGTTAAGATTGACGAGCTCCCTGAGCGTGTCATTGATAAAGGCATTCCTGGAGCCGGTCTGCTAGCGATGATCTTAACAAATAAATATGTCGATCATCTCCCGCTATACCGCCAGAAGCAAATCTTCGCCCGGGAAAACATACAGATCGCTTCTTCAACGATCGAGGGATGGACAAAGGAGGCCCTGATCAAACTCCAGCCACTTTACGACCAACTGGTCTTCGACACAAAAGCAAAAGGATATCTACAGGTAGATGAAACGGCTATAAAAGTACTCGATAGCGATAAGAAAGGCGCTGCCCATCAAGGTTATTATTGGGTATACCACGCTCCATTGGATGGGACTGTGCTTTTTGATTATAGCCCCACCCGGGGCAGCAGTGCGCCTTTGGCCATACTGGGCACTTTCAAAGGTTATCTCCAGACGGACGGATATGCCGTGTATGAAAAGTATGGCAAGAAAAAAGAGATCACCCACCTGGCCTGTTGGGCACACGCACGCCGTGAGTTTGAAAAGGCATTGGACAATGATCGCCCGAGAGCTGAAAAGGCACTTCTGATGATGCAGGAGCTCTATAAAGTAGAGCGCAGGGCAAAACAAGAACAACTTTCCGCTGATCGGACAAAAGAACTTCGATTGGAAGGATCACTGCCGGTCATCAACGAAATGGGCAAATGGATCTTTGAGGAAATCAAAAACACCTTGCCCAAAAGCCAGATCGGAAAGGCCATGGCCTATGCCTACGCACGTTGGGATGCGCTATCAGCGTATCTATACGATGGAAACCTACAGATCGACAATAACCTTGTCGAGAATGCCATCCGTCCAGTTGCGCTGGGGCGTAAGAACTACCTGTTCGCCGGAAGCCACGATGCGGCACAGCGGGCAGCAATGATCTATTCGTTCTTTGCCAACTGCAAAAAGCATGATGTGAACCCGTTTCAGTGGCTGAAATATGCCTTGGAAAATATCATGTCAATCAACCACAAAAACTTAAAAGATCTCTACCCGCAGAACTTTAAGAATAATATTCAGAAATCAAACATGTAGTTCGTCGGGCGGATAC
>DXCW01000162.1 GCA_019115805.1 Candidatus Sphingobacterium stercorigallinarum
TATTGGTACAATATGCGGTGAGTGATATTGCGTGGATTACTCCATTGCGAGACGGATTAAATTTAGTGGCAAAAGAATACGTAGCCACTCAGGGGTTAATCGCGGGCAATGGTGTGTTGATTCTTTCGGAATTTGCAGGCGCATCCGTGGAATTGCCGTATGCCGTGTTTACCAATCCCTATGATCATAAAAGCATGATTGAATCTTTGCTGCAAGCTTTGGTGATGGACGAAGAGGAAGCGGCCATTCGCATTAGCCGCTCGCAGGAGCAGGTTCAGTATTACGATATCCATTATTGGGGCAAAGATTTCGTGAAGGAATTGGAGAGAAGTGTACACCCCAAACGCAGCGGAAAGAAATAGACCACCGTTCGGTCGGATTGTGGGGCGCTCGTTTATAGAGCGCCCTTTGTTTTTGGAGCAGTCGATTTGTCGAGCAATGTTTCGGTAGGATCTGTTAAATCCCCTATAAGAAAAAATAATTTTCGTATCTTCACGCCGATACACATCGATAACCATGAACCCATCTTTATTTTACCGCTTTATTATTACCATTATTTGCTTGTTTGCTTGCGCGCAGTTAGCTGTACAGGGGCAGACGAAGGCGTCCATTCCTGGCGATTTTCCGGATCCTACAATCATAGAGGCTGACGGCAGATATTATGCGGTGGGAACGTCCAGTGAATGGGCGCCGCATCTTCCGATTTATTCCTCCGATGATTTAACGAATTGGAAACACGAAGGCTTTATTTTAGAAGAAACTCCAGAGTGGGTAGGGTCTTCTTTTTGGGCGCCTGAGTATGTATACCATAATGGACTGTATTACCTCTATTATTCCGCAAAGCGAAAATCCGACGGGGTTTCGTGTATAGGTGTGGCAACCTCCCGTTATCCGAATCGAGGATTCGTAGATCAGGGCATCGTCGTCGATTACGGAACAGAATCCATTGATGCGTTCGTGGTTGAACAGGGGGAAGAACGGTTTATGACCTGGAAGGCGTACGGTCTGGATGACCGGCCTATAGAACTGGTGGGAAGCCGTTTGTCTGATGATGGGTTGTCGCTAGAAGGGGAGGTGTTTACCTTATTGATGGATACCGCCCACGTGGGGATTGAGGGACAGGCATTTATTCAAAAAGACGGCTATTATTACATGTTCTATTCGTTAGGAGCCTGTTGTGGAACAGGATGTGATTATCACGTGAAAGCTGTTCGATCTCCTCAAGTCCAAGGGCCGTACGAACCGGTAGGTGAAACGGTTCTATTAGGAGAAACGGACCAGTGGCAATGCATGGGGCATGGGACTTTTGTCAAAAATAAACAGCAGGAATGGCATTATCTTTTTCATGGCTATAGTAAAGTTGGTGGCGTGTACACCGGACGGGAAGGATTGCTTGCCCGCTTGCTGTGGTCGGATACCAACATGCCTGTTTTTGAATTGATCGAGGCTGAACCGGAAAAACAGCAAACCATCACGTTCGATTTTCAGCATTCATCGGGTAAGGATAGTCTTTTACAATGGGATTTTCGTCACATGAAACCCGAATGGTCTGTAAACCGAGAAGGCTTGCATCTAAGCGGTCAGCAGACACCTGAAAATCAGCTGGGCATTGTGCTTACGACGCGACCGTGGAGCAAAAGTTACTCGATTCAAACGGAGATCAATCGAGAAGGGTCGGCAACCGCTCCCTTAGGTGGGTTAACCATTTATGGTGATGTAAATAACAGTATAGGGATGGGGATTCAGCAAGATACCCTGATGTTATGGGAAACATCTGATAAGGGCTTTGTGGTGGTTGCTAAACGCGCCATATCCCCAACTTCCGGTACGGCAGTACAATTAAGAATTGATGTGCACCCGAATTTGCGGTGTCGTTTTTATTATCGGGATTCCGAATCGGAACAATGGACCGAATGGACGGCGGAAGGCAGGTCCGCACTTGACATCAGTGAACTACCGCCGTGGGATCGCAGTCCTCGTCCGGGGCTGCATATGCGGGGGACAGGCGAGCGGGCGGCTGTATTCCGGAGTATGCGGCTGTCGGAGGTGGAATAGCAGGAGCTGAGGTGCTTCGATATACTTAAATAAGTAGTGGCAAGCCATCAAGTGGCTGCACCAGGTTTTCCCTGCATCACCGATCAGTGGAAAAGGAACGAGCCCGATAGTTTATCGGGCTCGTTAGCAGAATAAATCTTTCAAGCTTGGGCATGCACGTCAACAATAGACGTTCCACCCGAGCCTCTATCGTTGGTTATTTTACCGTTTCGGTCAGAAAGACAATTTCTTTATAATTGTCTTTTTCATACAAAATACCGACTGTCTTTTTATTCAATAGCACCAGATCAGAGTAGGCAGCATAGGCACCTTTGTATCCTTCAGGGCTCTTGGCGATTACCTTATTGATGGGCCATGTTTTGCCTTGATCTTTTGATATACGCAAGGTCAGGTTATCCCGATGTTGAGGATCTGCGGCATTCAAGTGAGCGAGAATGAATTTTTTCCCTTTTTTCCAAGAAAGTACTGCTCCCTGGTTAATCGGATCCGGGAGGTTGGCATCTGGCGCGGCAGATGCCCAGCTGTGCCCACCGTCGTTGGAAATCGAAATAACCCGCTGTTTAGGATCTAAGCGCTGGTTTCTTGAACTCATATAGACCTGGTTGTCGCCGATTTGCGCTGCAGTGGATTCATTCGTTCCCGAGTAAGGAATGTTTTCGCTGAGTGTGAACGTTTGCCCGTGATCATCGGTGTAATACGCATGCGCATTCCAATCTTCACCTTGTGGATGGGGTTCGCCTGCACTGTGATTGGCCGCAACGTAGATTCGGCCTTGATGGGGACCAGATACGAATTGAAAAGCATGTCCGGGGGTATTGGCATAGGTCCTCCAATCTTCTTGGAAGTTATACGCAGTATTCACCGCTGGCTGTTGGGGACGATGTACCTGTGTGGTGATATTGACCGGTTCGTTCCAAGACAACCCGCCATCGGTTGAACTGATGTACCAAGCTTCCCGTAAACCGTCTCCTTTTCTCACCTCCCCTTCGTGATTGTTTCCGGTGTTATAAAACAGCAAAATGCGTCCCTGAGGATAATTCGGATCCATTAGATCCACCACAGGGGCCACATTCCCTGCCTGTAATTTGTCGTAATCAACAGCGACTTTTAAGGGGCCCCAGGTCTTCCCTTGATCTTCACTGATTTTGTAAACCACGTCGACATTTCCAAAATCTCCCGCGTGATCAACCCGTCCTTCTGCAAAGGCGATGAGATTGCCTGTTTTGTCTTGGATAATGGCCGGAATGCGATAACTGGCATACCCGTCTTCGCCGGAACGGAAAACGGTTGTTTCTTGCGAAATAGCCGAGTGTATACAAATCGCGGCAAGCATACTTAAGAATAGTTTTTTCATGTTATTAAATGTGTCTGATAATATACTAATTTACCTTGGCCTACTTAGGCTAATTTTTCGATTGCTTTCCAGCAATACCATTCCTGTCGAGGGAGATGAAAGGGGCCCTTAAACAAATTGCCTTTTGCGGGTTGGGATACGCGTCCATCTCGATGGAGGTAACCGTACCACTCTCCGTGCTCGGCGTCGTGAAAATGGGCATAGGCATAGGAATGGATTTTTCGATGCATCTCTGCGTATTTTTCTTTTTTCGTGAGTAGGAAAGCCAATAAGGTAGCAATGATCGCTTCGTTTTGCGGCCACCAAAACTTCATGTCTTGCCAGTACTCTTGGACAGGACGATCGTAAACATCTCGGAAATAGAAAATACCTCCGTGCTGCTCATCCCAACCGCGTTTCCACATGTAATCCAGCATACGGCAACCCAGATCAACAAGCTTGGGATCGTTACCCCGGTACATGGATTCGTGTAATATAAACCAAGCCCCCTCAATGGCATGTCCGGGATTGAGCATACGCTCGTTTAGGTGATCGATGATTGCCCCGTCTTCGGCGACTTGTTCCATCACACAGCGGATATCGTCTTTCACAAAATAGGTTTCAATCTCATGGATCCAATTCAAAATAGCCGCATCGCAACGTGGATCGCCAATCGTTTCCCGTAGTTGCTGCGCTGTATTTATTAGTATCATGGGGACACCAATACTTTTTGAAGGTCGCGTGTTTTCGAATTTTGGCGAACCGTGGATTTCACCAGCGGCATATTGTAGGCAGGTGCCAAAAATATCGCGGGCTTTTTGAGCCGCTTGCTGATCACCAGAGGCCTTTGCGTAGGCGGCCATGGCGATCACAGCAAATGTTTCCGAGAAAAAGTATCGGCGCATACGAATAGGTTGTCCCTGCCGATCGAGGTGAAAGTACATTTTCCCTTCCTCATCGAAACAATGATCGCAGAGAAACTGATACCCTAACTTGGCGCCGTGAAGCCATTCTTCTCGTTTTTCGACGGTTTCATACAGAGTCGCTAACAACCAACAGGCTCGGCCCTGTATCCAAACGGCTTTGTCGGAGTCCAAGATACTGCCATCCCGATCACGCATGAGTAAATAGCCGCCATATTCTTCATCAAAGGATCTGGGAAACCAAAACGGGACGGTGTCTTGGAGTAGCTGGTTTTTGTAAAAATCAGCTAGTTGATCAAGTTCTTTCTGTGAGTAAGTCATGCTAGAGTGTTATTGATGGATTGTTAATGGCAAACGAAATGTGGAAACGGGCACGCCATATTGGTTTTCCAGATTCGCTGCTGTATAAGGTTCGAACGCATACAGAATTTCTACGATGCGACCCACAGCCCCCGGGTCGATGATTAATCTATTGCCTTCGGCTACTGCCTGCAAATCGTGCACCATGCCATATTGATCACGTCCCTGCACCCCAATCACCTGATCGCCATGTGGCGCTCGTGTCTGTAGACGATTGGCCGGATCAAACCGGATCACGATCCGTTTGGATTCGAGATGGGCTTCAAGAGGCTGGGGGGAGTCCGCTGTGATGGAACGTTGGTAGAGGTGCTGACGTGCAAGATTACTCAAGCGTAGCCCTATGGGGAGTTTATCAGTGGGGTGTACATCTAAAGAGTCACCTAAATCGGAAGACACCGCCATGTGTACCTGATCCATTTGGAGGCTTAAGCGACGCTGGCTATCGCGAAAATACGGCCAGCTTGGTCGGTTGATACTGGAAAGTTGTACGAAGAAAAATGGGAGATGCTGTTGGAATTCTGCTCTCCAGCTCCGCACCAGGGTTTTGAATAAATGCTCGTGTAAGGCCGTATTGTGTGCATTGCTCTCCCCTTGATACCACAGAATACCTTTAAGTTGTGTGCCGGTCCATTTGCTTAATCCAGCTTCATAATTGTACGCCGGTTGATAGGGGTGGCGGGCATTCACCTTTGTGGCATGCGTTAAATTTACAGCCGCACGCTCGCGGCAAAAAACCTGTATAAAATCCGATGTCCGCCATCGGTGAATATAAGCGGCCAGTAAAGGGTCGGCCTCCAGCTCTGCTCTGGGAATCCATGATTCCGTATTTGATCCCCCCACGGCGAGCTCTATGATCCCAATCGGCACCTGTTCCGCTTGACTTAATGCATGGGCAAAACTGTAGGCGATTGCGGAGAAATGGGCACTGTTTTGCGCATTTGGAATCTCCCACTGTCCTGTAAAAAAATCGAGATCGTCCACTTGTTGGAGTACATCCGTATTCCAAGCCCGATTATCAGTGGGTACCAAATTTTTGTTTTTGAATAATCGGATGTGTTTAAACGCACTGCTATCTTCAAGCAGTGCCTGATAATGGTTTGCGGCAGATAACGGAAAAGCCATGTTCGATTGCCCAGATGCTAAATAAACATCCCCGAAAAGTATATCCTGTAGGATGATTTTCTGTTGATCTTGTCGGACGATCAGTTCGTAAGGACCTCCCGCTGGCATGGGCGGGACTGGGATTCGCCAAGTTCCCAAAGTGTCGGTGACGGTGTGATAACGATGTCCATCGAGTTCGATCTCAATTTTTGCTCCAGCGGATGCTTGGCCCGATACGATGTTTTCCGTATCTCGTTGTAAAACCATGTGTGAGCTGAACGTATCGGACAGGCGCAGGGGTTGGGAAATCGGTTGGATTTGATTCGCAAAAGCTTGAGCAATTAAAGCGGCGCCTTGGGCATCGGGGTGGAGGTAATCATCAAACAGATCGATTCTGTATTGCAGAGGGGTATAGGTATCCACCAGTGCCGCCTGCTGTGCTTTGGCCACCTGGTCGATTTCCGATTGAATTTCGTTGTAATAAGCCTGAGTTCCAGATAAAAAGCGGGAATGGCCGCTGAAAATTGGGGTCATCCGACCGATATAAACATCCACATCAGGATTCACCTGCTTGAATC
>DXCW01000163.1 GCA_019115805.1 Candidatus Sphingobacterium stercorigallinarum
CATTACAAGCTGAAACATCAACGTGCTTCAGAAATGTACGATGAGTCGATAAATCTATTTTACGGAAATCGTAACATCAATAAGAAAGCACTTCGGGCCAAATATGGCGAGAAGCTTGAACAGGCCGCTAACGTGGTGGCGGACAATGCGGAAACCTCCCGGGATTGGGAAATCTATGGCAACCTAATGAAGCAAGCGGCGTCAATGCAAGAGCTGGACAAACCCGATGTCGAAAAACTTCCCAAAGAAATGTATTTGCCCCCTGTTAAAGTGTATACGCTGAATGCTGAATCCGTCGGGTTACCCCCAATCAATCGGAACGATTTGGCCGCAGAAATTGATGCACTGGATTATCCGGAAGCTGTTAAGCAGTCCCTCAAACAGGATTCCATGATTGAGCAGATTGATTTGGAGTCTCGCTTAGAATTTATTGAAGAAAACTTTAAAAAGTAGAGATGGCCTGGAGACCAAAAATTAAGCACACTAAAGATGTCGCTCTCGCCTTTGCAAACTGGATTGCGCAGTTCGCCGCCTTGACGCTTCCGCGTTTTCTATATATGGTACTTGGCAGGGGGTCGGCTAAAACCACTGAGGTAGTGGTCGAACGGCTCACCGAAATGGTCTATGACATTCCGGGTGCACCCATTGTCTGGGTGTCTGACACGTACTCAAATTTGCAAAAAAACGTATTGCCATCTGTTTTGGAAGGTTTGGAGAGAAAAGGCTTCAAAGAAGGCGTTCATTACGTGCTGGGCAAGCAACCCCCAGAATTTAACGAGGTCGAAAAAGAGGACCTTCCTGAATATATTAAAGAGCACTTTTGGAAACCATATAACCGATTGGTTTCCTACAAGCACACCATGATATTTTTCACCGGTCTAAATATCACCTTCGGTTCGCTGGACCGGCCTGCATCGCTTGCCGGACGTTCCTATGTGCATGTGATCGGTGATGAGGTCAAGTATTTTCCGGAACACAAAATTGCCAACCTATTAAAATCAGTGCGTGGTTACGCGGTCAAATACGGAAAATCGGTATTCTATCGTGGCCACACATTCACAACGGATATGCCAAATACCAAAAATATCGGTGAGCATGACTGGATTTTAAAGCAGGTCAACAAGATGAAAAAGACAGCCGTTCTTCGGATACTTCGCGCGGCATTTGTATTGAACGAATGTATCCAAGAAAGGATTTATTTCCAGCAAAAAAACGATCGGGAAGAGGCAGTAAAAAAACTTAGAACCGAAGAAAGATGGCGGCAAAGATGGGTTGAAACTCGTATGCATAAAGATGGTCAAACGTTATTTTTTATTGCATCTTCATTGGTGAATATAGATATCCTGACTCCAGAGTGGTTTACGGATGCGATCCAAACCGACCTTGGTGACGTGGATACCGCGGTGTTGTCGCTTAAACCTACCCTTGAATCCGGAGAAAGATTTTACGCGAATATTGCAGAAGCACATTTTTACGCAGACGGGAAAGATCCGAGATGGACGGATCATTTTGGCATTTCTGAATCGGAAGACTGCAGGATCCTTCGATACCTCAACAGAAAGAAAGTGATCGAAGTCGGACTTGATTTTGGAAACATGATATCCATGACAATTGGTCAGCCCAAACCGAACCGGGAATATCGGATACTTAAATTCATGTATACCCTTTCTCCGAATTGGATCCCTAAGCTTGCTGCTGAATTTATAGAATACTTCGATCCACAGGAAGAAAAAGTGATCCACGCCTATTATGACCGTGCCGCAAACAATTATAAAGATGCGAAAGTAGATCTAGCGTTAGCGTTTAAAAATGCGATAGAGTTTAAAGAGGATGGGCGAACGAGAACCGGTTGGCGCGTGGTGCTGATGTCGCGTAACCAGGGAAATATTGGGCAAGCTGAAGAATACGTGTTTATGCAAGACCTTTTCTCTGGATCAAACCCGAAGCTCCCTAAGGTGCTTATCGATATATACGAGTCGAAATACCTTAAGGCATCGTTGGAGGGAGCGAAAACGAAGATTGTTCCGAACAAAGCTCGTGCGTCTGTCACCACTAAAGACAAGTCTTCCGAGAAATTACCTATTCACCGGCTGCCTTTGGAATCAACAAACGCTTCAGATAGCTTTAAATACTTGATGATGCGTAGAGAGTGGCGGATATTGGTTCGTAAAAAGTCTACTCAGAATATTTCGGATTCTTCAGTCGTGGGTTGATAGGTTACATCTTTAAGTATTCATTAAATGGCATTAAGACTTCCCGTAGCTTGACTTTATCTCTGAAGTTCCTAGCGATATTATAGGCAGTTTTCGTATAAGACGACATACCATCGTAATTATAAACATGGATCTTTTTACAGTATTTATTTTCAAACAGCATATTTAGGAGGGTTCGATCAGTGATACTGCATGAATGTCCCATTACATATATTTCATAAGGTCCGAGTGCTGTGAACCCAAGCAAATCTTGATAGGACTGGTTGCGGAAATAGTGAAAAGATTTCATACATTTTAGCCACTCATCAGAGTACTTACTTTCTATTATTGAATAGAATTCATTTTGCTCGTCACCAATGCCAAAAACCACGTCATTATAGTTGTCTATTGTTCCGTGTATTGGAATTATTTCTAATGAAGATAGCTTATCTCTATATCTCGACATTAGCAGATTTCGAAGATTCCATTGAAACGTTGTATAGTTAAAGTTGAGGAAAATTGCTGCTGGTCTGGAATCACCTTTATCTTTCAAATCCAATCGATCGAATGGGAAGTTAAACCAATTTGAAGTGCGTTCAATATCGGGCTGATTTTGTGTCTTCAAATAATTCACCAAATTTATTTTAAGACAATCGACTGATTGGTTAATCTGTTTTATTACGTCGGTTTGTTCTTGAAAAAGTCTAGAGCTTCGTATGTCGGGACCGTTTGTATTAGTTTTAACCTCGTGATGCGCCCTTTCAATCGATGAATAGATTTCGTGCTCTATTCCGTTCCATTCCGCATCAATACACTCCGTTAAAATTTTATTGATAAATAGATTTTTTGCCTTTATGGCGATGTTGAATCCACTATAATGGGGATCAGGTAACTTTTTAACTATCACTTCTGACAAAGTTCCTTTTTCAAAATCTGAATTTAGTGATTTAAAAGCTTCGGAATGTCGTCCCGGTGGGGAAAAGTATCTTGCAACCAACATCTCGATACAGTTGTCCTCAAATTGATTTTTGCCGGATTCCAATGCCTGTTTTAAGCTTTCGTTGAGATACCATATAATAAAACTTCCATAGTCAGTCTTCAATTTATGACCTAAATCGAAACCATTTCCGATAAGGAAGATCTTATTCCTACTTTCCTGTTCCATAATAAATTAGTTTGTATACCACAATATAATGATTATAGCATCTGACACAAACCTTGTCCTTTAAAATCGAAGCTAGATGGTAGAGTTTTGATAGTACAAATGAGATTTAAATGACCGTATACGAGGCGATATCAGAAATGCGAAAACTGTCCAAAGAGGGTAAATCGTTCAGTTTTACTTTCGTTTCCTATTCCCATTCTCGAGGTGAAAGCCATGGAATTGTGGAAGTTCCGGCCGCTAGACTTCGTAAACGTGGTAAAACGGCACACAACCGATATGCCGAGCTTCAGGAAGAATATGTAAACGTCAATACGGGGGAAGCCAGGAGATTTTGGCACTGCTGCCTATTGAGCTTTAATGGTCAATCATTAAAATTTGCTGCTGAATGAAAACTAAAGAAATAACCGAAAATGCGAGAGCCGTCCACTTATCCGATGGATCGGTATATACGATTTCGATGAGTCATCAATTAGATGATCGGTGGTCAACACAGTTGTTTTCCTTCTCCAATTCTTGGGAATCAGATCCAGCCATTGTAATGGGCAAGCGAATAGTGCCTTATGGACACAATAACGACTTACCATCTGTGATCCGACGAATTATGGACAACTCGAATATCGGCCCCGGAATATTGCAAAGGAAAATCGGCTTGCAGTATGGAGAAGGCCCCTTCCTATATCGCGATCATTTTGATAGGGAAACGGGAAAAATTATACGTGTGCCGGTCCAACACGGGGAAATCAAGGCCTGGCTACAAACTTGGGACTTTGATCGGTATATTGAAATTGCCACAACGGAGTTTATGCATACCCAAGGCTTTTATACCCGATGGTACCGGAATAAAGGCCCGAGGATCGGTGGGAAAGGTAAAGTTGTCAAATTGGAACCTGTACTTAATACCTGGGCGCGTCTGGGTTGGCCGGATCACCCTGAGAAGCGATTGGAAAACGTCAAGAAAATCTATGTGGGTGATTTTGAGAACAATTGTCTGCACTCAGGAATATCAACTTACCATGCGTTTGATAAACGAGATCCGTTTCGCAACCCGGTATCCATGAGCTATCACAATCTATATAGTTTTGCAAGGGCATTCTATCCTGTTCCATCTTTTTTTGGAACATTGAAATGGTTGGCAACAGCTTCGGAGATTCCGGATATCATCAAGTACCTAACCGACAATGGAATCTCCGCGGCATTCCATATTCACTCTCCGCAAGGGTATTGGGATGACAAACGAGAAAAGTTGCTGCAACGGTTTCCGGAAGAAACTGAAGCGCAAATCGATAAGCGGGTGAGTGAGATTAAGGAACAGTTGTTTCGTTCCATTGCTAACGCGCTTGCAGGAAAGGAAAACGCGGGTAAGTTTATTGAGACAGTCGATTTCTACGATATTGATGGGAATTTATGCGAGTGGAAAATTGAGCCTATCGATCAGAAAATAAAAGACTTCATCGAAGCGCAGGTGAAGGTCTCAGAAAAGGCCGATTCTGCGGCCACTTCTGGGATGGGTTTGAACCCAGCACTCGCCAATTTAATCACCAACAATTCGTTTTCTGGCGGATCGCAGCAATTATATGCTGCAAAGTTCCATGTGCTCACCGATGTTAACATTCCGGAACGCATCATATTTGAAGCAGTCAACCAGGCCATTTCCATCAATTGGCCAGAAGAAAATGTGAAAATGGGATTCTATCGAAAGATTATTATGAAAGAAGAAGACGTGTCACCTGCAAATCGAGTTGCAGCTCAAGCCTAATACTATGTTGATAAAAGACAGCGAAACTTTACGAAGACTTACCGGATCATTTTACGCTTCAAATGATTTCGAGCGTATTGAGCAGGATATCATACTGGAAACTGAAGATCTTGCGAAGATTGTTGGCGATACTATCATTGAAAAAGCGGAACGGATTGCTGATGAGGAAGCTCCCACAGAAACGGACGCTTCATTTTTAAAGCATGTCCAGCTACCGATCGCCTTGATGGCAGTCTACCGGCATTTCCAATCTAACATTGTTTCCCACGATCAGTCAACACGTAAAATCAAGGTGGATAATGA
Organism: Candidatus Sphingobacterium stercorigallinarum; assembly: GCA_019115805.1. GTDB lineage: Bacteria > Bacteroidota > Bacteroidia > Sphingobacteriales > Sphingobacteriaceae > Sphingobacterium > Sphingobacterium stercorigallinarum. The sequence continues at coordinate 5,417 of DXCW01000163.1, forward strand.
CAACGAAAAGCTACCCTGGGAATGGATGTTGGACCGAGATGATGCTGCCCACCTTTCCAAAGCGCAGCGGGCTATCGATCGGCTAATTTTGTTCCTGGATAAAAGTAATTATTCCGAGTGGACTGATTCTCCGCAAAAAAAGGCGACAAAACGATTATTTGTCAATAACACGGATGTGTTCGGAGAGTATTATCCCATAGATAATTCCGCGCGCTTCTATTATCTGGCTATTCCACTGCTTCAGGAAATTCAAGTTGTGAAACTACGCGAAGTCTTGGCCGGCGATTATTCAGATTTATTAAGTGGATTTCAGTCCGGAGGTTTGAATGAGTATCAAATAGAGCTGTTGGACCTCACACGACGGGCTCAGGTGCTAGGAGCTATCGCGCTTGCTGTTCGCCGTCTCAATACCCAAGTGTTACCGGAGGGGATTGTTAAAGCGCTAAAATCGGAAGGCCAAACTGTAAACGCAACTAGGCCCGCCAGCGTCGACGAAATTGCATACTTCAGTAAAAGAATAGAAATAGACGCCTACGATTATATGGATAAAATCAAGCGTAAGCGCTTCGAGAATAGTCCGGAATACTTGGAGTATAAAATGCTTCCGACAAACGATCCAAACGATAAATTTGCCAGCACTTAGTCATGCATACTATTGAAATACCGCAAAAGGATCTCATAGTAGAGATTCCATCTGAATGGGACGAATGCACCTCTGAGCAGGTTCATTTTATTTTGGGTAAGGCGTTTCAAGTGATCAATGGAACATTATCTCTGGCCGAATTTCGAATCCAAATTTTCGTGTTGTTTACGGGTTTGAAGTTCGGCCCAGGTTATCATATAAAACAACGTCTGGGCTACAATGCAGAAATAAATGAACGGATATACCTTTTGTCAGAACAACTGTGCGGATGGATCTTCGAGAAAAATGAACAAGATGGTTTTGAATTATCCTATCAGACAATAACCAATTTCTTTCCCGTTTTATTGAATAAGTATCACGGTCCCGATGATTTACTGGCAGATATCACATTGGCGGAGTTTAAGCAAGCGATCGCCATGCTTAACGATTATTTCGAAACGAAAGAGGATCCAGATAGAGCTGATCTCTTTCTGAATTATTTCATAGCAACACTATACCGGCCGAAAGATAAAAGTGGAATCAAAGTGCCTTTCCATAGCTATGTAGTAGAACCGACCTTGTTTGAGCGGGTTGAACCGTGGCGAAAGCAAGCAATTGCAATTTGGTTTTCTTACTGCATAAAATGCCTTCAGGAGGAAGACCTGGTTATACAGGGTATTGATGTTAATTTCTCTGCACTATTCCCTTCAGGAAAGGCAAATCCAACTACACATAAAAGGGTGAACCTGGGATGGGCTGGTGTAGTCTTGGATATAGCTGAATCGGGTGTGTTTGGTGACGCTTCGAAAACCAGCCAAACCTTGTTGTACGATATATTGATTTTCCTTCTGAAAAAACATAACGATCAATCTAAACAGAAATGATAGGTATTAAAGAGTTTAACGAAATTTGTCAAGATATTGTCGAGCAAATAGGCATTAAAGGCCATGTAATATGCAGCACAGAAGAGCAGGGCGCAAAGAAATTGAAGGATAAAGGGGATATCTGGCTTGTCGCTGTTTATCCGAATTACTCTTTCGATGGAGATCCAGATTCGTATCAAGATCGACACGAACTGATGTTCTTGGTGGTCACTCGGCAAATTGAGGGAAAAAGTGATGAGTTCGAATTGGAACAGTATTACAACACCCAACAAGCTATGGTGAAGCTCAAACAATATTTATTTGGAGAGGGAGATCAGGTTGATGAGTTATGTAAGCTATTCCCTAATCTTAAAGTAAATTCTGTCGCCATTGAACCGGAGTACAATATCTTCGGCGGATATCTTGGCTGGTCCATGATCCTCGACGTCTGAAATTGTCCTACAATAATCTAAAAGCGTTGGCTAGCAAAGTGGAGGTTCAAGACAAAAGCTTCTTATTTAGAAATAGCGGTTCGAAATAGCACACGGTATTGAAATCTACTAACCAATTTAGGTTTTGATCCTGGGAGTATTGAAAAAATAATTTAAAATTATTTTAAAAATTTACAACTTTTGCAAAAATATGTGGTTATATTGTCAGACCTAGGTAGTGGACTTCATCGATTGGGGTAACATTTATTATAGTGCTCAATCGCCTTTATCATATGAAATTCATATAGAAATACTGCATCTATGTCAAAGATTGAAAGTTTTGAATATTTCTTAAAAGGGCTTGTTGGTTGGTTCTGTGATTTTTATACGATAGACAACGCCGATTTCAATGACCATCCTCAGAATAATCTAAGTAAGTTGAAGGTAATTAAGCTACATTTTTTTGCCTCAAGTACTTCAACGGATATGCTAGATTTATTTGATGACTTCCATGCGATGCCATATGGCCATGTGGAAAGCGAGATTTATCGATCTCTCTCAAAATTGCAGTTTGCCGAAGTGACGAACACCAAACTCGTAATTACCGATATCAAATCGTTTAATGAAGTTTCTGTCGGACAAAGTGAAGTTGTCGACAACTCTATAAGTACTTTGAAAGAACTCAATTCCCAGTTGATTTCGTTCTCACCATTTGATTTAGTGGAGCTTAGCCACAAATGGTTCTCATGGAGATATAACTTCGAAATAGCCAAAAAGGATGGATCATTTTCCAGGCCAATCAGTAAAGAACTTATAAAAAAAGAAGAAAAATATTATAGCTTGTTTTAATGAGTTCTCAATTTCATTTTAGTTCGAACACTTTAATCGAACTTTTAGAAGGCCAGCATTTCCAATCGACATGGCTGAAGAATAGTAAAGGAGAAGTTCCTAATCAATCAGACTCGGGATTAGTAGCCAACACAATTATAGGGGCAGGTACGGAGATTGCCAAATTTTTTCAATTGTTGTTTTTGAGTGGGGAGTATTTGAATTTGTTAGATCACGAAGAAGAATCTTATTTTGACGAAATCGAAAAATACTTAAATGAGCATGGAAATAGTATAGAAGAGCTAGAAGAAGGCCCAGAAAAATATAAAATACAAGAGATCTTTCGTGGAAATATTATTCTTCCATTTACGAATCTAATCCGACCCTTATCTACGTATTTATTAAGGGACGTTCGATCCCAGTTAAATCTAGAATACACGACTGATATATTTCGTGGAGAGCGTTCCTGGTACGACAGTACAAAAGTGGACGATGTGTTGCACCACCATTTTATTTCGTTTCAAATAGTAATTCGTATCATTCGTTCAGAGCACTTCGGCTACTCGTTAACTAATGACTTGATTAGGAATCTGGTTATTTATTATGGGGAATCTCGAGCTATTTCTATTGATACAGTCCTTAAGGAGGCAATATCGGTAAAAGTTGATTTTCTCCTTAAAAAGCTTCTTTATCGGGCAGAAAATGATCCGCAAGATTCGTTGGAACCTCGAATGATTTATTCATTCGATCGACAGGAGGACAAAACAGTTGATTTGGAGTCAATTGTAATTCACGAATCTTTGTCAGAATGGGAGCGTTTGATTAAAGTTCATTACGGCTTGTTAAAGAATTTCAAATCGGAACAGCGAAAGCGAAGGAAAGTTATCGAGAAGAAATCAAAAGAAGATTATGTGACATTAGATTTCCATGGCTTAATCAAGATATATAAGGACGATTCAAAAAATTTCCAGCTTGCGAATGAACTCTATCAATCATTTTCTGCCCGACAGTCCAATGGTTCGACATTCAATAAATATAGTAATGAAGTGTCTGGTTCTTATCTGTTCAATAATATAGTTTCGCTTGAGTGTGAAATCGGTGACTTTACTGTCGATAAAGCTAAAGAGCTTTTCAGCAAAATAAAGAATAAACAGAATGAGGATGAGATTAGGAACTATTTTCCATGGGAGAAATTAGCTACGAAATTGAACGATATTCTAAGTGGGCTTTCGCGCGAACTGGTCGAAAATGATAAACTCAAAAGTTTCAATGGTTTTCTAGATGTTTTTGCAGCAACGCTTAAAAAACTCGAAGAGGCATATCGATGGAGTCAGAATAAAAAGCTAGTACCTATTCAACCTAATTTTGCGGAGTGCCAATCTCCATACATTATCAAACTAGATAACTACCCGGATATTAAGTTATTTTTCTTTTCGTCGTTTATGCTGCCACTGGACTATAAAAGAGTTAGTTCAAATATCACTGAACTGGAAGAGAAATATAAAAGTTTCACTTCTTTGAAGACTGTATACAGTAGGTTAATATCAGTTGTGTCGGAGATGAAGGATGTAACCGAGAAAATGCGAAAACAAGAGCGAAGGTCAATTGAAATATTAGCCATCTTCTCAGCGGTAGCATTGTTTTCGGTTGGAAGTATACAAATATTCGGTGTTGAAAGTATTCAGGGTGATCCTCATGTCTACTATCGATTTATATTAGCTTATGGGTATTCATTAGCATTATTCGTATTGCTGATTTGGATTATAACCCGGGAAAATTTGAGAAAGGTATTTTGGTTTCATTGGACAATCGTAATTTTAGTTTTCCTAGGTACTTTAATCGCGGTTGGATATGCTAATGGAGCATCGATTTTCAAATTCATCAAAGATGATATACTGACGCTTTTCAATTCATCAATCAATCACAAATAAGTCAGCAAACGTCAACTTAATTTAATTAATCACTGAATTTTCATAATAGTCAAAATGAAATATTTAGTAACTATCTGACTGGTAGGGTAATAGTGCGTGAATGGTATTTGTTCAATATTTTTGATCATTGGGTTCACCGGCCCGCCCTGTTCCTTTTTTGCAATTGCACCCCGGCGCCGGCCCCCAGAAATATGACATGCCACTGTAAAAACAGCCTTAAATCACGTTTAAAGGCTGTTTTTGATTATGGATCAGACTACCTATGCCTATCCCATTCGGCCTCAACTAGCCACTGCTGAAATTTCCTGTATCCCTGCCGAATATCGTGTCCTTTAACAGGCTTTGATCTACTATTAGATTCGTCCAATAACTCTGAATCATGGACGCTATTAAAGGAAAATTCATTGAGCATACACTGCGGGAAGAGGGCAAACGATTCATACGGAACCAAGGTGCTGCTATTAAAACTGAACTTAGAAACCGGACAGGTAATCTCCTAAATAACCGAAAATTCAAAATAATCGGAAGTGGCGCGCAAGCTACACTGCATATTGACGTGCCCGATTACAATAGATTCTTAGACATTCGAAGTAAGTTTCGAAGGCACAAGCGAGGTCAGAGCAAGCGCTCCAGTGGTAAAGGTCTGCGGATTTACAATCGGTTTGTGATGGGACATTACCAGGGCATTGCTGAACGTCTGATGTATGGATATACCCAATCCACCATCGATATGATTCGTGAAAAGTGGAAAGGAGGTTTCGATGGCCAGTAAACTGAAAGCCGAAACGTTGTCACTCGATGTGGTGGTTAATTCAAACGAGGCACAGAAGCGATTTAATGATCTTGGTCGAGAAATCACTGATACTTCAGCACGTGTCAAGGAATTAAAAGCTGAACAAGCATTGCTCGCTAAAGAAGGAGGGAAGAACACTGTAGAGTATAAAGCGCTGTCTAAGGAGATCCGCGAAAACCAAACTCGAGTCAAGGCATTAAAAAACGAACAGGGTGAGCTTATTAAAAGCTTAGACCTTGAACAGAAAACAATGTCTCAGCTGAAGCGGGAGCTTAGGGATCTGGCAAGACTGAGGGATAATAGTATTCCTGGTTCGGAACAGTACAACGAATACGCGAAACAAGTAGAAAAAGTATCCGGAAGATTAAGAGAGTTGCGTATTGGTGCCGATAATACAGGTAGTTCGATTGAACGACTAGGTGGCAAGTTTCGAGGATATGTCACAACGGTTACGGCTATAGCGGCATCGTTAACAGGTCTGACTCTTGGCGTGCGAAAGGCAATCACCGAATTCACACAATTTGATGATTTGCTAGCCGACGTGATGAAGACAACAAACCTTAGCAGAGAATCTGTTGCAGAGCTTAATGAGGAGCTGCGAAAGATTGAAACTCGTACATCTCAGGAAGATCTCCTGGGGCTATCGCGAATCGCTGGTAAACTCGGGTATACTGAGATATCGGACATCACTGAATTTGTAAGAGCGAATAACCAGATTGTCGTCGCGCTTAATGAAGACCTGGGAGGGAATGTCGAAGAGACCGTAAATAAGATCGGTAAACTGGTGGATGTGTTTAATCTTCGAGACTTGTATTCTACTGAAGATGCATTTCTCAAAGTCGGATCCGCCCTGAATGAATTGGGGATGGCGTCGACAGCCAACGAAGGCTACATGGTAGAATTCACCAGAAGAATGGCGGGTGTCGCTCCTCTAGCGGGTATTAGCATTGACCAAATATTGGGCTTAGGTGCAGCGTTGGATCAGCTAGGCCAGACAGAGGAAGTATCGTCCACTGCCCTCAGCAAACTGTTCTTGCAAATGGCTAAGGATGCGGAAACGTATAGCAAATATGCTGGAATGCAAGTGACCGAGTTTAAAGACTTGCTTGAGAAAGATTTCATGACAGCTTTCACCCGTGTATTAGAAGGTGTACAGAGTAGCTCGAATGGAATCAATGAACTTGCTGCAACACTTGGCGACCTCGGCCAGGATGGGGGACGTGTCATAGGCGTTATTGGCTCGTTAGCGGGCAACGTTGATGTACTTAAATCGTCAATGGATCTAGCGAATCAATCGATGATTGAGGGGGTATCGATAACAGAAGAATACGAAATTAAAAATGAGACGGCTGCCGCGAAACTTGAGATCGCCAAGAAACAACTTAAGGAGTTGTGGATCCAATTAGGCGAGCAACTTTGGCCAGTAATGACAACAGGGCTTGGGTTATTTAGCCAATTTATTACAGCCATCAGTAAGACCATTGCATTTATCTCCGAAAATCGAAAAGTTATAACGGTATTGGTCGTTGCGATTACATCGTACACCGTGGCCGTAAATTTGGCAACTGCAGCAACTTTTGTGTTAACTCGAGCAAAAGCTGCTGCCACAGTAGCACAAAATCTTTGGAACATTGCACTTCGAGCCAATCCTCTCGGATTAGTTATTGGCTTAGTAAGCTCTCTAGCAGCGGGATTATACGTATTACGGGATCGGACTGATTCGGCAACGACTGCACAGAACCATCTGAATGAAGCAATCGATAAGTCTAAACTCGAATATGAGAAGGAACGCTATGCTATTGAACAAAGCATGGAAGCTGCGTTGGATAAAACGAGGGCGGATGATCAGAGACTGGCTGCTGTTAATAGACTGCGAGAGGTAATGCCGGACGTTCTCAAGGGATACTCAGATGAGCAAATTATGGCAGGGCAAGCAACAGCAGCGATTAAGGAGCAAATCAAGCAAATTATTCGACTCTCTACTGTAAAGGCGTATAGCAACAAACTTGACGAACTGAGTGCACGTCGTGCGGATCTCCAAGATCAACTAGAGCGGGGCTATTCTGGGTCCACGATATCCGAGAGATTGACTTTAACGCCGGATGTTTTTTTCAAAGGGGATTGGGCACAAGCATATGAGGACGCAGTCCAAAAGCAAATCGATGGGATAGAGGCTGCACGGGAATTGGTCGGTAATAAAATGCTTGAAGAACAAGTAAAGCTCAATAAAGCAATTCTTGGCGCTGGAAAGAATGGTGATGATGATGAAAATCCGGATCCAGTGACCGTTACTCCCGGGGGCGGATCAACAAATAACGCTTTTCGGAAGGAACTGGATGCTGCCGAGAAGCATTACCAGGATCTTCTTCAGCAGAAGGGTTTGTTTCGCCGAGATCTTTCTGAACTAGATAAGAAGCAGCTGGAGGAACTATCGATGTATGAATCCCAGTATCAATCAAAAGTTGATGGCGTTCACCGTAAACATGGGGAAACCTTAAAAACTATAAATCAAACCGCGAGTCAGGAACTAAAACGCCGGGAAAAATCAGAAGCGAGTGCTGTTGATTCCATTTTGAGAAAAAAGCAATCGGAAGCTGAAGGGGAGCGCGCTGCTTTCGAGGACCGTTTGAAGAATGCCGGATTGTTTGGTGTAAAGCGAGAAGGATTAACGGAGAGGCAACTATCTGCTTTGGTGGCATTGGAGCGAGAGCATCAAGAACGACTTGATCAAATTGATGCAGATGCATTAACTAAGGAGATCGACCGCAGGTTAAGCGAGAATAAGGATGCATTAACGGACCTCCAGTTAAAACACCAGCAAGAACTTGCTGAGATAGAGACATTTGATCAGGCGAGGATAGTTTTGTCTGAGAACCTGTCAACTCGAGAGCTGTCCAAGATCAAAACATTGTCGGATGCGAAGAAAGAGATCCAGCGTCAGCAGCAGAAGGTAGAACAAGACATGCTTCGAAATCAGCTTGAAGATATGATGGGGATTCTTGAACATGCAATGGGCACTGGTGAATTCGAAGGAATTGTACTGGCCGATGATATTTTCTCTGAAAAGGAAATGGAAGTTTTGAAAGGGCAGTTTAGGAAAATCAGAGAATTGCTATTAAAGATCAATCCAGAGGAAGAAGAGGACAGTAAACGCGATCGGGAGCGAAAGCGGGTGGATGTTTTAGGAATGTCAGTCGAGGATTGGGACATGCTCTTTGATCAGCTTGCCACGACTGAGCAACGCGTACAAAGTGTGATGGGGGCACTAAATGCAGCCACGCAGCTTTGGGGGCAATACAACAAGATGGTTGCAAACCGGGAGAATGCGCAGCTTCAGAAGGATCAAGCTGCGAATGACAAGAAAAAAGAGAATCTCCAGCGGAGACTGGATTCCGGAATCATTTCCCAGGAGAATTACAACGCGCAGGTTGAAAAGATGGATCGTGAGATGGACCGACAGAAAGCCAAAGTAGCAAGAGATCAAGCTATTCGGGATCGGAACGTATCTCTCATGTCAGCTATTGTCAATACGGCTAAAGCTGTAACTGGAGTCTTACCTAATTTTGTGTTGGCTGCCATAGTAGGGGCAATGGGAGCACTCCAGATTGGAACAATCCGAGCGACGCCGCTCCCGGAGATACCAGGGGCGGAATCGGGAGGTCAACTTCTTGAGGTGATTCGAAGCCAGGACAACAAGAAATTCAATGCCAAGGCGGATCCCAGAAAAAGAGGATATGTAGATTCGCCAACTGTTTTGGTCGGAGAGAGCGGTCGGGAATGGGTAGCGAGCAATGATGCAGTCGGTAATCCCCAGGTTCGACCGATTCTTGACGTACTGGATACCGCTCAAAAGAATGGCTCTATAAGCACGCTAACCCTATCAGACATCATTTCCAATACACTCGGGTCGCGCATGCCGGGACGGCAATCGGGCGGTACTTTATCGGGAACCGGTCGCATTACTGATTCAACGAATGACGGATTGTTACTGGAAGTTTTTCTAAAGCGAAACATTGAAGCTATCAGCAGTTTGGAATCGAAGCTTACCAATCTAAAGGCAGAAGTAACGCTGTTAGGTAAAAACGGATTCCTGGAGAAGAAAAAAGAACTAGACCAACAACAGAGTAACGGTAATTTATAATGCTAGAAATCTTTGTCAATGGAATGCCAGTGGATCTAAGCCCGGACATTCAAATCGCTCTAACGATTGAAAACCCTTTTATGTTGGAGGATCGTATTCCGCTACCTTATTCTATAGCGTTTGATCTTCCACCTACAGCCTCGAATCTGAAACTTTTTAATTACCCCAATAGGATCGGAGCATATTGTACCGACAATCTGAAACGATCTTTTCCATGTGAAATTCGCTTTGCGAGCGTAAACGTTGCTAAGGGGCAATTGAAGCTGACGTCCTATCTCGATACGATTAAAGTGCAGTTCGTCGGTGCCGATGTAAACGAAGATTTACGGAAGAAGATGTATGAATTCGATTTTGGAAGATTGGAATTTCAGGGGGAGTACGATGAGTTTGATTTTATGGATCCGGATAACTTTGCCTATCGGTACAAGAATTGGGCGAGTGACGCCGCACAGGGTATGAACGAAAAACTCGTCGTTGCACCGCTAGCCATCAAGAATACGAAGGAGCCCGAGTCAAATACTACGGTACTGGATTATGGTAATAGTACCTTCCCATTCCACTACATGATCATAGAATATTGGAGGAACCCTGCGCGTAAACCAGGTGGCTACCGCGTACCATTTATTCATCAAGATGACGCGTACATCAATATGTACAATCCATCGAACGCCAGTTTTGCGGTAACAGGCTCTCCAGGAACAGAGGTGACCTATGCCCACGCAAACATATATCCATTATATCGTGTGGGATGGCTGATCGAAAAGTTGTTTGATTCGCAATTGATCAATAATCCGTTTCTAACGGAAGGTCTTGAAAACCTGGTGATCCCGACACATTATTTCCCCACCTGGTTCAGACGGGTCGCGCAACTCTATAAACACAGCCCAGAACAAGTTACCGCCCCGATGGTGAGTAATATGAGTTGGGAGCGCCTGGAGACCGAAGATCCCGGACGCCCGAGATATGAATGGCAAGCTATTTATGACGGCCAGCCCTATATTGATTATGCGGATTTTATGCCCAGTATTTATGTCAATGAGTTATTGAAGGAGCTTCTGAAGCTGTTTTCGTTTCATCTTGTCACCATCAAGGGGAAGTTCTCCATCAAAACCAGTAATGAGATTGTGGAAGCACCCGTTCGAAAGGAATGGTCCACCAAACTTATTGACCGTCCGGAAATTGACAGATATGAAGCAAAAGAATATGAATACGGGTATAGTGAACGAGACTATGTGAATTACGACGATGCTGATTTGTACGGGACACTGGAAACGATCGCTGGCTTGGGGAATATCGATATGGAGCCCGGGATCGACGAAGATGACATTCGGATATACTATGTCACGGAAACCAATTCGTATTATAAGATCACCTCAAGTTTAGTGGAAGCGACGCCACCGGGAATAGATCCCGAGGAACAAGATCCTGAAGAAGTGTTGACCATCGAATATCTCGGAATGAAAGAGCCGAGTGAGTCCAGCGCGACAGATACTCGATACAATTCGGAAGTTACGTTGATATCGCCACCTATTGTGCCAGCGCCTTTTTTCGTGACACTTGATCGGGAGCTCCCAGGGTATCCGGACACCTATTTCTATAACGTTCCGATGATTTCACTAAATCGAACGGTCCGACCAGAATCTGTTTCCATTTTGTACTTCGACGGCCAGAAGCCTATCAATACACCGATCGGGGCGACCACACCGAATTATCCTTCCGTCGTTACGGAAACAGATGACTTCTCTTTGGATTGGGAAGGAGAGAATGGATTGATAGCGAAGTACCACGAAGGATTTAAAAAATGGATTGAAAAAGATAAAGTGAAGATCAGTGCAGGATTTCTGCTGACTCCGATTGATCTCCATCAACTTGACATTACTGAAAAAATCCATGTCGATGGGCGCAATTTTTTTATTGAAAAAATACAGGTAACCCTCTCAAGAACGAAGATCGATCCGGCATGGATTGAACTCATTGAAGTATAGGCCCTGTCCTTTATTTAAACCAGCCAGAAACCGAATTTTACACCATGCCACTGAAGCTGTTCGAAACCATATTCACCGCCCTAAACCAAAATGCCAAGAACGCAGGGCTGGCGATATTGTTGGTAGTGTTAATCAGTTGGGGGGCGCTTGGTTGGAGTACCGCGTCGAAAGCACAAGATGAGTGCGATGAAGAACGGCGGGAGGACCGAAAAACCATCCTCCGCATGAACAGTGCACTGGCGGCGAAAGACGATGAACTTAAAGACGTGCGGACAAGGCTGTTTAATTACTTTATGAGAGAGCGAGAAACGCAGGCAAATGATTCATTGATCCGTAAAACGACGAATAGAGACATCAATAAGGTATTGCCATGAAAAAGACGAATATCATACTAGCCATTACATTAATCGTAATGTTGGTCATAGGTACCTGGGGTTATGTGCAGCTGGGGAACGAACGAGCGGAAAAACGTAATTATCAGCAATTATATCAAGAAGCTTTGGAGAAAGGCAAGGCTGAACCGCTGACTATCCGCGATACCATCGTTGACACCGTAGCCGGTACAATTTCCTATGTGTATAATCCCGTCCAAACAACGGACAACGTAGAGGGATACGTTAGCAAAGGATTGGCCGACACACTTGCCTTGGCGTTAAAAGTAGCAACAAAAACGATTACCCGATTGGAATCCATGGTGGCTACAATATCTGCAGCCGAAAAGGCCGATCGAGTCAAAGATTCGGTTACACAAAACGAATGGTTGGTGATGAGAAAAGATCCGGTGTTTGATGTCAAAGTAAATCTGGAGACAGATTCTATTTTTACCAAAGCAAGGATCGGTCTTGCTAAAGCGAATGCGCCCTATCGTAAAAATATTTTTTCAAGGTATGAGTATCGATCAGTTATCATGGCACGCGATCCTCGTGTCGAAATAACAGAAGTTTTTGAAGTTAATAAGGTGCCAAAATCCCCGCGCTGGAGCATCGGGGTTACGGCGGGACCATTGGTCTCTCCTCAGGGATTGTCTTGGGGAGCTAGTTTGGGTTTGACATACGATTTAATTCAATTCTAGATGATTGCGATTCACCAGCAACCACAAGCGATTAACTATTCACAAAACATTCCGGATATTAGGTTAACCACTGACCAGGCAAGTATCCGAATGGATGTAATGGAAGGAGAGGCAGTGATTGTAGAGGAAGAGTACGGCGCACCCCCGCAGGGAACCGAGCTGGTGATCAAGCTATGTGATCTGCTAGAAAACTTCATGGAATTTTCAATGCCGGTTTATAGCCAGGCTATAACAACTCATGATCGCGCAATCAAGGAATTTCAGATCAAATTAACCGATGCGGATGAAGAGCCGCTTCAAATATCATTCAAGGTGCTTCAAGGCTTTTTAAGATTTCAACCCACGGATATTCAGTCTTACCATCGGGACTACTGGCTTAACTTGACCCCGTTCCATTCGGAAGTTTACTTTCATCAGCCGCTTTATTTAACAGCGGTTCCACCCGTAGCGGTACAGGTCAAATTAAAAGCAACGATGATCAGTGGAAGCGAACAGATCATCACACTTGGATCCATGACAGCAGGAACGATGCAGTCGGTAAATCTGAATCCTGGAAAACTTATTCATCTGTTAGGAGCCGAATACTATTATGTTGAGGTGTACACTGAGAATTCCCGAGGAGAAATGGTGACGGGATTGAAGCGATTGTATTATAGGGGAGATTATGCCTATCAGTCCGATGTGTTTTTTTATCAAAATAGACTAGGAGGGTGGGATACCTTGGTTCTAAATGGAGATCGAATTAATCGGCATAAAAGCGCTGCCTTTACGGCGTTGATACAAGATATCGAATACGAATATCATAATGACCTCGATTTAGAAATTGAAAAGAACTCGGGCTATATGGCTACTGAGGAAGACTATCGTCAATATATCGATTTTCTTTTCAGCAAAAGGAAGTATTTCCTTTATCAGGGTGCGCTGATCCCGATTGTCACTTCGGAGAATAAGTCAGATCACACTCGAGGTAGACTCAATAGTTATTCATTTATTTTCAGGACAGCAAATACCAAAGAACGTCACCCGGAGATAGGCGCTGTGCCACCACATTTAATCATTACCTAGACCAAAATATTTGAAAATGGAAGCAAAAATTAATCAGTTAGCACCTGTAGAGAATTTCGATAAAGCGTATATTATTGCTCAGTATGTTCACGAACAAGGTTTTCGAGGGGCAACGTTTCCGGATCTTTTATCCTGGATGCAAACAAGGCTTGACTTAACGGGTACCGATCTAATCGATCCAACTCCGCCTGGAACAGAAGCTAACCCAGCTGTAATAGCTCCGGGTCCTGAGGGCAAGAAAGGTAAGTTCGAGCCGTCACCAGGATTTTATCAAGGGTTTCCAGAAATAACAGCCGACAAGCGATGGTATTTCTATTGGGACGGTTCTACCTGGACCTTAGTAGACATGGGGGAGTTGCCGGACAACGCTGCTAAAGCGAAAGACTGGCAAGCGGAAGAAGAATATGACAGGAATACTATTGTCACCCACAATGGCCTCCAATGGATTGCGTTAGTCGATACCGATGAAGAACCTAGCCACGATAGTGATGATTGGGACGTGATAGGAGGAGTTGAAAAGACTAACTTAATCATAGAGGAGTCTGGAAAAGCTGTCACCGAAAAAGCTGTATTTAATTATTCGTTACCTATATTCTCTGATAAAGCATTGCCCTTTGGATATTCTCTTTTTGAAATTGATCGACCTGATTTTCCAGAGAAGAGATTTCCAATTGTTATGAATGAACTGGGGCAGGTAGTTCAGGACTTAAATAAGAGATTCTATCTTTTAGACGATTTTGATAGGCCGGACCTAGCGGGATTCAATGTTTACATAGACATAAATAGGCGGCTTATCAAGATGGATAGGGTATCAAGTATGTCGGGTGGGGGTGGTTCTATAGATGTAAGCGCAACAGATGTATATTACAATCCATCTACACAAGAGGCTTATAGCATAGGTAGTTCGGGGACCGAGTGGGTAGACGCTAATGTCTATCACGAAAGATGGGAGCCTTTGTTGAACGATGACAAATATGTATCAAGGCAATTATTAGGAACAAGCACCGAGGATGGCTTACCTATCTACAAATATGAATTTAAACCTGATAACCCATCTAGAAAGGCAATTCTATTTGGGGGAACTCACGGTAGTGAAAAAATGAGCCCTGTTATTTTATACAGATTCTTTAATAATTTAGTGGAGAATTACAGTAGTGCCAATGCTTTGCAATGGGCAAGGAAAAATGTTCATTTCATAGTAGTACCCCTATTGTCGCCTGATAGCTATGAGCGCAGGACAAGGAGGGTAAAGGAAACAGCTCCATTTAATGCAAGTTGGACTAAATCGGGTAATGTGGTTACGATTTCTTTCGATCAAGCAGATTTCCCGAACACAAACCCCAACGTACATGCAAACGACTACTTTTCAAATCCGGGAATTGTAGGTAAAACAATGCTGTCGGTTATAGACAGCAGTGATCAAGAATCCTTGCCTGATAACGGTTATGTGATACAATCAGCGATTAATGGGCGAACGATAACTGTAAACGCTACAGCTGGCGGTGCAAGTTCGGGTACATGTAAGATTTTCGTAAGCGCTGACCCTAACAGAAGTTTTGATATGCCATCAAACCCTTGGTTAGATTTTACTCCGACAGGCTCTATGACAAAGTACAACGAACCGGTATCGGTAAGGAATGACAATAAAGGAACCAAGCCTTATTCGTTGAAAGAGAGTGTTTACGCTAAAGCTGTTATGGATGATAATCCTGATGCTACGTTTCTAATCGACTTCCATAATGGGGCGGGTGATTACGATTTCCGATGGAACGCTAACGTTGACTTTGACAGGTCTGGCGCTGACATTATTAACGAATTACACAAGCTATACACGTCTGACTTTGCGGTCGGTCCGACGAACAATAACGTGCTTTCGGGATACGCGAGTCAAGTTTTGAATATGAACGGAACGACAGTAGAATGGGGGCAGCACAGCCCTATTACTGACAAAATAGCGACCGACAGCCAGCGTTGGTTTGGTAACCTGATATTAATTGGTTCATGGTATTACAAAAATAAATTACAATAAAATGGCTTTAGGATTTCAAACATTAGAGAACAGCGCTCCAGAGGGAGCGGAGGTTATACACGGTGACGCGATGGTTTCTGACGGCACCTTGTTAGCTTTAGACTTTAGCAACAAAGGTTGCTTATACGGGTATTCTTTAAAAAATGGATACCCAGTTAGGGATTTGGCTAAGTTTGCAAATGATCCCCTAGGTATAGATAATTCATCAAGGTTAATCCATAATGGCGAAGGCGATTTGACGTTAACCCCTGGGTTGGGATTGCCGATGCATCTTTGGGGGCTCAATCCTGGGGGAGCATACGTTTGGGGCATGAACCTTGGAAAGGACCTGTTAGAATACATGTCCGCCAACAACGACCACGAATTTATATTTACTTTCTGGGTCAGGAGAAACATGTCTATTCCAGTAGAATCCGGTGCTTTCGTTACTTCTACGCAAAGCGTGGATGGAAATAATGTGAATGCTGTTAGAATAAACACATCGGCCAATGGAAATATGACTCCGTCATTCGCTGGTGTGGCTGCAGAGACAGGGATAGTTTTTGACGATGATTCTCTTTATCAGGTTTCTATACACTACAAAGGCGCAGGCGAAACGCTTGGAATATATATAAACGGAGTATATAGCCGGGAAAGCAACGGAAATGCACTTGGTTTTGGATCTGAATTCTCTGACCTAGTTATAGGTAAAACAGCAACGAGTAACCCATGTTCCATTCTATACAGGATACTCATTGATGATTTGACAGCTAGCGGTAGAACAGCTATTGAGTTCGCATCAAAAGATTATCAATTGTGTACCGGAACTGGGCAATATAATTATATTGAAGAAAGACCGTTTATATCTGTCGATTAATGAAAACCTCACAAAAAGGCATTGACCTTATAAAAAGCTTCGAGGGGTGGTACGCCGCCCCTCGCAAGAGTTCGGTGTAATTAGAAAGAATAGGATAATTGTATCTACCGGATAAATTTGGAGTGATTGGATGAGTGAATCGATCAAAAGATATAAACGAAATGCCCGTGGATGCAAGTGGCACATCGTAGATTGACCGGAATAGCCGAGAGATAAAACTAAAACTTTATTTTATAATGAGTCCTGAAGTCTTCTTGAATTTGTAAAGTTTTAAAATAATTGTCTTCATCATCAACATGTGCATATTTCTCGGTCGTTGCAATTTTAGAATGCCCGAGTAGCTTTTTAAGTAGATAAATATCCCCCACATATTTCATGATCAAGTAACCAAAGGTGTGCCGCGCAACATGGGAGGTGATTGTTTTTCCGATACTGGCCATTCTACTCAGGTCTTTCAGGCTTCTGTTGTATTCTTGGCTTGTGGGCAAATCGAACAGTTTCCCGCGCGTTTCATTGACGAAAAGTTTCGCTAATGGTATTAATGGGATAGTGATCGTTTTTGGCCGCCGGTCTGAATTTTTACGCATAGTGAACTTCATAAAGTTGTCAGAAAGCATCCAAGAATATTCGGAATTGTAGAGGTCCGATATCCGGATTCCAGTGAAGCAGCAAAAGAGGAACGCTTTCAGAACATTGAAGTGGGTAGGCGATAAGGCTTTTTGATCCATCTGTTGGATCAGGCGCACAATCTCGTCTTTATTTAAATAGGTCGATTCGCTCTCCTGGTACGGATTAGGAAAATCAATGACGGATTGTGGCACGTAAACCTGTATTTCCTCACTGGCCACCCGAAAAAACGATTTGAGATCCTTAAGCCTTGTCCATACTGTATTATGAGCCAATGGCTTCCCCGATGTGTTCTTTTGCTTTTTCAGCCAGGCTCTGAACTTCTGCATAAACTTTACGTCGACCTGATCCCATCGAAGGCCGGGTTCAAACTTTTCTAAGGCAATAATTGTGGAGCCATAATTCTTCCATGTTTGTTCAGAGATGGCTCTCAATTTGAATAATTCTTTTCGTCGCTTTTTGAAGTAACCGATAACCGATTTGGCCGGATCGAAGTAGAAAAGCTCACGTTTAACGATATCAATACTTAGATATCGACCGGAAAGCCTATACAATTTTGCAATTTCATTCAGTTTCGCCCGTTCTGACATGATCATCATGTTGAAATCACTAGCGTCGGGATCTTTTTTTTGACGAGGCAACAGTATGCTCTCCTCAAGATCGATTAAATCTGCGGGCCATTCTAGATTTAAAGGGATATAAGTCCTTGAGCTGTTTCCAGGAGTTGAGATGTAGACCTGAAGATACAACGCTTGATGGCCATTTTTTTTCAAGCGATTCTTATGGACGTGAAGCTTAGTCGAAAATTTAAACATGGCGTTTCCAATACTATTTATTTGATTCGTCCGTAAAATCATGTTAGCAAAATGTTAACAAAACCCTCGGATTGAGTATTAAAATAGCCTGTGTTTAGAGTGTGTGTATTGCTGTTAAACAGCGTTTTTGAGCAAAAATAGCGAGCTTTTAACAAGCCCGCTATTTTCAAAGTACCCAGGGCCGGGATCGAACCGGCACGAATTGCTTCATTGGTGTTTGAGACCAACGCGTCTACCAATTCCGCCACCTGGGCGTTTCCTAATTGGAACGATGCAAATATAGTGCTTCTACATTATTTTCCAAAAATAAAATTCATCGGTACCCTGAATATGTTGATTTTTAGTTCATTTAATTTTATCCGAATGGAATCGCCCTCGATTCTCACGCGATATATTTTAATAAGCCGTCTGTCTAGCTACGGTTCTTGAGCATCGCGAGCCAAATGTTGCTATAAGGCGGTTTAACAAACTTTTAACAACCTGGCATTAAACGTTGATGCAGTGTATCCACTCCAACTCATAAGAAACAACAGACAGTACAATTAGGAAGACTTATAAAAACGATTGCATATGAAAAAGCTATTTACATTATCTGCATTACTTGTTGGCCTAGGGTGGTCAGCTACTGCACAGGAAAATACGAAGGAGCAAAAGTCGGAAGTTCGTCAGGATATTGAACGTGTAGGGCCGGTGCGTACCCACCAGGCCAAAGATCCGGTGGTCAAATCGCCAGAAGAGCGGGCCCAAATGTGGACCAACCGCGTTGACAAGAGCTTAGAGCTTACTGATGGACAGAAAGAAGAGCTGTATGCATTTCATTTAGCGAAGGCTGAGAAGCAAATGGAGCGTAGAGAAGAGCAGCGAGCGTTGCGTGAAATAAGAAAGCAAGAGATGAAAGAGGAACGGCAAGCTTTCGAACGGATTTTGACGCCAGAGCAGAAAGAGAAACTCAGCGAATTAGCAGCGGCAAAAAAGGATAAATTCAAGCGGAAAGGTCGCCACGTCAAGCATCATGGTTCGCGCAAAAAAGCCGTTCGGACGGTCCAACCGACCGACAATAAGGAGATCGTTGATTCCCAAAGAGATCAATAGTTAGAATAGTTTTAGTTTTCTATTAGTTAGTGGTTATATGTTTAATTGGCGGAGGTCTTGCAGTGATGCAGGGCCTTCGTTTTTTTGTCGTCCAAACAGCTACAAAAAATAGAAAATGCGTGTTCAATATGTCTGGATTCTGGCAGAATAGTCGTATTTTAAAGTCGATAAACCATAATATTATGATACGAACTCAAATGATTATTTGGGTGATGGTGTTTTCCTCTTTGGAAATATGCGCTCAAGTACTAGATCTACAGACCATTCGAAATGATTTTAATAAGGGCGTCAAGGATGAGGCGCTTTGTAAAAATCATCTTGCTGTTTTAGATGAACAAGCAGACTCTCCTTTGGAGCGGGCCTATGCGGCGGCGTTTCACATGTTTATGGCCAAACATACGGGTAATCCATTTAAAAAAATGCGCTATTTCCGAGAAGGTAGAGATCGATTAGAGGACGAACTTGCTTTGAAACCGAATGATGTTGAAATACGTTTTATACGGTTAAGTATACAGTATCATATTCCCGAATACTTGGGGTATAATGATGATATAGAGTCTGATAAGGTGTTTGTAATGAATAATCTGTATAAGTTGTCGGATCCACAGGTTAAGGCCATTATCTACAAATATCTTGAGGGTGCGAATATGTATACGGATACAGAATTAGCACTATTAGGGCGATAAATACTACCTTAGTATAATGAAACAGAAAGTATTTGGAATTCTAGCCGTGTTGCTGATTTATAGTCAGCTGTCCGTTATAGGGCAAATTACCCAACCTGTGGAGCAGCTTTCGGCTCTGCAAGTCACTGATCGCTTATTGGTGAGTGTAATTCTAGGAGATCGTAATGAAATGATCATCGAGGGCGAAGAAGCAGAGCACGTTCAAGCCGTGTTTAAGGACGGTGATCTACGTTTGAAAATGGCACCAGGACACAATTTGCAAGGACAGGAGACGATGGTCACGTTATACACCTCTAGTTTATCCAAAATAACGGTCAGGAAAGGGGCGGTGGTGAATGTAGAACAACACGCGTTGAAAACCGATGCGTTGTCTTTAACTGCCAGAGAAGGAGGTAAGATACGAGCGTTAATTGAAGCTGTAGGTGTAGATGCTTCCGCTAATACCGGAGCGATTATAGATGTACTGGGAACCGCAAAAAAGGTGAATGTATCCAGCGGTACGGGAGCGGCTTTTTATGGAAAAGATCTGCAATCTGAGATTGCCTATGCAAGGGCGAGCGGTGGAGGAAAAGTAGAGATCAGCGCAACGACATCTGCCGATGTGGTCGCTCGATTGGGCGGGGTGATCGATGTGTACGGGGATCCAGATCAAAAACATGATAAAACAATTCTTGGAGGCGAAATTCGGTTTCAATAAGGCGTTGAAGTCCATAGGGTCTAGGGATCTGTCGGGTGGAAACAGGACATGCTCAATTTGTTTGATTTTTTCCACTGAAAAATCGCTCGTGAAATCGTAACTTTGCGCCATGTCAGAAAAAATCATCATTCTCGATTTTGGTTCGCAATATACTCAGTTGATTGCTAGAAGAGTACGCGAACTTAACGTATACTGTGAGATTCACCCCTTTAACAATTTGCCGGAATTTGACCATACCGTCAAAGGCGTCATCTTTTCCGGAAGTCCACATTCGGTCCGTCAGCAAGACGCTCCGCATATAGACTATGAGCAGATCCAAAGTCGCTTTCCGTTATTAGCGGTGTGTTATGGAGCACAGTATATCGCCCAGCAATTGGGAGGAGAGGTGACTCCGTCGGAAATTCGGGAATACGGTCGTGCAAACCTTCAGTTTGTAGATCAGCAAAATGCATTATTGAAAGACATGCCGGTGCAGTCTCAAGTATGGATGTCGCATGGCGATACCATTCGAGAGGTGCCTGACCATATTCAAGTGATCGCTAGTACCGATAAAGTCCGTGTGGCGGCTTATCAATTGGTAGGTACGCAAACCTACGGCATACAGTTCCATCCGGAAGTTACACACAGTACGGACGGACAAATATTGTTAAAGAATTTTGTTGTTGACATTTGCGGGTGTAGTCAAGATTGGACGGCCGATGCATTTGCCGAGACAACAATTGCTGAATTGAAATCAGAATTAGGTAGTGACCATGTCATTATGGCTCTTTCTGGTGGCGTCGACTCCACTGTTGCGGCGGTGTTGTTGCATCATGCTATCGGGGAGCGATTACATTGCTTTTTCGTCGATCACGGTTTGCTACGGAAAGGTGAATATGAGCAGGTGTTAGCCTCCTATAAAGACATGGGGCTAAATATTAAAGGGGTAAACGCCAAAGATCTGTTTTATTCTCGATTGGCAGGCGTAACAGAACCAGAAAAGAAAAGAAAGGTTATCGGAGCGTCATTTATCGATGTGTTTGATGAGGCCGCTAAGGAGATTCAGCGTGAGCTTCCAGCCGGAGTAGAAGCGAAATGGTTGGGGCAAGGCACAATTTATCCGGATATCATCGAATCGATTTCCGTCAAAGGCCCCTCTGCTACGATTAAATCACATCACAATGTGGGCGGGTTGCCTGATTATATGAAATTAAAGGTTGTTGAACCTTTAAAGACGCTTTTCAAAGACGAGGTTCGGCGCGTGGGTAAGACGCTAGAGGTGGATCCAACTATATTAGGCCGTCATCCTTTCCCTGGGCCTGGACTTGCAATTCGTATACTGGGAGACATTACGGAAGAAAAGGTACGGATTTTGCAAGAAGCTGATGACATTTATATTCGTAATTTGAAAGAATCGGGATGGTATGATAAAGTGTGGCAGGCCGGGACCATATTCTTGCCGGTTCAGTCTGTCGGCGTGATGGGAGACGAGCGTACATACGAGCACGTGGTCGCTTTACGTGCAGTGGGATCGCTAGACGGTATGACAGCGGATTGGATTCACTTGCCTTACGACCTACTTGCAAAAATTTCGAATGAAATTATTAATCATGTCAAAGGAATCAACAGAGTCGTGTATGATATCAGTTCAAAACCACCAGCAACCATTGAGTGGGAATAAAAAGATAAAGAATTTGATGCGGAATACGGCGTCCGTTCTTGTGCTAATCACGCTTTTAGTCATCAGTTCTTGTTCTCCAAAAACTCGGGGTGTGCTTCGCAGTCCGGATGTTTACGGCGGTAAAGCCGATAGAGACAGCGTAGAGAAACCGCATGATGAAGGGAAGGTAGAGGAGGAAAAACCGGGAAAATCTGATCTTCAATCTAAACGGATTGCGTTATTGTTGCCGTTTCAGCTGCAGATGATTTCCGGACAAGATTTGGATGAGGAAGATGTCAAGCGTTCAGCGCTTGCATTAGATTTTTATCAGGGTTTTCAGCTGGGAGTAGAGGAGGAATCGAAAAAATCAGGAGAATTCTCGATTCAAGTGATGGATACGCAAGATGATGAGTTACGCGCGGTATCGCTGGCGGCAACTCCAGAGGTGGAGCAGGCTCATTTGATTGTAGGACCGATTTATCCAAGAGAGATCAGTTCCTTTGGTAGAGGAAATAATAATAAACGGGTACTGCAAGTCAATCCTCTGGCTGCATCGATGCCTACAGAATTCAATATTCCCAATCTGGTTTCCATTACACCGCCCATTCGTATTCACCTGCAAACTATTGTCGAGCGAATCGCAGAGGAGTATCGTGATGGGGATGCGATTATTGTGTTCGATGGTCGGGACAATACCCATAGACAATTTATTGAGGGGTTCGATAGTGAAATCCAACAATATATGGATTCAACAGTCGATGTTATTCACGTCAGCTCCTTATCTGAACTAGACGAGCATTTACAAGATCTGGGAACGAGTTTGATTGTGACGGGCATGACCGATCGCAGCCAGCTCCGAAGCCTAATAACAGGTTTGGATAGCAAAGTCGCCGACGGACACCAGATTCGTTTATACGGTCACCCGTTGTGGGAACGATACGATTTCTCACCGTATAAAAACTTTTCACGGATGAATCCAACCATCACCTCCGAAAGCCGTTTGAAAGAGTGGGGATCGGCATTGCAATCATTTCAGCGGGAATACAAGGCTGCTTTTGAGGTCAGCCCATCCGATTTTTCCTATAAGGGATACGATGCAGGTAGGTATTTCGTGAAGTTGTTGGATAAATATGGTACGGATTACACCGATAAGTTGACCGAGGAAGAGTATGAAGGGCTTTTTAGTAACTATCGCTTTCGCTTCAATCCGGAATGGGGTTATGTAAATGAAGGTGTCATGGTGAAAATATACCGTAACGGATCATTTCAATAACGTGCTGGAATCGGAAATCAAAAATAGGCGAATAGCCAATCATTTCAGGAACTTTGAGCGTACCATAGCAGCTTATCGACCGGTAGAACCGTTTTCGAGATTTCTGACTAAATTTTACAAACAGAATCGGCAAATGGGTTCTTCCGATAGAAGAATGAATAGCCGTTATTGTTATAATTTTTTTCGTCTGGGTCATGGATTAGAGAACTTGAAACCTTTGGAAAGACTGTGTGTGGCCGAATTTCTTTGCGAGACCGACAGTCTTTTGATAGAAGATCTTAAGCCAGAATGGGCGGGACGTATTGCTGAAGATCTTTCTGCAAAACTGGTATTTATCGAATCCCTGTATGGTCCCTTTGCAGATCAGGTATTTCCTTCTTCGGTTGCACTATCCGTAGGCATCAATCGGCTCTCCTTTATTTCTTCTCATTTTATTCAGCCGGATCTTTTTATTCGAGTAAAACGCGGTCATGAGGCGAGCGTAGAGCAGGCGTTAGCTGTAATTAATTTATCTTTTCGGAAAGACGATAACCAAACCCTTGCACTACCAAATGGCAGCAAGTTACAAGAGCTGCAACACGTAGCCGGATCGTTCGAAGTGCAAGATCGCTCTTCACAACGCTCATTAGATGGATTACACGTGCCTGTTGGACAGTCTTGGTGGGACTGTTGTGCAGCGTCTGGCGGCAAATCACTGCTGCTATTGGACGAATATCCGGTAAGCGAATTATTGGTGTCAGACTCGCGTTTGAGTATCCTTAGAAATTTGGATGCACGATTTGAACAGGCAAAAGTCAGTCTGCCGTATCGGAAAAAGATATTGGATTTAAGTCAACCCATTGCACACCTCATGCAAAATGATGCATTTGACGGAATTATTTTGGATGCGCCTTGTACGGGTTCGGGGACCTGGGGACGGACGCCGGAAATGTTAACGCAATTCAACCCCAGTATCTTGACCTCGTTTAATACCTTACAACGAGATATTGCGCGTCACGTGGTTCCATATTTGAAAAGCGGTGGAACGCTGGTGTATATTACCTGTTCGGTATTCCTAGAGGAAAATGAAGCAGTCGCCGATTTTATAGAAAAAGAACTCGGCTTGATACCGTTACAGCAGCAGGTCATCGCGGGCTACGCACAGCGAGCGGATACCATGTTTGTTGCCCAATTTAAAAAACCTTAATCGCAATTTAAAGGGATGACCAGTACGGGGCAAGTGGCTTTGCGAATCAGTGCCTCTGAAACACTTCCGGATAAGAAATGATCAAATCCCGTTCTTCCATTGGTACCCACTAGGATCAAATCCGCTGTCCATTCTTTCGCGACCTCTAGGATTTCATCCCGTACATCACCCACTCGGCTAAACGTAAATATTTCGCTTGCCCCTTGAAACTCTTCTGCGAGTGCGTTGAGGAAGTCCTGCGATGCCTGATGTTGGATTTCAGGTACTTCGGGTACAATAATAGGTTGCTGGCCTAAGAGCGGGTCCACACCATACGAGGTAGGAGAGGTCGGGGGAACGACGGTGACTAACGCTAAGGCGGGTTGCCGTTCTTGAACAATTTCCTTGGCGTAATCGATCGCGCGTCGCGAACATGGTGTTTCGTCAATAGCGACGAGTATGCGGGAAAATCTTTTGGTATCCATGGCTATTTAGATATTTCTATTCCTAATTTACTAAAAACAATTAAATTCGCGGTATTGTTTTTTAACAACGTATTATGAATTTGGCAATTTGCACTCTTAGTTCCGTTTCGGTTCTTAAATCACCTGATTTGGATGCACCTCGGGTTTATGAATTACTTTTTGGCGAAACATTAGCGATAATTGATGTCCGAGCAGGTTGGTGTCAGGTACAGCTTCCCGATTTGGAGCAGTGTGGATGGATGATGGAGGGACAGTATCAACAGGTTACAGCGCCTATTGAAACTACACAGATTGTCGATGAGAGCGGTGGCTACGCCGTTGCAGGCGAAGATACCACCATTGAATTGTTTTACGGTAGCCCGTTTCCAGAGCAGGGGGTATTGAAGACCGATGCAGCGAACTATCGAATATTGGCGAGTCCTAAGTCGACCGATGGGTCCTTCGATGCTGAACGCGATCGGCAATTGTTGGAAGATTTTGTGGTGACCTATCTGCACGCGCCCTTTGCGTTTCGGGGGCGAACCAAACACGGGCTTGACGATATAGGACTATGTGATTTATTTTACCGACAGTTTGGGATAACTGTTTCCAACAATATGGAAACTATTTTATCGCTTGGTCAGCCAGTTGATTTCTTCTCGGAAATTCAGGATGGTGATCTTGCCTTTTTTGAGGATAAAGAGGGACGAATTGATCATCTAGGTATTGTGATTTCCGAACGCGAGGTCTTGCACGTCGTGGAGAAAGTGCGAATCGACTCACTGGACGATGAGGGAATTTTTAATCAAGAGAAAAAAATGTCCACGCACAAATTGCGTATTGTTAAACGGTTGTTTTAAGGAGCTGTCCATGTAAAAAACGGAGCTGGATAATCATCCAGCTCCGTTTTCTATTTATTGTACCTGATTGTATGCGTTGGTTACACGTTGAAGCGGAAATGCATGATGTCTCCATCGTCTACGACGTAGGTTTTTCCTTCTATCGACAGTTTGCCGGCTTCTTTGACAGCCGCCTCGGATCCATATTCTATAAAATCTTCATATTTGATGACCTCAGCTCGAATAAATCCTTTTTCAAAGTCGGTGTGGATGACTCCAGCCGCCTGCGGGGCTGTATAGCCTCGTTCTATCGTCCACGCGCGTACTTCCTGGACACCCGCTGTAAAATAAGTAGAGAGATCCAAAAGAGAATAAGCGGCTCGAATGAGTTTGTTTACCCCGGATTCGTCTAAACCTAGATCATCCAAAAATAATTTTCGTTCCTCATAATCTTCCAACTGCGCAATCTCGGACTCGATTTGCGCCGAGATGACCAAGACTTTAGCATCTTCATCCGCGACAGCGGCTTTTACCTGATCGACATACGCGTTTCCGGATCCGACTGACTGCTCATCGACATTACAAACGTATAAAACGGGTTTAATGGTCAGGAGGGTCAAATCTTCAATAAATTCAAAATCGTCTTTTTCGATCGGTGCGGTGCGAGCCGATTTTCCGGATTCCAAATGAGACTTGACTTTGGAGAGGATATCGAAGGTGCGTTTGGCGTCTTTATCGCCAGCCGTTTTTGCAATTTTTTCGACTTTTTGCAGTCTTTTTATAACCGTATCTAAGTCTTTTAATTGCAATTCAGTATCAATGATCTCTTTATCACGAATCGGATCCACTGATCCGTCGACGTGCACCACATTGCCGTCGTCAAAACAGCGCAATACATGAATGATGGCATTGGTCGTCCGGATATTCCCTAAGAATTGATTGCCCAATCCTTCACCTTTTGAAGCGCCCTTTACTAGACCGGCTATATCCACTATTTCGATGGTGTTTGGGACAATCCGTTGGGGTTGTACGAGTTCTGCTAATTTAGTTAATCGCTCATCCGGTACCGTAATTACGCCAACGTTTGGCTCAATCGTACAAAACGGAAAATTTGCGGCTTGCGCCTTTGCGTTTGATAAACAATTGAATAAGGTCGATTTGCCCACATTCGGTAGGCCCACGATCCCACACTGTAATGCCATATTTCTCTATAATTTAAACTCCAGCAAAGGTAATGGAAGTTTTGGAAAGTTTATACCTAGAAAGGAAATTAGGCGATCCACCGAATTCGGTACCGCATTTTTTGAAGCATCTAGCCACCGAAGCGAGTTCCGGCTATACGATGTTAAAATTAAGGTGTTGGGAGCGAGTGCTGTAGCGATTCTTTTACAATAATTAACATTTATAAATTAATCCAGTTCGCCGAGTCAGAGTCAGACTCAGTAAGAACAGATTTTAAACCAAACATGGAGGTCATGATGAAAAAGTTATTTTGTGCCGCTGCAATTGTACTGGGGCTATTTGTTGCGCAGCGTGTCGATGCGCAGGTCAATGTAAACATTAATGTAGGCCTTCAACCCTCATGGGGCCCTTCAGGTTATAATTATGCTCGGTATTATTACCTGCCGGAGATGGATATCTACTACGATGTTGGGAATCGACATTACACTTACTACGATGGGCGTAGGTGGATTTCTCATCGCAATTTGCCTAAACGTTATCGCCACGTGAACTTACACCGCACCCATAAAGTGGTTATCAATGAATCCAGGCCTTGGCGAAATCATAAGATCTATCACAAAAAGTATGGCAAGCCCGCCATGCATCAGTCCAATAGACGATACCAGAAGGAAACTAAGAAATTCCATAAAGCGGTTCATAAACAACACAAAAAGGCCCAAAAAGCCAGAGCTAAACACGCAAAGAAGATGCATAAGCATTACGGTAAAGGACGTCGGTAAAAAAGCGGCTACGATTACGGTAGCATTAAGACGAATGCAATGAGGGGGTGAACGGGGATTCATCCCCTCATCGCATTCTGTACTCCAGACAAGTCCTTTGAATAGAGCAAGATGATCGACGTCTTTAA
Source organism: Candidatus Sphingobacterium stercorigallinarum (assembly GCA_019115805.1). Lineage (GTDB taxonomy): Bacteria > Bacteroidota > Bacteroidia > Sphingobacteriales > Sphingobacteriaceae > Sphingobacterium > Sphingobacterium stercorigallinarum. The sequence goes on from DXCW01000163.1 coordinate 33,419, forward strand.
GCCTGATCGGAATTTATCAGAAACAGCATCTAGCGACGATTTTATCATTAAATATGCTTATTTTTGAAAAAAAATAAGATCCAATATTCCATGCCAAAAATTAGTCCCTTTTCCATTGTGGTTTATTTAAGCTGCGTACTCTCGGTATGTGCTTGTCAACCGACGGGATTCTCCGTAGCTGCTCATGAAACGGAGGAGGAGATAGCGATAGTAGAAGCAGAAGAGATCGAGGTGGTTAAGGATTCGATTTCATTGACCGCGCTTTGGGACTCCTTACAAAGGGGACAAATGGTCTTTGCCGTTGATTCTGTTGATCGGCTGAGCCCGAAAGAAGCGAAACAGCGGTTGAGAGATTCCATTATAACGGAATTGAATAAGCATAAGAAGCATATTTATTTAACGTTTGACGACGGTCCACTCATCGGAAGTGCGTATATAGACTCCATTGTCACGGCTAAGGGTGTGAAAATGAGTGCTTTTTTAGTGGGTAAACACGCCCAGATGAGTAAGAAACTGAATCGGGATTTTCAACGCTATATGGACAACCCGTTAGTAGCCTGTTATAATCACAGTTATTCTCACGCGGGGAATCGTTTCGATGCGTTTTATAGTAATCCGGATCTAGCTGTAGCGGATTTTGAAAAATGTGAACAGGACTTAGGCTTGAGCGAGAAAATTGCCCGTCTGCCTGGCAGAAATATTTGGTTATTCGATGAGGTGCGGCGCGTTGATTTGGCATCCGGTACACAAGCGGCCGATCTGCTGGCCGTCAATGGGTTTCGCATCTATGGTTGGGATGTCGAGTGGCGGATTAATGGATTGACTGGGGAGCCCGTACAAACGGTGGATGAAGTGTATACTCGAATTAACAACCGGCTGGGCAATAAATCTACCTTAATTCCCAATAACTTGGTGCTGCTGATGCATGACGATATGTTTCAAAGCCATCGAGGACAACAACAATTAATCGAATTGATCGACTTGTTGCAGCGGCATGACGATTACGCATTTGAATTCATTGGCGATTACCCCTTCCGCTATTAGTTAGAGGAGTGATGAAGTGCAATAAACATTTTTTAATAACAGTCGTTTATTTCATATGACCATAGCCGAGTTATTTAAGAAGGTACTCCCCTTTACCAAACCCTACTCCAAATTGATTTACTACACGTTACTGTTAACGGTTGTGGGATCATTTGCCGCTCAGGTCAATGCTTTTATTTTAAAATATACCGTAGATCGTATCAGTGACCTTTTAATTAGTGGTCGGCCACTGGAAACGGGCCTTTACTTATTGGGCATCATTACGGCCGTCTTATTGGGCAAGGAGATTATCTATTCTATTGTACAGTTCGGACAGAAATTTTATGGTGAAAAACTGCGCATCATGATCGCAAGAGATTTTTCCCAAGCCATCGTTGATCGTATATTAACCTACCGTATGGCTTTTTATACCTCTGCCAGTAATGAATCGGGTAAACTGCAAACCCGAATTGATGCCGGTATCTCGTCGCTCACCAGACTCGTACAAAACTTTTTTATCGATATCCTTCCATTATTTGCCAACGCAATCGTCGCGCTGGTTTGTATGTTTTTAGCCAATTTCTACGTGGGGCTAATCGGCTTGTTAATTATACCGGTTTATTTTTATGTTTCGCAATTGCAAGCCCAGCGGCTTTCTGGGTTCCGCCGTAATATGCGTCGATATCGTGAGAATAAGAACAACCAACTGATCAATTTAATCGATTCGATTACGGTCATCAAATCGTTCGTTCGAGAACGAACCGAGGCCAGCAGACACCGGCAGATACAGTATGATATGACCGAAAATCAGATGTCTACCCGTCGGACGTCTTTTCTTTTCGATAGCGTGAAGAATTTCATTGAGCAAATCGGGGTGGTATTCGTTATTATTCTGACGGCTTATTTCGTGCTCAGTGGCAATATGTCCATTGGGGCGATCATGTTTCATATCATGTTATTTAACAACGTCTCGGCGCCTATACGGCAATTGCATAGAATCTATGACGAGGTGAACGATGCCCTGATTTACTCGGAAAGCTTTTTCGATATATTAGAGGCTGAAGATCAGCGCGAGCCCTCGGGGGACTACAAGCCCAACACCATACAGGGTAAGATTGAAATCAGAAACGTCAGTTTTAATTACCCAAATGGTCATGAAGCTTTAAAGAATATCAATCTTGTGATTCGGCCCAGTGAGCATACCGCATTGGTCGGTTTATCCGGCGCTGGAAAAAGCACCATCATTAATTTATTGGATAAGCTGTACGAGCCTACAACAGGAGAGATTTTTTTGGACGGAGTGAACTTACAGGAATACCATACCGAGTTTTTGCGTGATCATATTGGTTTAGTGCTGCAAAAGAATCATATTTTCAAAGGAACTATTGCCGATAATATCCGTTACGGAAAAACCGGAGCGACCGACGAAGAGGTGATCCAAGCTGCGCAGAAAGCATATATACACGAACAGATTATGGATTTAGAACGCGGCTATGAATCGGAAGCCCATTTGTTGTCGGGCGGACAGCAACAACGCATTGCGATCGCACGTATGTTTTTGAAGAATCCTCCAATTATTTTTCTTGATGAGCCCACTGCGAATTTGGACGCTATAGCAGCAGAACAGATCAAGGCAAGTTTGGATGCCATTAAGCTTGGGAGAACGGTTATTACGGTCTCGCATAGTATTTCACAAATTATCGATGCCGAGCATATTATAGTGATGGAAAAAGGACAGGTGGTGGAGGATGGTACGCATGAAGATCTGTATCAGCAGCATGGAACTTACCACAAGATTTTTACAGCGATGGCCAGTAGTTTGAATTTGCAAAAAATTTCTGAATCGCTAAAAGAAAACGAAAATCAATAAATTAGGCGTGTTTTTTGCGTGGTTCTTCTCGTTTTATTAAGTCAAGATTTCCCGTATTATGCTATACACCTTGTTAAGGGCTTTAATTAGAATGGGGCTAATTTGGTATGTTCCCGATAGACAGTTCACCCACATCACAAAGTCGAGGCCTAACGAGCCGACACTGATCGTATGTAATCATCCCAATTCATTTTTTGATGCGCTAGTCTTGGTGGCCTATCACCCTGGTGAAATGTGCTTTCTTACTCGCGGAGATTTATTTCGACGCCCGTTTTTAAACTGGCTGCTACGAGCGCTGAATATGGTGCCTATCTATAAGCGATCAGATATAGATGAGGCGGACATTCGAAACGCATTTACTTATGACGAATGCGTAAGACATTTGAAAGAAGGGCGGCAGATCTTGATTTTTCCTGAAGGTGTATCTAGAAATCATAAAGGCCTACGCCCCTTGATGCCACGAGGTACTCGTGCACTGATTGATCGCGCTGTGGACTTTGATATACCGCTTCAAATTCAACCCTATGTGATCGGATACAGTTCCTTCGATTACGTTCCCAAAGGTATATATTTAGAGCGCCTGGAGAAAATAGATTGTACGGACTTTTTGGAGAACGGAACGGTTCGGACCCACACCATACTTCAGACCCTGAAGGCGCGCATGGAAGGGGCTATACCTCAAGAGTCGATCACGCCGAGCACGCGTGCCACCGAAACGAAATCTTGGACAAAAAAATTTGCGAAAGCAGGGGAGTTTACCCACCGCTGGCTTTATCAGTTATTGCGCAATACGATTGGTAAGAAAACAGAAGGGACGATCTTTTACGACTCGGTTATGTTCACGGCACTGATCTTTATATACCCCATGCTCGTTACGCTTCTCAGCATCTTAATTTGGATACTTGTTGGATTCTGGTATGCGGTAATCGTTTTCACAATCCTACCGTTTTTGGCCTACTGTTGGATCAACAGTCGAGAAATAAAGATTCAGCACGACGATCTGCCTGACCGGTTGAACCATTTCCAGCCCGAAAATCAGCTAGAGAAAAAAGGCGGATAAACCTTAGCCTTGTTCTTCCAGTTTCAAGATTTCCTCAGCGAGCATTTCCCATTCTTCCTGAAGGTGGTTCAGGTCGGCTTTCTCACTGTTGTAATTGCGGGTATATTCTTGAAGTTTAAGCGCGTCTGAGAATACGGCCTCTGTCGCTAAGGCGGCTTCCAAAGCTTGGACTTGCTCGTCTTTCAAACTGATTTTTTCTTCTAATTGCGTGAGCGCTTTGGATTTTTGGCGGAGCAGTCGCAAGCGGTCCTCATTCGGTTTTTCTACGGGAGCAGCTGCGATCGTTGTTTCTTTGATCTTCTTGTTTTTCTTCTCGGGATTCGGTACTGTCCTTTTTGAACTCCATTCCTCATACTCCCGGTAATCGCCTGGATATTCTTTGATCGCTTTATCTTCGATGAACCAAATCTTGTTGGCTACCTGGTCCAGGAAATATCGATCGTGAGACACGACGATAAACGTTCCTTCATATTGTTGTAAGGCCTGGATTAATACGTTGACAGAGGCCATGTCTAAGTGATTCGTAGGCTCGTCGAGTACAAGGAAATTCGCATCTGCCGTCAATGCTTTAGCGAGCGCGACGCGTGACTTTTCCCCACCCGACAATACTTTTATCTTTTTAAAGACATCGTCACCTGAAAATAGAAAACAACCTAAAATTGATCGAAGTTCGGTTTCGGTGTGTTGCGGTGCGAAGGCGATTAATTCCTGTATGATTGTGTTTTCAAGGTGTAAGGCTTCCAATTGGTGCTGGGCGAAGAAGGTCTGGGATACGTTATGCCCCTTTTTACAATCTCCACTAAAGTCCTTGTCGGCTTCTGCAACAATACGTAGGAGCGTCGACTTTCCTTTTCCATTGGCTCCGATCAGCGCAATTTTGTCGCCTTTTTCGATTAATCCATCCGTTTGTTCTAGGATTGATATGTTGGGGTATGCTTTCGATATATTTTCCAGCGTGACCACATGTCGGCCCGAGGGTTTGGAAAATTTGAAACTAAAATTGACTTGCGGATTATCGTCGTCTACATCGTCGACCTTCTCCATTCGATCGAGTGCTTTGACACGAGATTGTACCATCTTCGCTTTGCTGGCTTTGGCACGGAATCGCTCGATCAATTTTTCTTCCTGTTTTATTTTAGCTTGCTGGTTCTTAAATTGGTTGCCTTGTATTTCTTCACGTAACGCTTTTTCTTCCAGATAAAAGCTATAGTTTCCACTGTACAAGGTGAGTTTGCCCTTACGGGATTCTACCGTTTTGTTGATGATGCGGTCAAGAAAATAGCGGTCATGGGACACAATTACAATAGCACCTTCAAACGACTGTAGGTAATTTTCTAACCATTTAATGGAGGGTAAGTCAAGGTGGTTGGTCGGCTCATCGAGCAGTAAAATATCGGGAGCCTGTAATAAGATGCGCGCCAGCATAACGCGCATTCTCCATCCCCCTGAGAAGGTGGCAAGCGGGCGTTGTTGCTCGTCTTCTGAAAAGCCCAGACCGGCTAAAATTTCGTGAGCGCGAAATTCGATGTTGTACCCATCCAGCGCTTCAAACTCCATTTGTTTGTCGCTTAATTTATTGAGTATATCATCGGAATAATCGGTTTCCAGCTTCTTCAGCAAGACGTTGATCTCTTCGTGTAACTGATTTTGTCGCTCAAAGGCTTCCATAGCGACATGCAGTATCGATTTATCTGAATGATACGACAGTAGGTCTTGATTTAAATAGCCAATCTTTAAATCCTTAGCCATCGAAATCGTACCACTGGTGGGAGAGTAGTCACCTACAATAAGCTTCAGTAATGTAGATTTACCTGTCCCGTTCGCGCCAATCAAGCCGATTTTATCGCCCGGTTTAATGTGCCAATTTGCGTCGTCGTAAAGGGCGCGGGCCCCGATCTCGAAAGTTAAGTTGTTTATAGATATCATATTCGGGTGCAAAAGTAATGAATATTTCTGCATCTTTGGGTAAATTTGCGCTCATGTATAAGCTCGTTAAACCATTTTTCTTTTCGATGGGACCGGAAAAGGCCCATCATACCGTTACCTCTGGGCTTCGGTTTTTTAATAAACTATGGGGATCCAAGGCGCTCTTGAAGAGCTGTTTCGTGCTGGAGGACGCTATATTGGAAACCGAAGTGTTTGGATTAAAGTTTAAAAATCCAGTGGGGCTGGCGGCCGGATTCGATAAGAATGCGGAATATGTGGATGACATGGCCAGACTGGGCTTCGGATTTATCGAGATTGGTACGGTTACCCCCAAACCTCAACCCGGGAATGATAAACCTAGGATGTTCCGTTTGGTTGAAGATGAAGCCGTCATTAATCGAATGGGGTTTAACAATCAAGGCGCTGATGTTGCTGCAGGACGGCTAAAGTTTTTTAAAGAACGTCATGGACTCATTATCGGTGGAAATATCGGTAAGAACAAGACCACTGCAAATGAACGTGCGGTAGATGACTACCGTTACTGTTTTTTGGCGCTTTTTGATCACGTGGATTATTTTGTGGTGAATGTCAGCTCGCCCAATACGCCAGGATTACGTGATCTACAAGAAAAGGAACCGCTTACCGAACTATTGAATAGTTTACAAATTTTAAATCAAGAAAAGGATAAGCCAAAACCCATTTTGTTAAAAATTGCTCCCGATCTGGAATGGTCCCAGTTGGATGATATCGTTGATATCGTCAAGGAAACTGGAATTGACGGAGTGATTGCCACGAACACCACCATTTCCCGTGATGGATTGAAAAGTAATGCAGACTTGGTTCAACAGGCGGGTGGAGTGAGTGGAAAACCACTAACTGACCGGTCAACCGAGGTTATCCGTTATTTGTCCACCAAGTCAGGAGGCGCGTTCCCTATCATCGGAGTCGGGGGAATTCATTCTCCTCAGGATGCGCTAGACAAGCTTAATGCGGGAGCTAGTCTCTTGCAGCTCTATACCGGATTTATATATGAGGGACCGGCACTGATTTCGAAAATTTGTAAGGCGGTGATTAAACAGCGCCGCCAGCTCACCTAAATAAAGAAGGCTACTTGTTGATGTTTGCTCAGCAAGTAGCCTTCGAAAATGAAGGGAATTTCTACAGTTGCTTTTTTTGTAATGTGTAGTGGTCTGCCAATTCTCCTTCAATTGGATTTCCCTCTTGGTCTAACATAAACAACCTGTTTTCACCTACTTTGAGTTTCATGTTGATCTCTTTTCCGACCAGATGGATCGTCGAACCGTTATCGTGCCACATGAATTTGCCATTATCCTCCACGATCAGGTCTCTATCCATGTATTCGCCTGTGTAGGTAAACGTTTCATCGGCGTTGATGACCAGGGTCGTTTGGATGCCAGGGCAATCTGCACAAGGTACGGTTCCTGAGTAGGTACCATCCCAATCTACTGCATTCTGTGAAGTATGTGCCCCGTCATATACAGTAGGATCGGCCGAATCCTCCATTGAATCGGGCTCTTGGCTGCTGGCTTTTTGACTTTCATTCGATGTACAGGCTTGGCATGCAAACACAGCAGCTGCTGTTATCATTACTATATACTTTTTCATAATTTATAGAGTTTGTTCTCTTGATATAACCAAAAATTGAGCCAAGGCTTACGGGATTACATCCTCCTCCACGGGCCAGCGATACATGCGGAATGCCGCATCCCAGAACATATACTCTAGACGGCTAGCCGTTTGAAAAGCGGTGAGCATTTCTTTTCGTAATTCCGGGGTGGTTTGCTCGGCCAGTTGTTCGCAATAGGCTTTTGCCTTACGAACGCCCTGCGCGAAATCCTCTCCGGCGTAGGTGTCAATCCAGGATTGATACGGATTATTTTGATGTTGTGCTTGACTGTAGATCAGGTCACCTACCTCCTTATAAATCCAGAAGCACGGCAGCACAGCGGCTACGGCAACCTCGATAGGCTGAAACGCGGCGCAACTTTTTAGGTAATGAACATAATGATGGCAAACCGGTTCTAAACGATGCGTTTCGCTGGAACTCAGCCCGAACTTATCGAAGTAGCTTTCGTGCAGGGCACTTTCTACCACAAGGGCATGCTTTCCAAATTCAAAAAAATCTAATGCCATTTCATTGCTACTGGCTCGCGCTCCTAAGGCAGCGAGCGCACGGCCATAGTCGGCCAGGTACATGGCATCTTGTTGCATGTAAAACTGAAACTTTTCTTTGGGTAAGGTGCCGTTGCTCAGTTGTTCGATAAAAGGCATGTCGATGATTTGCTGGTAGATCGAATCGATACTCTCCCAGGCTTGTGTAGTCCATTTCATAATAAAAGGCGAAGAAACCCGTCGATGTTAATGCCGGGGGGAACAACGCCAGCGTTCCTGTTTTAATGAAGCTAATTATTAATGTGTTTTTTGGTTTTTAGTTTTTGAGGATTAAAGAAATGATTCAAAGGACCATTTCCTTTGCCGATTTCTAAATCTTTCCCCGCACTTATCGCTCCATGAACATAATCCAGAGCTTGCTGAGTCGCCTCTTTAATCGAGAACCCGAACGCCAGATAGGTCGCAATTGCAGAGGAAAGCGTGCAACCTGACCCATGGGTATTGCGTGTTGCGACGCGTGGATGTGTGAAATAGCTCGAGGGCTGATCGGTTTGCGCAAGAATGCTGGTCAGTTCCGGCCCTTTCAGATGTCCCCCTTTTAGTAAAGCGGCCTTTACGCCCAGGTCCAATATCGGCTGAATGGCCTGTTCCATGTCGTAGAGTGTCTTCATATCTCTATTCAAAAGCACTGATATTTCGTCCAGATTAGGGGTAATGATGTCGGCCAATGGAAATAATTTGTCAACAATCGCCTGCGTGGTATCTGTATCGATCAGACGATGCCCACTGGTAGATACCATTACCGGATCGAACACCACTCGCCCCCGGTAATCTTTCAGAAAGTTCGCAATCGTTTCGACCAATTGTCCGTGATGAATCATCCCAATTTTGATTGTATCGGGATTGGTGTCTGCGAACAGACAAGTCAATTGTTCCTCTACGGCTTTGACAGGAATGGGATAGATATTTTGCACCCCCATTGTATTTTGAATGGGCAAGGCGGTTAAGACATTCATTGCATAACCTCCGAGAGCAGAAATGGTTTTGGTATCGGCCTGTATACCGGCCCCACCGCTGCCATCAAACCCGGCAATGCTTAATACCGTAGGAACTTGTATAGAAGGATGTGTTTTCATTTTAAAATAGTATAACCAAGGTCAGTTTGATTTTTTATCGTGTTGTACCCAGCAGTTCTTAAGCCGCTCTGCTGCTTTTTTAGGGTTCAGACTGCCGCAAATTTCCGATACTACGGCAACGCTATCCGCTCCATTTTCAAATACCGATTGTACATGTTCCACGTGCAGCCCCCCAATCGCAATCAACGGACGATCGGTCGCTGCTCGAAGCTGTTTAAGTCCGTGCAGCCCCCATGCCCCGCTGGTATCGGTTTTCGTTGGCGTGTGGTATATCGGACTTACACCGAGATGGTGGACAACAGATATTTCTGAGCTGACCAGCTGATCCATGTTTTCAAGTGACCAACCAATCTTGGGTGGCGAGGCGTATTGACGGGCGATCCGGCTAGGCGAGGTATCGTTTTGTCCGACATGCACGCCCCATGCATCAATGTGGGCGGCTATGTCCGGAAAATCGTTAATCACCAAAGGAATGTTGTAGGTGTCCGTTAAGCTTTTTAATTGTATAGCCCGTTTTAAAAGTTCATCGACGGACAATTCCTTCTCGCGAAGTTGAACGATATCGACACCTCCTAGAATGGCTTGTTCCGCTACTTCGAGCCAATGGTGATAGCGACAAGCGCTTTCAGTGATGACCAAGTAAATGGGGTAGGGGAATTCAGGATGCAGGGCCATTGATCTCTATCTTCAAGTGTCTGTGTACGGTTTGTGGATCCAGTTTATATAAGCAGTCATAAAAATGTAACTGGAGCGTGCCAGGTCCCTCAGCGAGTCTCGCAGCCTGTTCACCGGCGATACTGGTGATCGCCATGCCGCTTATCGTTTCTTGAAAAACATCCGTCTTCAATGCAGTGAATGCAGCGATTAATGCAGACGCCGTGCACCCCAGCCCCGTGACTTTTTGCATCAGTTGATGACCGTTATGAATGGCCGCGGTGTGCGTATCGGATACCACATAGTCTATTTTTCCCGATACACATACCGTTGAACCGTAGCGCTGATTGAGATCTTTTGCCGCGTGCAGCGCTTGATCACTGGTTTCCGTGCTATCGACGCCTTTACCGCCAGCGGTTCCCACCTGATGCATCGCCAGAATTTCTGAGGCATTTCCTCGGATGACGGTAGGATTTCTATTCAGAAGTTGAAAAAGGGTGTCGTTTCGCAGGGTGGAAATCCCAGCACCTACCGGGTCCAGCACCCAGGGGATTTGGAGTTCATTGGCTCGATCGGCGGCTCGTAGCATACTGCGGGCCCAGTCGGGGCTCAGTGTTCCGATGTTAATCACTAATGCCCCCGCTAGGGATACGACCTGGTCGATCTCCTCTATAGCGTGTGCCATTACCGGTGAGGCACCGACAGCCAACAAGGCATTGGCCGTATTGTTCATCACCACGAAGTTGGTGATGTTGTGCACCAAAGGTACGGCTGTTCGAAGCGCCCGAAGATGTGATGAAATGTTGATATCCATGGTTTTACTCTTTTTTAAGTACTCACACATGGCTATAGGGGAAATAGACGAACGGTCTATCGAAAAGTTGAATGCTTTTCCCTACGTCGGTATAAACCGAATCAGGTTCAAAGGGTTTGTCTCAATTCTTATTCAGAATACCCCTAAAGCCAACTCAAAGATAGCCTTAATCTTTTAAAAACCAAAAATAGCGGTCTATCATAGAAAAGCCAGTAGACGCATCCGTCCACTGGCTTACTGAAGAATTTATCTGGACTTCTTTTAGCTTACTGTAAATTGTACCTCGGCGTTGAACTTAACTTCCTCACTAACCATCACACCACCCGTTTCTAGGGCCGCATTCCAAGTCAAACCAAAGTCTGCGCGATTGATTTTACCAACCACGGTATATCCGGCTTTCTGGTTTCCCCATGGGTCTTTGCCAATGCCACCAAATTCTGCTTTTAGCGTCACAGGTTTGGTCACGTCTTTAACGGTCAGATCACCGGTAATATCGTATTCGTCATCTGACGTTTTATTAATCTGCGTAGAGACAAAGGTGATTTTTGGGAAATTGTCCGTCGCGAAAAAGTCATCGCTTTTTAAGTGTTGATCCCGCTGTTCACTTTTTGTGTTGATGGATGCCGTATCAATTGAAACGGATACTTTCGCGTTTTGAAGATCATCGCCTTGGTTTTCAACTTGAACATCAAACTGCTCAAATTGTCCTTTTACCGAGGAGATCATCATGTGTTTTACTTTAAATTCGATTTCACTGTGCGCCGTGTCTAAATTCCAATTTGCCATAGTTGTAATTTTTTAAGTTTATTTAATATGCTGTTTCTGATTGTATTACAAAGGTCCGTATTCTTTTTTAGCTACACATTGATGTATGTTAAGTTCTGTAAAAGGCGTGGTAAAACTCGGAATTGCAGGTTGCATGGGACCACAGTGCCGCATTAATTTAGGTATACTCAATATTTCAGTTACGATGTGAAAACGTCTCCAACTAATAACGACAATCGGTCAGATCATCTTCGCGCCGTATCCACCGCGGTACAAGCTAGACATGTGGCATCACTTAGCTGCTGAAGTCAATCCATCCGCGCATTCTTTTCTCTTTTTTCTTGTTTCTTTTGTTTAGCTCCGCTTCCGTCGGTATCACTTCTTCCCCACGCGTGTTGATGTAGTATTCCCGACCCTGCTTTTTGACCTTAGCCAATCCATTGGCGAAGTTTTCTACGTCATCGAATTGAAAAGGAATGACCAGTTGAAATTTTTCATTGATGTATCCGCCTTTACCGTCCTGAGCTACCCATGCCAATCCATCGTAAAATGATCCTCTAGCATCCAAGGTGGCATCGTGTAGGATATTGAAATCGTAATCCATAAAACCCAGTTTGCCGTTCTGCCGGAAGGATACGTAATTCGTTCGTCCGAAAAATCCGATGTATTCCAGATCTGTCGCGCGTACCAGTTGACCATGTCTGCTGTATATATCGATTCCATCGTCTTTTTCTGCATAAATGCGGTTATTCGCTTCGTCAAATAAAATTTCGGAATAACGCGGGGGAATGACTTCAAATCCATCGGGGTCAATGATGCCCTTTTTCTCGTCTTGTGTAACTTCTGTCAATCGGGAATCCCTGAAATCCGTTCCATCGGTATAAACGGTAGGAATGCGTATACGGAATTGCTCGTCGGTATAGCCCCAGCGTCCGTTCTTTTTTACTTTCATTCTACCGTTCTGCAAGGGGCTTATCCACTCGTAGTTTATCGGGAGCAATTCGCTTAGTTCGGTATCGATAACTCCTTGCTTTCCATCTTGGCGCGCGATGGCCAAATCCGTCCGCTCACCGCCGAAAGGCTGGATGGATTGATAGGGGAAGTTATCGATGGGTTTTCCCGTTTTCACAGAAATGAAATCCCCATAACTGTTAAATAACAGGGGGCCGAAGCGCTCTAGGCTGGAATAACGCTGTTCGTCAACCAACGCGCCATCATGTATATTGTACAAATACTGTCTGACGATCCCGTGAGCCTGCTTACCGACAACAGCGATGCCGTATGGGGTGACGGCCCCAGCACCGCCTTGGAATTGAGGAGGAACGACTTCATTACCAAGGCGGTCTACATAACCGTATCGGTTTCCGTAGTATTCGCTGGTATCGGGCGTGCGAACTACGGCATAGCCGTTTGAAAAGGCATAGACCTTATTGTATGTGCCAAATCGTTTGATTTCCTTAAACTGATCGTCCAGTAGGATGTAGTCGCTATCTTTTTCCCCCCATATCCGCCCAGCAGTGGCGTCAGCCAATGATCGATAATGAAAAGGAAGTAGCACGTTTCCAAGCGTATCCAGAGCCCCCCATTGGTCGTCTTGTTCCGCCAGCATATAGCGGCCGGCACTAAGCCTGCCCAAGTAGGTGTATTCCAGCGGGACGATCAGCTGCCCTTTTCGATCGAAAAGTCCATAATAATCGTCTCTTTTTACACGAATGTATTGATCTTCCTGAAGATCGATATGTGAATACAGCGTATCCAATAGCTGTATCCCATATGCGTCGGCTAAGCCAAAGCGACGCGACCCTGCATCAGGGGAACGCACAGTTAAGCGATAGAAATCAGATTGCCAAGGTTCAATCTCCTCATAGGTGATCGGAAGCACCACGTTGCCTAAGGTGTCGATCATGCCAAATTGGAAGTCTTTCCTTACAATGGCAAGACCATTTTTAAAAGGGGATGCATCTTGGAAAATGGCCGGTATGATCAGTTCTCCATTTTTGTCGATATAGCCTGTTCTTTGCCCGATGGAAACCTCAGCTCGATTTTCACGGAAGGGCATCGCCCAGTCAAACTGAGGTTTGATGACCGTTTTCCCCTTGCGATTGATATAGCCCCATTTGCCGTCTATCTGTATCGCAGCTAGCCCTTCCGAAAAAGAATGGGCATGCAGCGCAATCACCCGGCGCAAAAGCTGCCCTTGCTTGTTGATATACCCGTAGCCACGCGCATCTCGGACTAACGCCATCTCGTCGGTAAAGTCCGTCGACCAAGAAAATAAGGGAGGGATCACCTGTTTCCCGTCCTCAGAAATATAACCCCACAAACTGTCTTGTCGCACCAATTTCCAGCCGTTTTTTGCATCTCCTACAAAATCGTACGTCGGCTTCTGCTCTTGTTTGGTAACCAGATTTTTAGGACCTAAACAGGACATTGTGATGCTACTTAACAGAAGGACAACGGTGATGAAAGGATAAAAAAAGATCTGTTTTTGTTTCATGATTATTTGATTAAGGCCAAGTAAATTCTACCATCTGCTGTTGCGGACCGATCGGAACGTCTACGTCGAGATTATCGTTACCGATTTCCCTCAAAACTCGGCGGTAAATACTTTAAAGGGATATCATCGGGAGCATAGTGTTTTCTAAAATTAATTTTTCTACTAAACAGGAGTAGAAAAAGGAACGCCGTGCTAAAAGCGAAGCTCCTCCAGTAGAGCCCCATTTTCCAGGTAACAGGTATCCAGAGGAGTAGCGCGAATAGAAATAACCAGATCAAGACTTTTTTCCAAGGATTACCGTGCGTAAATCGGACGCGTGTGGCAAGCGGATCAGTGGACAGGCGCTCGTGTAGTCCGATCACAAATGCTCGGTAGGCGCGTTGATTCTCCTTGATGATTGCCTGATCTGGCTGGTTTGCTTTTGGTCGCTCGAGCTGACGCTGGTCTCTTTCGATAAAGAATGTGACACTCTTTAGGTGAATATGCGTTTTATCCCGAAAATAAATGTCCATCGTATGCCAGGATATGTCGGGCAAAGCCAAGTGCACTTTCTCGATATCGGCGTACTGAAATGTATAGTGTTTTGCTAGACCGTTTTTTTCTAGCACCTGACATGATATGGTCTTTGCATATAAGGAACAGATGAGCTGCTTTTTATTGCGAGCGATATAGTGATACGTTCTGGTGGGTGGGTTCATAACAGAAAAATTGTCGATGTTATATTTTATAAAGCATATTGACCTCGAGCGTTTTGTTTTTAAAAGTCCTTAGCATCGGAGTTTTTTTCCCTGAACGCTTTTCCTGTGGGTGGATGCACGTAAAAGGTGATGTCCTCGCCGTTTTCCTTTAAACGGACCCAGCCATCCGAAGAAAGGTGATGATAGGTCGGTTTCCTGATTGATTTGCCATTTGCATCGAGGATGCCCCATAATTCGCCTCGTTGCTTTTGATATCGCCACTGTGGCGTCTTGTTCATCGCATAAATTTGATCGTATTCGGGGTGAATCAACCAGTGTTTTTTCTCCGCATTCCAAATGCCCTGTCGTACCGTCTGATCCTGTCGTAAGCCAATGCGATACAAATCGTGATCGGCGAGTGCGCTGATGCGGTCGATTTCCCAGTTTTCGGGAATCCGATTCTTTGGAAGATAGGCCTCTTGTGCTGGCCAGAGTATATCGCCAGAAGGGCGGACCACCGTAAAGGAAATGCTGGGAGGCAGATTCCGATGCCAATTCCCTTGACGGTCGAGAAAACGGTAATATTGCTTCCCATTGAGATTGCTGATGCACACAAAGTAATCCGACCTCGGAACCGAAGCCAGTAGCCACAGTCCCTGAATGAGCGCTTTCGCTGAAGGGTCTTCTGGACGAGGATTCTCATTGATGAGTAGAGGGAATGCTTTAGAGAAATCGGGATAGATGAAGATACGACCTTCGTCGTTCTGGTAGGTAGTGGCGATAGGGCGAGAGCTGGCTCGGGCAAGCGGTGTCATCAATAAATCCGCCCCGAGTCGCATAGGGATAGCGTCTATGGTTCGATAGCGCCGTCCTTTGAGCCGTTTCCCTTTTCGATTGATCAGATAGAGTCGCTGGTTTTTATGCTGGGCCAACGTCTGCGAGCTCAGTAGTTCTTTAACACCAGCGGCGAGAAAATGGGCACCATTTGCCCGGATTTGGTACAACCGATCATCGATCAATATCTGGTTTCCGTCCAGTATGCGGAGCTTAAAGTAGTTGTTTTTAAGCCCATTGTCGGTGAGGCACTCGCGGCGTACTTTCTTCGGTCGATCCCGGAGGATAAGTACCGTTCGCTTTAACCGTTTTACCTTTGTATCGAATAGGCGGTTATCGCCACGGGTACCTAGGAAGCTGAATCCCGGAAGGAATTGCCATTCCCAGAATCGCCATCTGACATCATACCAGTGGTACGTTTCCACTAAAGTGAAATCCTCCGTTTCAGATAAGTGAATCTGATCGTAAAGAGCGGGTATGATTTTGGTGTTGTTAGTGTCTATAACTCCTTTTCGGCCCAAGCTGTCGGTTATTATCGCAAATCCTTGCGGGGTAAAAAGACCGGCCGTGTGGTATTGCGGTTGAATGTGAATCCGTAGCCTTTCATCGGCATATCCAAACTTTCCAGATTTATCCCGATAGGGATATAAGGGGCCGTGGGGGAGCTTAACAGCGGAGAGATTATGCTGTCCACTGTCATTACTGGTAAACAGACCACCTAATAAAATCATAAATTTGGTTACTGGCTCAACTAGCCGATGCTGGCGTATCATGTTGATACAAATTTCTGGAAAGTCCCGGACTCTGCCTATCCATGAAAACCACTATTTTCTAGTTCCCAATTCGGGACCAATCCGCTGGGATGCCTTCTGGAGCACTGCGATCTTGTATTTACGCGTCGTAAGTGGAAGGGATTTTACTCCTCGGTTGAGGACATCAATTAGCAACCGAAGCTCAAGGTTTCTTCATATTTGGTATACCCATTATGGCCGGATAGCCAAATGACGATATGGTGCTCTTCATAGTGGCGGGGACTTGATATCATAAAATCCGGCTGGTCGTCGTCGTTTAAGTCGAGAATCCTGAGTACCTCTGTTTTTGAATCGTTATAATCGGATTGGTCGATAAGCCGTTGGACGAATGCCCCGTTCTGGAAAAAATCAAGGTAAAAACTGCCGGTCCGACCTTGATCAATATCCCTGAAATCGGTACCCGATGCTTCTAATCTATAGGCATCATCCGTCCCAAAAACGACGCGATCGCCGACCATCAGTACCCCCTTTTCTAATGGATAGTCTTTCACACTTCCGGTAAAGAGTCCGGGAAGATTTAAGAAAAGTAAAGTGTGTTCTCCGAATCCCCCTATGAGTTTTTCGGTCGGTAGCCCGGAGCAGGAATCTTCAGCTTCATTTTCTACACGGAAACCCGCTGGATTCAGAACGAAAAAATCGATACTTCCTGATCGGTCTAATTCATACCAATTCTCATCGATAATCGCCGATACCCGTTCCGCTTCCGATGCGACTCGGTAAGGTATGCCTGCGAACAAAATGTTTCTCTCCTTAACCGTGTCGAGCTGCCGAAGCGATTCGTTTGCTGTCATTTGGTTGGGTGTATCCCCTTGGGATTCCGCCACCCCGTATCCTGATAGGAGTACTAACCATATGGCTATCCGTAATGTATTCCTCATTATTTTTCATTCATCATGCCGCAGACCTTTCCAAAGCACCCTAAGGTCGCCAGTGTACACCGGTCGGGGAATACAGGCTATTTAACGGTGCGATTGCAATAGGGAATAGGGAACATCGCGTTGGACCAAAATTGAATTCCAGCTCCGCCACTCCGTGGGCAAGTACGTTCTGAGACAAAAATCTCAAAAATCAGGAAAATCACCAATCCATGAAAACCGCTATTTTTTTTGGCGCTTATAAGGCTACGCTGGAGTCCTATCGTATGCAGCTGGATACTGGACCGATACTCGTCAGATAAAAAGAAAATCCCGAGGCGGGGAGCCTACGGGATTTTACCAAACCAATTATTAACCTAAATTATGAAATTATTTACTCTACTTATTGTTTCTTTTACACTACCTAAACGCAGCGATTGTCTCTTTCGTATCTTTAGGCTAAAACGTTAACACTTTTTAACAATTTAGGATTCGCGCCGTGCCAATCCAGAAAATTAGGGATTCTGATCCGCTTCGCTAATTGTCGGGTTGGCATCGATTTCTTTTTTAGGGATACGCATCAACCACCTCACATCGTCCGGTTCAATAGTAACCAAATGCGAATGATTTCCGGTACGCGTAAATGTTTTTTGTAGACGTTTGTAGTCGAAATACACTCCGCCGTTTTCGCCATACAGTTCCCGCCTCCTCTCCTTGATGACTTCATCTATCAAGGCAGCGCGTGATAGCGATCCAGACAGTTTCTCTGCTTCGGGATCACGAAGTTTTTGCAGTTGATGGATCTTATCGATACCCGCCTGTACCTCTCCTTTTTGAATATAGGCTTCTGCCTCAATGAGTAGAAGTTGCGCGGAGCGGATCAACACAATATCTCCTTCCATCAAGCCCGGTGTTCTGGAACGGAATTTATTCGTATAGTTTTGATACCTTGGGTATTCCGGGCCATATCCAGGATTGACCAGTAAATCGCGCCTAATGTCCCTCTCGGAATATAAGTCGAACAATTCGGAGGTGGCGTATAAGTTTTTATAATACCCGTTCTCTTGATCTAAAAAGGAGTAGATCGAGTAATAGGTGAGTGATTGATCGCTGGGAACAGGGAGACCCCATATCCACTCTTGATTGTCAATGGAATTGAAGCCAGCAAGATATTCCGCATTGCTCATCAACGGATAGCCTTGCGTGGCATCCTGTGCATTTTTTATCACCGTGTCCCATAGCGAGGCATCTTGCATAGCCAATTCCTGATAGATCATTGCGGCAAAGGCCGAGACGACGTGCTTGTTGACGACGTATTTGCCTTCACGATGCTCGGAAATATGCGCCAAGGCGAAATCGATGTCTGCTGTGATGAGTTGATAGACGTCTTTCAAGCTGGATCGTGGATTACCGTAGGTTTCTTTATCGGCCGATTGCGTGTAAATCGGAACCGCTGGCGCTTCTGGGTTAATGGCATAGGATTTTTGATACACGCGCGCAAGCCAGAAATAACTGTAAGCGCGCAGTACCCGGGCTTCCGCAATAAAAGCGTTCTTTTCTTCATCTGAAGCATCGGGCAATTCCTGCACTTGCTGAATGATGGCATTAGCGTTGTTGATGACGGCATAAAACATGTCCCATATTTGCGGCGAACGGCTTCCGTTGGCATCCCGGTTATAATGACCTTCAATCCAGGTGGATTCGTTTCCCCACCAGTAAGCCCCATCGTAAATATCCAAGATATTGTTTCCTTTCATGACAAAATGAAACATGGTGGTTTGTAAGCCTCGGTTTGTTAAAGCGGAACCGCCTCCGCCATATCCGTTTAGATCCTCGCTGCGTAAAATCCAGTAAATTCCGGTTAATGCGCTTCGAGCTCCCGCTTTATTTGAAAAAATAAGATGATCCGTCAGTTCACCATTTTGTGGTGTGGGATCGTCCAAAAAGCTTTTACTACATGAAAAGGTAAGTAGTGACAATCCGATCAGAAGTATTGATGTTATTTTCGTTTTCATTGGTGTTAAGTTTAAATCCCTAGGTTGAGTCCAAAAGAAATGAACCGATTGGTCGTTGTGTTGTTGTTTATCGCTCTGGCATCGATTCCCGAGTCCGGATCAGCTCCAGTTGGTGCATTCGGGAAAAACGTAAATGGATTTTGAACATTGAAGTAAATCCGCGCGCTTCTCAGTTTGATGCGTTCGAGCTGAGTAGGGGCGAAAGTATATCCCAGGGTGATGTTGCGAACACGTAAAAAGGTATGGTCATATAGAAACCGTGTAGAGGTTTGCGAACCGTAATTGAGTTGAGTCCTCAGAATGGGCGTGTGGCCATCCCCGGCGTCCGCCGTACTTCTCCAGCTGTTGAGCAGGTCTACAGAGGCATTATTACCCGTTGCCCTAATTCCGCCCATAAGCGCTTGGTAATTGCCATCATAGAAGTCTCCGCCGATTCCAAAAGAGGCTAACACCGAAAAATCAAACCGCTTGTAACGGAGATCAGACCGCAGTCCACCGGTGTAGTCTTGTAAACCCTCATGAATTTTGTAAAATGCAGTATCTGGTCGCCCCTTTTTGTAGTGTCTGTCAAGAAATCATCGTGGAAACCGTACACCAAAAGTCGAATCCCATTCTTGCGCTTTACCCGAAAAATCAAAAACCTTTAGTTGCCGATAGTGTATCGCGCTTTGCGGCCACATTGATTAAACCGAGTCCAAATACCCTGTCGGTAAAATGGTTGTTAAATGGAGAGCAGATAGCCGAACAAGTGGATTCTATTTACATCCAGCCCGTACAGTTTGATGTAGGAGAAAATATCGTGAAGTTGGTCGTCGAGGATACGACCAATTTAGTGCGAAACCCAACACATAGCGATCATGTTTACGAACAGGAATGGATTGTTTCATCGACTGATAAAAAGGAGTTATCAGCACCGATCACTACTTGGGGCGATTCTCTGGAAACGTGTTTCAATGGGTATCAAGCCATTAGTATCAAAAATCCGGTAGCTGGTTTTACCTACCGTTGGTATGATCAAGAAAAAGGGGGACAAGCGCTTGCAGAAACGACAAACTTTCAGACACCGCGTCTGCTGGAGAACAAGACCTATTATGTGGAAGCGATATATAGAGGGAATCGCTCACCGCGTACGGCAATCCATGTTCATCTTTTGGACGAAATCGCTATGCCGGTACTGAAAACAATAGAGAAGACCGAAGAAAATCGCTGGTATGTCACCGTTGAGCAAGAAACGGAAGACTACTATTTCCGGTGGGTAGACGCCGATGGCGAACTATTGCCTGGAACGAAAGCCTCTTCCATGACGCCGGGTGATCGAAGTCATGAATTGTTGTTGGATGAAGCGGTGCAATTAGAACGTGTTTTTGTTCAAAAGGTACACAGAAACTCGACCTGTTACAGTGATGTATTAGAAATCCCGTTGCAGCGCTAGAAAGCGTGCTCCATCGGGCTGGGCTGAGGCACATTCGGGATTCATTCTACATCTAGCACTCGAACGAGGGCGACGCCTTCTCTAGTGCGTGTTTATCGAATCTTGGCATCGGTAGCCTAAAATCATGTGATAGCAAGTGGTGGCAATCAGGTGATCGGCACTGTGGACGCTCTTTGCTCACCCGTAGGTTGCTCCATTAGCATCTCCCCGGCTTGATCAATCCAGCTTCGATCGTTCGATAGGTGCTTATCAGGAATAACACCAATGCCTTCATAAGGGAGGAATTTTTTCCACTGATCTTTAAGATCCGTGAACGCGATTTTAAAAACGCCGGATGGCGAAACCAATTTTGGGGGATAATTTATCCCGTAGGTAAGCGTACCACGGGTTCTATCTCCCGCGATAAGAACGTGTTTAAGTCGTTTGGCCCTCAAGGTGAACTGCTCGGCAGCACTGACGGTAGCGTAATTCGTCAGAATAATGGTGTTCAGTCTATATCTTTTCATTAATTGCAGCAGCAGGTTTGCATTTTTACGGTTTCCGCCATAATTATTTCTGAGATCGATGATGAGGTTTTTAGCCAAGCCTGTTTTTTGCAACTTATCATAAAATGCCTCTGCAGTTTTCAGTTGAGACAACTGAAATGAGCCCACCCTCAGGTAATCGATTTGCGGGCCTATTTTCTGATGATCATACAAGGGGAGATGCGGTTCGGGATAATAGTGAACGGATCTACTGGGGGTTTTCAGCCACATCATCCCTAGAAAACTGCCTTCACGATGATAATCGCTGGTTTGGCTAATTTGTTTACTTAACGTGCCAGAGATGATGCGAAAGTGGTTATCCCCCTTGGGAATGATATATGCGATTACCTCCCCCGGAGTCCATGTAGCTACGTCGGATTCTAATACAATGCCTACATATTGATCCTCCTGCTTATCGATGCCAATTTTGAGGCCGTGTTGCCCCCAGTAGATTCCTTCAACAGCATCGGCTGAACTATTCGATAATTTAAGGCGTAAACGATCAAGATCCACGGTTGAAAAGGGGAAGAAGCCCTTGGTCTGCGCTAAAACCGCTTCTGCATTTAATGAATCCTTTAAATCGTTAAAACTAAAGGCAGCGTTACTGGAAAAAACGGCATTATGAAAATCAAGAACCACATCTACTAAGCGGTGTAATGCTCGGCACGCATCCAAGGTGTAGTAGGAATCAGACGCATTTTCTTTGAGCTCCTGATATGTTGACTCGACTTGTTTATGCTTGTTTTTTTGCGTGCGATAGGAGACCGATTCCTTCAGGTGTTGATAGACGAATTCAAGATCCCCTAAGAAGTCCGCCTTCGACAAGCGTTGGCCAAACAGGTCTGAAGTACTCAGAAATAGGATAGTGACCGTGACGAGAAGCGTTTTCATTTTAGATTGATAATTCAAGGCGAATTGAAGATAAACCAAATTTTGCAAAAAATCGGAGAGGACGAAGAATTTTTCTTGCCAGATCGCGACGAGCGGGTGCTTAACGTCACACAATCCGTAGGGCCTAGCGTATCTGCGTAAGGAGATATCATCATGTTTCTCTTCAGCAAATAAAATTGCAAAACTATTTTTATAGTTTTATAACTAATTAATTAGTTATATATTCGTTTTTGATAAACTTATACCGCCTGCTCTTGGAGTTTAAGGAAAACCAGTAACGGATGAAAAAAGCAATAATCACAATGTGGGTCGGCCTATTTGCCTCGGTTCAAGCCCAACAAATAACCGGACGAGTGGAGGGCGAAGGGGGTGTTGCGCTGGAAGGTGCAATAGTGAACGTCTTGCAAGGTAGCGACTCTGTATTTTATGCCTTTACCAGAACCGATGAAACCGGTAAGTTCTCTCTACTTTCTCCAGCAGATACGGGCCAGTATATCCTGGTGTTTATGTATCCAAAACATACGGATGTGGGGGTGTTTCTAGCGGTTGATGCGGGATTTACGGACACCGATGTGGGGACAATCAAGTTGCCGTTAAATGCGGTGTTTATCGAAGAAGTTGTGGTCACTGCAAGAAGTTTGAAGAACATGAAGGGAGATACGCTGGAGTATGACCTGAGCGGTCTCAACTTAACACCGAATTCTCGCGTGGAGGATGTTATTGATCAATTACCCGGAATGCAAATCACCAAAGGGGGGCAAATTTTTTCACACGGGAAGAGGATTGAAAGGGTTCTTGTGGATGGAGAGCCTTTCTTCGGAAATGATCCTTCATTGGTAACGAAAAATATCCGTTCTGATATTGTTGACAAGATCCAGATTTATGATGATGTCAGTGAGGAAGAGAAAATTACTGGAATTAAGGACAACAACAAAAGGAAAACAATCGATATTAAACTTAAAGAGGATAAAAATAAAGGGATGTTTGGTATGGCTCAGGTAGGATACATGAATAGATATTATAACAATATGATCATGTTGAATAGGTTTAACGGCAAGGAGAAAATCTTCGGGTATGGTGTCCTGAGCAATACCGGTGAACTAGGAATCGGGTACAAAAATATGAGTGATGGTGGAGGAGGGCTGGGTAATGAATTTGATGATTATACAGGGAATTTCACAGGACAAGGAAAGCCGAAAGTCTACAGTAGCGGCCTGAGTTATTCGAACGACTGGGAAAAGCATAAGCTGAATACCCATGTCAGCGTCAAAGGTATGACCGTCGAAGGTGACAGGGAAGTGTATCAGGTTATTGATTCCGAAATCCGACCACTAGAAAACACAAGTACAACGGACTTTAAGAGGACGACGCATGCGCAAAATCTTGACCTCAATTATGAGATGAATGGCAGTTCAAGGCTTATTGTTTCACTCCATGGCGGTCATGAGCGGGCTTTTGAAGTGTATCAAAAGGACTCGCGAGTGGAATATATTGGAGAGAATGGTGCAATCAGTAGTTTACAGCAGAATAATGATTCCAAGGAGGATATTTTTCGAACGAAGTTGAATGTGAACTGGTCAACAGAATTAAACGAAGAAGGCAGAAGGATATCTATAGGCTTTCAACCCAGCCTAATGCGTGTCTCCGGTGATGGTTATATCAAAATGAACAACGATGGCCTGGACCAGCCGATGACGACTGAACTGAAAGCGGAAGGCAATAGGCATGAAAATAACCTGGATTTTAGTCTTACCTATAGTGAACCGATTTTCCACGGGGCACTTGTAAGCAGTTTTGAGAACATAAATTACCTCAGTGGCAATCGCTCTAACATAAGGAGTCAGCAAGAGCGCTATTTACGCATGTTCGGAGGTGATTTTCGATACAATTATAGGATGAATAGGGTTAGATCCGTATATCGAAGAACGATTAAAGGCCTCACGGCCGAATTTGGAACCGCTTTATCAATGGAAAGCTCCAATCTGGAAGATATCGGTGGGAGTGACACCATTCGTCATCGTTATGTTTTCCTGCAACCTGCTGTTTATCTAGAGTATAAATGGAGCCAGAATCATATCATAAAGGGAGAATATAGTAAAATCGATATCGCTCCGACCTCTTTTTTTGTTCAGCCTTTCGGAGACGCCAGTGATCTACTGAACGTCTATTCCGGTAATACAGCATTGAGACCACGATCGGTTAATAGGTTCTTCTTAAATTACTATAACTTCAAGCTCCAAAAGTTGAGGGCTATCAACGCCTCGTTTGAATACAATCTAAAACAAAATGATATCGCTTATGCTATCCGGATTGGAGAAGAATATAATACCATTCGTCCAGTCAATACTGATAAACAGACTTATGACTATACCTTTAGTACATCATACGGGAAGGAGGTGACCGGTAAACGAGATTATTTATGGTTACAGCTTGATGGTCGGCAATCTGTCGGATATCATTACGTAGACGGCACGGAAAATAAGCTGAATAGCACTTTTGTCAAGTTTCAGCCAAGTCTAGCATTCAAGGAACGAGCAGGCTTTCGGTTCAATTTAATAGCAGGGCCAGTTTTCGAAAGCTTGGATTATTCTCAAAACGATAATCTGAATTTTAAGGGCGTCGGTTTCGAAGGAAGTGGTGGGCTCGATATGAGTTTCCTCTTAAATTTTCGATTGGAACAACGTTTCCATTACGTATATAAGCCGAAAAATGCATTATTAGGTACATCGTTGAACCAGTTGCTTTGGGATGCATCGCTGATCAAAACCTTTGGAAAAGAAAATATATTCACGGCAGAACTGTCGGTAAACGATCTGTTGAACCAGAACTCGGGGCTTCAAAGGGTTTATGGCAATACCGGTTTTACGGAGAGCCGGTATTCGACTATCCATAGGTATTTCTTACTGTCCTTTAAGTGGGATATAAACAGAATGGGGGATTAAATGATACGACCTTATATAATTTCTTTTGTTTTATTCATGGTGCTATTCTTTGATTCGGAAGCGCAGTATCAGCATATAGCGCATCAAGGGAAAATCGAATATGAAGTGAAAATCAATAGGTTTGAGCGAGCGAGAAAGCTTTTGGATGCCCAAGCTAGTTCAACCAAATATCGTGATTATGTCTTATCACTCCAGAATAATCGTTTTCTAATGAGGAACTATGAAATGGACTTTGATAGAAAACGCAGCTTATATGCGTTGACGGACGAAAATCAATCGCAGGATTTTATCGACCTATTGATCGGCATCCCAACGACGGCAGTTTTTCGGGATATGGAAACGGATTCGATTCTTGTCAAGAAACAGTTCGGTGAAGAGGAATTTCTAATTATCGATAAACCGGAGCGTATCAAATGGAAATACACCGATGAACGCATGGAAATTCAGGGGTATGAATGCCGGCGGGCGAATGGATTGTATATGGATTCGATTTATGTTGTGGCCTTTTATTGTCCAGAGATTGATGTGGCAGGCGGACCTGCTGTTTTTTTTGGCCTTCCGGGAATGATTTTAGGACTGTCGGTACCAGAGGAGCATATACATATATTTGCTACGGAGGTTGATCTCAATTTTACGGTCAAATCAAAAACATCAAGTTTGCCTATAGGTCCGAATCGGATGACGTTTTCGTCTTTCCAAGCGTACTTGAAGTCTTTACTTGGAGATCGATTCGCCGAAGATAAATGGGAGATCACCAAAAGAGGCATCGGTTTTTGAACCAAATGTATGGACAATTAGATTAATAAAGCCCGGTCACTCGACTGATCCAACCGGTAGCGGCATCCTATTGTCTATGAAGCACATTCCAGCAGATCAATAAAATTATGTACCTTTGGGCAATGCCTAAGGGACTGAAAAATAGCATTTGTTTTAAACACATCGCTTTGGTGTGGTTGATCCTGTTTTCACTGAGTCCGTGTCCGGTTAAAGAAACGTGGTTCTTGTCGCTAGGAACCGATTACGCTCAGCAAGGGAACAAAACAAAAACGACCAGTTCCACTACAAACTGCTTATATCTACAGTTTAAATCCCAGGGTGCCTCTTCTATATATAAAGCGCAACCAAGTAGTGGACAGAACGAAGATTATTTTCTCCATACCCATCTTCTTTCTTCACAATCTGTAGCATGTAATCTGCCGGATTTAAATATCGCTTTAGGAAGCAGTCCACCAAAATATATTTTATATAAACGCTGGAAAATGGATATCGTATAACCGTACACTCGATCCGTTACTTTTTTACGTTTAATAAAATATAGAAATCAATGAAACAACATATCGATCGTGCAGTCGACAAGGCTGGACTTTATACCTTATCCCTACGTTGGGTTATCGGCTGGACTTATTTTTCAGCATTTTGGCGCCGTTTAATTTTAGACAATAAACTCATCCCCGAAGAGGCGGGTTACATCGGTGAAAAATTCAATCATTTTCTACCTAATGCGCTTGGCATCAAGCCGGTTATCGAATATTTAGTTTCCAATCCGGAGGCTTTACAAATTGCCATGGTGGCGTTCACCATTGTGGAAGCGATTGTAGGCTTGTTTATGATCTTGGGACTGTTTACTCGAGCCATGAGTATCGGTGTATTTTTCCTAGCGATGGGCATCTTGTTGGGCTCAGGCTGGCTAGGGACCACTTGCTTAGATGAGTGGCAGATTGGTGTATTGGGGGTGGCGAGCGGCTTTGTTTTATTCTTAACGGGAAGCAATGCCTATTCTCTAGATGATTGGCTGATGAGAAAGAACTACAGTTTTACCCGACAGAAGTGGTTTGCGTTTCTTGGATCAGGAACACTTCAAGTAAAAAACTTAGCGCCAAAAGTGCTCACAATGTCGCTGTTTATTTTCGGCTTGACCTTGTTTACCAATCAATATTTTCACGGTGGTGTGTTTGGCACGTTGCATAATAAATCAGTGAAACCGAAGGTCGAAATATCAAACATCCAATACAGTGACTCTCAGCTCATTTTTGAACTCTTTAGGGTGGAAGGGGCTGACGTATATGGATCCTTTTTGATTGGCATAGAGGTGTTAGATGACCGTGGTCAGGTGATTAAATCCATCGATCAAGATGCTTTAGCCAATTTTCCTACGGAAAAAATCAATAACCATTATGTCGCCAAAATTAAACCCGGAGCACATTCTTTGATTATGCCCCTGGGGGCAAAAGCGGATCTGACTATTGATCTGGACGGCGTTAAGATAAAGGAAAACTATGCCTTGAAGTTAATCGATATCAGCGGAGCGGAATGGCGTGCTGAAATAGAAAATCCATCGTTTCGATAAATCACATGCTCCAGCAAACGTGCTCTCAGGAAGACAGATGCTTTCTGGGAGCATTTTTATAAAAAATAAGAAAATAGGGTGTTGAATTTTACACACCGGTGTATGTATGACAAGCTCTTGATGCCGTTCGCTTTGTAAACGATAAGTACAGCTGTACGCGTGGCATTTCGGTGGATGGAATATTGCTTTCGTGGTCAATAAAGGTCATACCGTAAATTCGTCCTTTACTATTACGTCTTACAACGGTATTAATTCCTTGTTCGGTCAATTGCTTTCTAAAATCCGTTTCATTGTTTGTGGTATGTATGGCAAGCTCCACCGTATTTTTAAGAACAGACCTCGCAGGATTGGTTTTCATTTTCTCTTTTGACTGTTCAAAGTGCTTTTGCAGTTGTGCAACTCCTGCATCTTTCCCGAATAGCGATGCTTTAAATGGATTGCTTGTCTTGTTTCCGTTTTCGTCCAAAGCAACATAAACCAATCCATTTACAGGTTGACCATTACGCTCGCCCTTTACTTCTTCCGCTGTAATGTTGAACAGCGACAGCAAAGCATTGTAGCTTCCCATTGTCGTAAAGCTGTAATATTTCGGCAAATGCCGTACTACAGAAGCGATCTGACTTTTTATATCACCTTTGTGGTAATCCACAGGTTTGAAAACTTTATTGCCCTGCTTTTGCGCCTGCTCAGTAGCTTTGTGCAAATTGTATTTCTGTTCCAAGTCCCGACAGATAGCCATTGAACGTGGATGGTCGTAATCATCGGGAATTTTCTTTCCGTCAATACAAACACAGGTCGAAACGATATGAATGTGCGTTCTATCAATATCCGTATGTTTGAAAACAATATAAGGCTGATTGCCGTAGCCCATACGCTCCATATACTCCTGTGCCATTTCCGTAAACTGTTCATCGCTTACCTTGTCTTTCGGGTCTGGGTTCAATGAAATATGCCGTACGGTCTTTTCCGTTTTGATATTTGCCGACAAATACGGCTCAAAGCACTTATTGAAATACGCTACGGAATACCTTCCGTTCATTGTATCGGGTATCTTGTTCAGCAATAAAACCGCTCCGTTTTCCCTGTCCACTTTCTGCTGATTGTACAAAATCGCTCCGTACATATTGCTTCCTTTTCCGATTTTTGCAATCATAACTTTACTCCTTTATTTTGGGTTTCTTTCATATTCAGTATTCAATAAATTGTTTTTGTAACTTTGTTCTCCCTAACAGACAATTACAAAAAATGATTAGATTAATTGCCAAAGAAGATATACAACGTGTGAATGAGCTGTATTTTGCATTATTCAAATTAACTGCTGAAACAGAACCGTATTATCATAAACCAACCTATCAGAATGAGGATTTTTTAAAAAGCGTAATTGAACAACAAAACGGTTTTATAGGTTATGTCTATGAAAAGGATGATTTAATTATCGGATTTGTAATTGCCCAATTACAGACTTCTCCACCTTATGATTGTTTTAAACAATTAAATTCTGTCTACTTAATGGATATTGTTGTTGATGAACATTACAGAGGACACGGTGTCGGTGCTAAACTGATTAACAAAATAAAAGATTGGGGGCATGAACACCAAGTAGATTATCTCGAATTATCAGTATTGGCTAAAAACGAAAAAGCATATCAACTGTATTTAAGAGAGGGTTTTGTTCCTTATAATATCTCTATGCGAAGTAAACTGAAATAAATTACAATTATTTCTTACTCTTTATTCAGATGTTTCTTCTCAAATTCGGCGGTTAGCGTTGCGATTTCTTTGCATATCTGCACCATTTCAATGGTCTGTTTTTCCAATTTGTAGAGGTATGCCAATGCTTTTTTATCCGAAAAATTGGCGTTTAATAACTTCACAATCTGATTGTAATTGGTAGCTATTCCCCGAAACTGACCAAAAAATTTGGTCAATCTTTCGTGGTATTCAACGGCATTCATATCAATTTTTACGGTCTTTACTGTCTTCTGAAAGATGCAGGCTGTAATGAAATGTGCCTTTGCGTTCATTCCCGATAGGTCAAACAGGGCAAGGAACTTGGCGTTTTCCTCTGCGTTCAGGTTAATGGAATACCGATGTACGGCAGGGTCGCTCTTCGGTTTCCTCCCTGTTTTCCTAATCTGTTTACTGTTCTTTTCTTCCATAATAAATCCATTTCTAATGTTAAACAAAACTGCGACTTCGGAGCGGTTTTCAGCTCCCTGCAAGGGCAAGTGCTTTTGAGTGCCGAAATTCATTTCGAGTACCTCAAAAGATAACTTGCTCTGAACAGGGGTTCAGAAAAATCCGTTTTCAAAACGGATTCGGTTTAGCTGGAAAAAATCAGTCGCCTCCATTACAAATTTCGGCAAGAGTATTTGAATAACAGCTATTTACAATCAAGCCAATGAACGCCAAATAGTACCTTTAAGTGCCACGTTTATTTGGATTGGCGTTGCTTTTATTTCCTTTGTTGTGGTTCGTTGGCTGATTGGCTACGGAGTTAATCAATGGGTTAAAGTGATTGCAAGCAAAGTCGTTGGCTTTTTAGCTAATTGAAAATATGCAGGTGCAATGATATATACAACTGACTGTTCAGCTAACCATATAGCTAATTTGAAATAACATAAAATTTAATGATATGATACACGAAGATGA
The DNA here is from genome assembly GCA_019115805.1 of Candidatus Sphingobacterium stercorigallinarum. Classification (GTDB taxonomy): domain Bacteria; phylum Bacteroidota; class Bacteroidia; order Sphingobacteriales; family Sphingobacteriaceae; genus Sphingobacterium; species Sphingobacterium stercorigallinarum. The sequence goes on from DXCW01000163.1 coordinate 63,277, forward strand.
CAAAAAACAGCAACCCAAAGCACAGGATTTTTCTTTGGAAAATTTTATTGGCTATGAAAAGAAACAACCTGTACAGGAACAACATCGGGACGACCTTATCGCACCCGAAACGGACGAAAAAACTGTGATAACAGAAACCGAACATACAAGACCGTCAGCAAGCAACGCTAAAAAAACGACCTCTAAACCAAAGAAGCTGACCAAAGAGGATTACTGTGGACAGTTCTTTAAAATCCCGAACACTACGGCAAGCAAGGGCAAATCCGTCTATGTACGGCAGGAACACCACGATATGTTCAACAGGCTTACCAACATTATGGGAATTGACAAACTGACGATTTATGCGTATCTGGACAACATTATCGAATACCACTTTCAGGAGTTCGGAGAGTTGATTAAGAAAATCTATGACGAGAAGCACAAGCCGTTGTTTTGATAACGGTGTGTTGGCGGGTGGTGCGTTCCTCCCTCTTAAAATTATTTTCCAAAACAAAAAAACAGAAAAAAAAGAAAGCCATTTTAACAAGGCGGACAGGCTGAAAAACCAAAAGGAAACGGAATAAGTCCCGAAGGGTGGCAGGACAACACAAACAACTTGACGAAGCCACCTTTTCTGCCCTGCCATTATGCCGTAGTCTTTTGGTTGGGCGGTGCGGTGGCTGTCCGCCTTACCTTTGCTACCTTTTTGTTCTTTTTTGGGTACAAGAATACAAAATAACAAATCAAGCCCCGATTTTTTTCGGGGCTTGATTTGTTATTTTGTTAAATGCTAATCTCTTTTCAAAACTTCCCTTATTTCAATATTTCCGCCTACTTGGTCAAAAATCGGATTAGCTTTTGCGATTTCGACCGCTTCATCAATGGTCTCGGATTTTACCACAACATAACCGCTAACAAATTCTTTGTTTTCGGTGTAAACTCCGTCTGTTACCTCGTTGTTAGGTTTTACGGTTTTTGCACTTCCTGCAAATGGCAAAAGCGTGTTGCCTTTGTCCACCAATTTGCTTTGTGAAGCAATTCCTGCTAACCAATTCATACGTTCCTGCATTTGTTCGGGTGTTGGTCTGAAATCGGAAATGTCTTTTAATCTGAAAATCAATACAAATTCTTTCATTGTCTATAAAATTTAATTATTTCTTGTAAGACAATTTCAAATTTCGGAACGTGACAGAAAGTAGAGAAGTTTTTAAATTTTCATCAATTTCTCGGGGTCAACGACAGAAAAAATACTTGTGATTTTTCCGTATGGGTTTAGCTCAAATATCTGACAGTTTATCAAGGTTGTACCTCTGTAAAACAGTAATGCAGATTGATGATTGATTTCTTCGATTTTGATTTCAAGGTCTTTTTGATGATTTTCATAAACGTAGGTCATCAGTTTAATGGTGTTGTCAATTCCCGAAGTCAGTTCTGCAATGACCTGTAATTTATTTCCTGCATCTGCCAAAACCTGCACTTCATCAGATAGCATTTGCTCCAACGTTTTTACATCGCCTTTACGGATTGCGGACACATATTTTTCTAAATATTTTCGGTCTTTTGCAGACGAAGTTGCGATTTCGGGTTTCCGCAATTTCAGTTTCTTTTTGGCTCTTGTGAGGATTTGTCGGGAATTTTCTACCGAAATTTCTAATATTTCAGCGATTTCATCGTGGTCGTAATCAAACGCTTCTTTGAGTAAAAAAACGGCTCTTTCTTTGCTATTCAAAGTATCGAGTAAAACGAACATTGAGTAGTTAAGTATTTCGTCTAATTCAATTTTGCTTTCGCCTTGATTGGTAACGATTGGTTCGGGTAACACAATTTTTTGTTGCCTTTCTCTGTCGTTTTTCTTTTTTAGGTTTATGGCTTGGTTGATGACCGACTTTATCAGATACGCATTTTTATTAGAAATTGAACTGACCTCTTTTTCATTGAATTTTATTAAAACGTCTTGAATTACGTCTTGACAATCGTCAATATTTCCCAAAATGTTGTAAGCATATGGGAATAGTTTTTTGTTCAATGTGTTTAAATCGTCCATTTTTTGATTTTAGAGTTAGACAATTTCAAAGGTAATAATGTGACAGGTTTTGAGAAAATCTTTCAACTCTATTGTTTTTGCGTTTCGGTTTGCGTGAGGGATTGAAGCGGAAAGCCCACATCGAAGTGCAACGGAGCGAGGACTTGTAGCGGATAGCCCGACCCGCTTGCATTTTTTGTGTTGGTTTTTGAGCGTTGGCAGAAATGCAAAGGGACACGCCCAAAACATAATAATCCCAAACCGAGTATTTAGCATCTGAACGCCAAATGCAACCTTTGACTACAACATTGAAAGGTCGAGCCTCTTTTCAAGGTAGTTTTAAAAATGAAGCTGATTATCTGCTTCATTTTTTTATTAACGCAAAGGAGTATAGCGATGGAAAACAGTGATAGAAACAAGGAAACTCCCGAAATCGATAAGACCATTTTGGAAATTAACGAGCAAAGGGAGCGTGAAAAAGAGGAAAAATTTGTAAATTTAATCATTGAGATTATTGTATCAGCAACGTTAAGGGAATACTATGAAAAGAGCGATAATACCTACGGTTCAGTCAACTCGGACAGAGTAACAGTTCAATCGAAAGACAGGAACTCTATACCGACCAATGGCTTAAATTCAATAATGTCGAACTGGTGGATACCTTTGTTGATAGGGGCAAGAGCGCAAGGACATTTGACCGTCCCGACTTCATCAAGCTAAGAGAGTTCATAACCAAGCACCATAGGACAGTCGATTACCTTTTGGTTGACCAACTTGACCGTTTCAGCCGTGATGCTGGGGAAGCGATGAGCTTGGTCAAGCTCCTGCAACAGAAGTACAGCATACAGGTAGTAAGCGTGACCGAGGGGATTACCTTTGATTATGAAACGCCCGGAAGTTTCTTTCGTGCAGGATTGCAGTTGTTGCTCGCCGAAGAGGATAACATCAACCGAAGTATAAAGGTCAAGGGCGGTATTTATACCGCAAAAGCCAAAGAGGGAAGATATGTTTACAAGAACGCACCTTTTGGGTATAGAAAAGAAGGCGAACGAAAAGACAGACGTTTGGTCGTAGAGGAAACCGAAGCCAAGATAGTACGGTTCATCTACGATGCCTATTTGAGAGATACACCACTTTATCTGATAAAGGAACAGTCTCATCGATGCTCAGCCGTTCGGAGATATTGTCAGGAAACAATGTCCAGTGCTCTGCATGTGGCTTTTGATCCCAATCATGGAAGTCACTGAGATGGTTCTTGTATTGATCCTGTAATTGTTTACCGTC